>NZ_CP045392.1:638333-957500 GCF_009363635.1 Erythrobacter sp. THAF29 | reverse complement strand
AAGGCACGCAGGTCCTCGACCTCGAGGAGGAACGCAATCGGCGTATGACGATCCCCGTCACTATCGGCGGATCGGGTCCATTCGACTTCCTGATCGACACCGGCAGCCAGGCAACCGCCGTCACGCACCAGATCGACAGGGGCCTTGCCCTCCCGCGTCTGGGCCTTGCGACCGTGGTTGGTATGGCGAGCAGGCGCGAAGTCGAAGTGGTCGAAGTGAACGACCTCGTCGTCGGCACGCATACGATCCACAACATCACCGCGCCGGTCCTCAACCGCGACCACCTCGGCGCAGACGGGATCATCGGACTCGATTCCCTGCAGGATTTCCGCGTGCTCATCGACTTCCGAAAGGAAACGATCACGCTCGAGGACGTGACCAAGAAGATGTCGCGCCGCGGCTTCGAGATCATCGTGCGCGCGAGGCAGAAGCTCGGGCAGCTTCTTATAACCGACGCCATGGTCGAAGGCGTGCGCGCGACAGTGATCATAGACACCGGCGCACAGGCGAGCCTCGGCAATCTCGCTTTGCAGGAGCGCATCCGCGCACGCCGCCGTGCGGAAGTCCTGACAATGGATGTCAACGGCGTGACCATGACTGGCGACCTTGCCTATGTGCGCAGCCTGGAAATCGAGGGGCTGGCCCTGAGAAACGTGCCGCTGACCTTCGCCGATGCGCCTGCTTTTGAGGCGCTTGGGCTGAAAGACCAGCCAGTGCTCTCGATCGGGATGCAGCATTTGAAGATGTTCGACCGCGTTGCCATCGACTTCGGCAGCCAGCGCATCCTCTTCGATGTACCGCGCGACGTTGCGCGCGCGATGCGGCGCGTGAATCAGAGCAACTACGTCACGCCGCGCATTCGCTGATCCACGCCCCGACCTTGCCGGATCGCTAGCGCGCGCCCACATGGGGCAGCGCGATGCCGCCCGATACCGCCTCTTCCGACCGTCCAACGGCTCCTCCCGAGGCCGAAGGCTGGGCGACGCTCCGGCGGTTCCTTCCCTATCTCTGGCCAAAGGGTAACTGGCCTCTTAGGCGGCGGATTATCATCGCGCTGCTCTTCGTTTTGGCAGCCAAAGCGACAGTGCTGGCTCTCCCATTTGCCTACAAAGGCGCGGCCGATGCAATGGCGGGGCCGGTCGGCGATGGCGCAAGCGTCGCGCTCGCACTGGTCGCCGCCTACGGCCTCGGTCGCTTCACTTCGGTGCTGTTCGACAATCTTCGCAACATAGCCTTCGAGCGTGTGGGACAGGCGGCGACGCTGGCACTTGCCGAAGACGTGTTTCATCGGCTCCATCGTCTCAGCCTGAAATTCCACCTTACCCGCCGCACAGGCGAGGTCACGAAGATCATCGAGCGTGGGACCAAGAGCATCGATTCGATGCTCTACTTCCTGCTGTTCAATATCGCCCCGACTGCCATCGAACTGATCGCCGTCGGCGTCATCTTCTATCTCAATTTCGGCTGGGAACTGGTCGCCGCAACCGGGTTCACGGTCGTCACCTATATCCTCGTCACGCGATGGATCACCGAATGGCGCACCAAGCTGCGGCGCGAGATGAACGATCTCGACGGACAGGCGCTCCACCGCGCGGTGGATTCGCTGCTGAACTTCGAGACGGTCAAATACTTCGGCGCAGAGAAACGCGAGGAGGCGCGCTATTCGGGCGCGGCGCGCGCCTATGCCGAGGCGGCGATCAAGTCAGAGAATTCGCTCGGCCTTCTCAATATCACGCAGGCGCTCATCACGAACCTGCTTATGGCAGGCGCGATGACCTACACCGTCTGGGGCTGGAGCCGGGGAGAACTGACCGTTGGCGATCTCGTATTCGTGAACACCTACCTGCTCCAGCTCTTCCGCCCGCTCGACCTGTTGGGATGGGTCTATCGCACGATTCGGCAGGGCCTCGTCGATATGGCCGAGATGTTCAAGCTGATGGACACTGAAACCGAAGTGAACGATGCGCCAGGCGCGCCCGCATTGGTCGTGAAAGAGCCGCACGTGACCTTCGACAATGTCACGTTCCAGTACGAAGACGGGCGCACCATCCTGGACGGGCTCAGTTTCGAGGTCCCCGCCGGGTCGTCGGTCGCGATCGTCGGTCCATCGGGTGCGGGCAAATCGACCATCGGGCGGCTGCTCTTCCGCTTTTACGATCCGCAGGGCGGTCGTGTGCTGATCGACGGTCAGGACATCAAGGAGGTGCAGCAGGACAGCGTGCGCGCGGCCATCGGGATCGTCCCGCAAGACAGCGTGCTGTTCAACGACACCCTTCGCTACAACATCGCCTATGGCGCAGAAGGCGCCAGCGAGACGCAGGTCGAACGGGCTGCGCGCGACGCCGCGCTCATGCCGCTAATCGAGCGCCTCCCCGACCGGTTCGAGACCATGGTGGGTGAGCGCGGGTTGAAGCTTTCAGGCGGCGAAAAGCAGCGCGTCGCCATCGCGCGGACCCTGGTGAAGAACCCGCCGATCCTCCTGCTCGACGAAGCGACGAGCGCGCTCGACACCCGCACCGAGCAGGAAATCCTCGGGACATTGAAGCGGCTCGAGGAAGGTCGCACCACCATCGCTATAGCGCACCGGCTTTCGACCATCGCCGATGCCGACCGCATCCTGGTGCTCGATGGTGGCCGGCTCGCCGAAAGCGGCACGCATGACGAGCTTATCGCGAAAGGCGGGCTCTACGCCGAGATGTGGATGCAACAGGCAGCCGAGCGTCGTGATGAAGGCGAAGGCGAGGCCGAAGTGGCGGAATAGGAGTAAGCGCTAGTCTCCGCCTGCCGTATCGGCGGGTTCGAGCGATTTGAACAGCTGTGCCGAGGCAAGGTCGAGCTTGCTGGCCGGGACCACTTCCACATTGCCGCGAATTCCCTTCAACCCGTCGAGAAACTGGTCGGCATCGCCGACAATGACGATGGTTGCCTTGGCCGGATCGACATAGTCGCGCGCCGCCACGCTCGCTTCTTCGGCGCTCACCGCTTCGAGCCGCTGGGCGAACCGCACTGCCTCGGCAGGCTCGAGCCCCTGCTGGAGCAGCGTCGCAACCGTGCTGTTGAAGCCGCCGCTGGTCTCCAGCCGCCTCGCCATAGAGCCCGACATATAGAGCCTGCGCTTTGCGAGCAGGTCTTCATCCAGCGGCTCGCTTCCCAGGCGCTCGAATTCATTGAGGAAGATCTGCGCAACCTCGTCGGCGGTTTCGTTCTTGGTCTGGGCGCTGGCAGTGAGTATGCTGTCATCCGCACGATCGGCAAACCCCGAATAGGCGCCGTAGCTGAGCGAGCGCTTGGTGCGAATTTCCTCGAAGAGCCGCCCGCTCGATCCGCCGCCAAGCACGCTGTTGGCGAGCTCGAGCGAGAAATAATCCTCATCGGTGCGCGACGGCGCGCGAACCGCAGCAATGACAGAGGCCTGACCCGCATCGGGCATATCGACCACGATTGTGCGCACGGGTTGCAGATCGCCCGCCGCCTCCTCGGGAATCGCACCCGCTGGTGTTGCCACCTCCCAGTCGCCGAACATGTCCTCCGCGAGGGCGACTGCGGCCTGAGGATCGATGCCGCCGCTCACCACGATCTGCATGCGGTCGGGGTGGAAATATGCCTGCCGGTGCGCGACGAGGTCTTCGCGGGTGATTGCGGCCAGGCTTTCCGGCGTACCGCTCGGCAACGTACCGTATGCGGCATCGTCATACATTACCACGCGGGTCACGAAGCGTGCGAGGCTGCCCGGCTCTTTCATGTTGACCTGCAGCCCGTCCATCCCGCGCTTGCGCTCGCGCAGGAACTCTTTCTGCGGATAGGTTGCGAACTTCACGATCCGCGCGGCCATTTCACCCGCTTTGTCGAGATTGGCGACCGGCGCGGTGAGGCTGAAGCTGGTGCCGTCGCTCCCCGCTCCGCCGCCGAAGCTCGCTCCGAGGCTCTCGAATGTCGCAGCGATTTGCGGCGCGTCGATGCCGAGAACGCCCTTGTCCGCGAGGCCTGCGGCAAGCTGCGCTATGCCCGCCTTCTCGCGCGGGTCGGTCTTGCTGCCGCCCGGAAACAGCATCGAAACGGTCGCGATGGGCACGTCGCCGGTTTGAATCGCGACGACGCGGATGCCGTTCGACAACGAAGACTCGACAATTTCCGGTGCGGCGACTTCGGGTGCCGCGCCGGGCCCCGGAGGCGCCATGCGTTCACCCTCTGGCTTCACCGAACGGATTGCACCCACGGCAGGGGGCAACGTGCGGAATTCGGGCATGGGAACAGGGTTGGCGTACCGTCCCGGATCATCCTCGCCGCGCGTGTAGGTCACGCTGATGCGCTGCATCGGATCGAGATAGGTTGCCGCGACGCGCATGACGTCTTCGGCGCTAACCTCGGTTATCTCGGCCAGGCGACGATCGGCGAATTCGGGATCGCCCGAAGAAACGAGCGCTTCGCCCAGCTCGAAAGCGCGGCCCCGCGCGGTTTCCCGGCGGCGCAAAGTGCTGGCAATAATCTCGCTCTTGGCCTCGGCAAGTTCCGCTTCGGTGACGGGAGCGGTGCGCAGCTTTGCGATTTCCTCGTCGAGAGCGGCTTCGGCCGCAGCCATCGATTCCTCGTCCGAAACGAAGGCATATGCGCCGATCTGTCCTGCCTCACGAAACAGTAGCACGCTCGCCGACACATCAACCGCCTTGCCGGTGCGGATCAGCGCGTTGTCGAGCCGGCTGTTATCGCCGCGCGCCATGATCGCCTCGAGCACTTCGAGCGCCGCAGCATCGTGATGCGTCGTCGGCGGAGCCTTCCACAGCGCACCGACGACGGGCAGCGGAACGTTGGGCGCGGTCGCGTTGACGGTGCGCGGACCGTCGAGTTCGGGTTCGCGCGTCTCGATCGCAAGGTCCACCGGATTGGCGCGGCGCGGGATGTCGGCGAAATACTCGTCCACCAGCGCGCGCAAGTTCTCCATCTCGAAATTGCCCGCCACGATCAGCGTTGCGGTGTCGGGTCCGTAATAGGCCTCGTAAAAGGCGCGCGCATCGTCGAGCGTCGCGCTGTCGAGGTCCTCGATCGAGCCTATGCCCGGTCGGCGATGCGGCATGACGTCGTAGACGTTCTCGGGAACGACGAAACGGAACAGTCGGCCATAGGGCGGCGCAAGCACGCGCTGGCGCAGCTCCTCCTTCACCACGCCTCGCTCGGTTTCGAAGACTTCTTCGTCGACCACGACCTTCGCCATGCGTTCGCGATGGGTCCACAGCATCGTTTCGAGATATTGCGCGGGGACCTGCTCGTAATAATTGGTTCGGTCGATCCAGTTGGAGGCGTTGCGCGTCCCGCCGATATCCGCCGTCAGCCCGTAGATCATGTTATACGGCATGTTCTCGGTCTTGCGGCTGAGGATGTGTTCGAACAGGTGCGCGAAACCGCTGCGCCCCTCGGGGTCGAGCTTCGAGCCGATATCGTACCACAGCGAGGTGGTGACAGTGCTGGTCGAGGCGTCGGGAATGGCGATGACGCGCAGGCCATTGTCGAGTGTCCACATCGTGTATTCGATTTCCGGCGCGGAGAGCGTCGGCGCGCTGGCTTCGGCGTGATCGTCGGCGAAAACAGGCGCGGCCCATGCGACGGCGATGGCGGCAGCGCTAGCTGCGAGGGTCTTGCGGATCATGTGTGTCAGCCCCGTTTAGATTTCGTCGGCCAATTAAAGCGCGGCTCGCAGCAAGGCTCAAGGGCGAGCCTTGGCGGAGCCTACGAAAAGTCGAGACTTATCGACGCGCGTCTTCGGAGAGAGATCGTAGGATTGCAAGCGCCTCCTCGCGGCGCTCCCAGGGAACGAACAGGTGGTCGTGGTGAAAACCGGCGATCACGTTGCAGGCAATCCCGTCTTTTGCGAGCGCGGTCGAAACGGCGGCGGTGAGACCAACGCCTTCAAGAGCGGAGTGGACCTGCAAGGTAATACGAGCGAAATGCGGCCCCGCATCGTGCTCTCTGGCGCGAAGGACGAGCGTTGCGCCCTCCTCCTCGTGAATGAGGGCAAAGGTCTTGCCGAGCAGTCCGATGGAATCGTCGTCCGGACCATGCGCGACAATGCGATAGGGGCGCTCGTGCAGCTCCGGCTCCATGCCCGCCAGCATTTCCTGCAAGTCGCTTACGGGCTTGCCGGTCATCAGAGTATGTACTTGGAAAGGTCGGTGTTGCCAGCGAGCCCTTCGAGCCGTTCGCGCACATAGGCCGCGTCGATCGTCACCGTCTCGCCGGTGTGCTCCTCTGCTTCGAAGCTGATCTCCTCGAGCAGCTTTTCCATGACTGTCTGCAGACGGCGAGCGCCGATATTCTCGACATTTTCGTTCACGGTTGCGGCGATCTTCGCGACCTCCTGAACCGCGTCCTCGGTCACGTCGAGCTCGACCTTTTCCGTCCCGATCAGCGCCTTGTATTGCTCGACAAGGTTGGCGCGGGTTTCCGACAGGATCCGCACGAAATCCTCCTCGGTGAGCGCACGCAGTTCGACGCGGATCGGCAGGCGACCCTGCAGTTCAGGCAGCATGTCTGATGGCTTGGCAACGTGGAACGCGCCGGATGCGATGAAAAGCACGTGGTCGGTCTTCATCGGGCCGTATTTGGTCGAAACCGTGGTGCCCTCGATCAGCGGCAGCAGGTCGCGCTGAACACCTTCGCGGCTCACGCTGCCGCCGCGCACATCCGACACGGCGATCTTGTCGATTTCGTCGAGGAATACGATCCCGTTGGTCTCCGCATTTTCGAGCGCGACGCGGGCGACATCGTCCTGGTCCATGCGCTTCTCCGCTTCCTCGTCGACCAGCTTGTCCCACGCATCGGGGACGCGGAGCTTGCGGCGCTTTGTGGGGGCTTTGCCCATCGCCTTACCAAGCATGTCGCTAAGGTCGATCATCCCGACATTGCTGCCCGCACCGCCCATGTCGAACGGCATGGAGGGGTGGTCCTGCACCTCGATCTCCACCTCGGTCTCGTTCATCGAATTGTCGACGATCCGCTGGCGGAAGCTCTCGCGGGTGGCTTCCGACGCGTTCTGGCCGACGAGTGCATCGAGCAGCCGGTCCATCGCCGCTTCGCTCGCGGCCTCGCGCACAGCCTCGCGCCGCCGGTCTTTCTCGAGCCGGATCGCTTCTTCGACGAGGTCGCGCGCGATCTGTTCGACGTCGCGGCCAACATAGCCGACCTCGGTGAACTTGGTCGCCTCGACCTTCACGAACGGCGCTTCGGCAAGCTTGGCGAGCCGGCGGCTGATCTCGGTTTTGCCGCAGCCGGTCGGGCCGATCATAAGGATGTTCTTGGGCGTGACTTCGTCGCGCAGCTCCGCGCCGAGGCGCTGGCGGCGCCAGCGATTGCGCAAAGCCACGGCAACCGCGCGCTTCGCGTCCTTCTGCCCGATGATGTGTTCGTCCAGTGCGGCGACAATCGCCTTGGGAGTGAGGTTGTCCATGCTTCTTTCTTAGTCCGTTGTTGCCGGCGAATGTGGCGAGCCTGCCAGCCGGTTCAACCCCACGGTCATCGGACGCTCCAGATATCGGAAATAGAGCCAGCTGAACGCGAGCGTGACCGAAATGGCCCCGACAAGGAATAGCCATGCATTCGGCGATCCCAAGGGGAGGTTGAAATAAAGCCACTGCCATCCCCAGGCGACGGGTACGTGGAACAGGTACAGCGCATAACTCATGTTGCCGAGCTCATCGATCAGGCGCGGTCGGGGCAGAGAGTTGGAGCCGCCGACGAGTGCGAGCGCGAAAAGGATCGCAGGGATCCCCGACATTGCCGAGAAGCTTGGCGCATCGGGACTGGCGGTTTGCGCCGAGCCGATGAGACACAGGGCTGCGACGCCCGCCAAGGCTGCAGCGAGGCGCATCGGGTTCGGCAGTGACCTTCCCCGCGCACGCCACAGAGCAAGCACCATGCCGCCGATAAAGACGAGCCCGATCGATCGCGTCGCCATGAAGAAAGGCGCGGAGTCCGGTGTAACCGCGTACCCGACGAGCGCCAATACGATGAGTGCCATGGCAACAGCGATTATGGTGCGTTCCCGGCCTAGCCCGATGAACAGGCCGAACAGGGCATAGAAGAGCATCTCATAAAACAGCGTCCATCCCGGCCAAAGAAACGGCAACGGAGGCAGGCCTGCGTCAGCGGGCCGATAGGGGATGAGAAACAGGGAGAGCGCAAGCTCGTTGCCACCGACCCAGCGCGCGTAGAGAACCCCGAGAATGACTGCGAGCGCAAGGGTCGCGAGCCAATAGGACGGCATGATCCGAACGATCCGGCGACGCCAGAATGTGAGTGTCGCGCGGGGCCGCCCGAACATCTCGCGTGATGAGGTAACCATCACATAGCCCGAGACTACGAAAAACAGCGCGACCGCCGTTTCCGCAAAGATATACGGCGGGCGCGGGATACCAAGGCCATTGCCAACGTGATCAGCGAAAGCGAAGGCCAGGTGAACAAACGCGACGTAAGACGCTGCGAGAATGCGCATCAGCTGGATTGCGATATTCTTCTCGCTCACACCCATGCCGATTGCGCCCGCCTCCCCCAGCTCGCTTTCGGGTTGTCGAGGCCTCTCCTAGACCGTCTCAATCGTTACATTGCCATTGGTGAAGACGCAGATATCGGCTGCAACCGCCATCGCCTTGCGCGCGATCTGTTCCGCGTCCTCCTCGTATTCGGCGAGAGCGCGCGCGGCGGCGAGCGCGTAATTGCCGCCCGATCCGATCGCGGCGATCCCTCCTTCTGGTTCAAGCACGTCGCCATTGCCGGTCAGCACCAGCAGGCTGTCCTTGTCGGCGACGATCATCAGCGCTTCGAGATTGCGCAGATACTTGTCGGTGCGCCAGTCCTTGGCGAGCTCGACCGCGGCGCGCATCAGCTGGCCGGAATATTGTTCGAGCTTTTTCTCGAGCCGTTCGAAGAGTGTGAACGCATCGGCGGTTGCGCCTGCAAATCCGGCGACGACTTTGCCGCCCTCGCCGATGCGGCGGACCTTCCTTGCATTGGGCTTCATCACGGTGTTGCCCATCGAAACCTGACCGTCGCCCGCGATGACGATCTTTTCGCCCCGCTTTACGCCGACAATGGTGGTACCGTGCCACTGGGTAAGGCCGTGGCTCGCCTGATCGTTGCTCATGCGCCGAGATATGGGCGCTGATGCGGAGGGGTCAAGCTGGCCCTACTGGCCTGGCCCGGCGGGGCCCGCACCGCTGCCGACCTGCCCAATATTGCCGAACAGGTCTTCTAGGAAGCCGCGTTCGCGACCCAGTGTCGGTGTCTTGTCGCCATCGGGCTGGAGATAAACGACCTCTTCGACACCCTTGCGATCGACCATGGCGACATTGCCATCCTCGTCGAACTTGATCGCGAGCACCGAATGGTTGCGAATGCGCGGGCGCACGAATGGTTTGCGGGCCGTGACGCTCGAAATGTAGTACCAGGTCTGCTCGCCGAACTGGCTGGTGAAGGTCGGTCGCCCCAGAGTGCCTTCGACAGAACGCTTGTTGTCGATGCCCGGCTGAATTGACTGCAGCAGGACCTGGTCGATCACATAGCCGCGCGATTCCTGGATCGAGGCGCAGGCACCCAGCGACAGCAGCGCGCCGCCCAGCAGCGCCAGCTTCGCAATCCGACCCCTGCCAGCAGCCGTGAGAATTTTCGATTGACCCATGTTGACCGTCAAATCCCGTCTATTCCAGTTGTTGCCGCATGGCCGCGGCATCCTATATGCGTTTCGAGATGCCTTAAGGCGAAGCTCGCAGCCTTGCAATGTCGCTTGCGACACGAGCTGGGCGCAACCGGTTTAATTGCGGCTGAACGCTGTTGGAACGAGCCCACCGGCGATCAGTTGTAACGGCAAGGCCCGTCAAGAAAGATCCTGTCCACTCATGTCCTTCCTTTCGAAACTGCTTGGCACCGCACCAGACCCGCGCGAAGGCGTGCGCCCGCTGTGGCACCGCGTGGTCGAGCTCGCGCGCGAGCCATCGTTCTACACAGACTGCAAGGTAGCGGACACGGTCGGCGGTCGGTTTGACCTCATCACCGCCGTCCTGTGCACAGTCATGGTCCGTGTCGAGGCGAGCGACATGCGTTCGGAAAGCGCGCTACTGGCCGAACTGTTCGTGGAAGATATGGACGGGCAACTGAGAGAGCTCGGCGTCAATGACGTGGTCGTCGGCAAGCATGTCGGGAAACTCATGAGCGTGCTCGGCGGCAGGCTCGGCGCGTATCGCGGCGCACTGGTCGAGAAGGACCGCGAAAAGCTGGTCGGCGCGGTGCGGCGCAATGTGAACTTCGCGGAAGGCGCCGACGAGGATACCGCAGCGCAATGCGTCGCCGATAAGCTGCTCGCGCTGTCCGGGCGGCTCGCGGGCTTCAGCGATGAGGAAATCCTCAAGGCGAGCGGGATCTGGTGATGGCGGAAAGGCCCCCTGCCCCGGAGCTCTCGCGGATGATCAAGGTTCGCCCCTTGCCCGGTGATGCCATCGTCATCGAGGCTGACGCTGGCGAACGCGCGGCACTGGCGACCCGGTTCGGACTCGCCGGGATCGACCGGCTCCACGCCGAGATCGACCTCGCAGCTACCGCAACCGCGATCCGCGCAACCGGCACGCTCTCCGCCGATATCCAGCAGATTTGCGCGATTTCGGGCGAAGCTTTCCCGGCAAAGATCGAGGAAGGGGTGGAACTGCGCTTTATCGAGGAGCAAGACATCGCGGTCGCTTCGAACGATGACGAAGAGGTCGAGATCGAGCTCGAAGCCGATGACTGCGACGAAATCGAATATTCGGGCGATATGTTCGACCTTGGCGAAGCCATTGCCCAGACGCTCGGTCTAGCGATCGATCCATACGCCGAGGGGCCAAATGCCGACGAAGCCCGCAAGCGCGCCGGCATCACCGGCGACGATGCCCAGAGCGGCCCGCTGGCGGAAGCGCTATCGGCGCTCAGCAAAAAGGGCTGACCGAACAAACCCGGCCAGCCCTTGCTGAATTCTGCGTTTTCCGACGCTCAAAACGGAATGTCGTCGTCGAGGTCGTCGTAGCCGCCGCCACCTTGGCTGCCGCCTTGACCGCCGCCGCCCTGGCCTCCGCCACCAAAGCCGCCGCCCTGGCCGCCTGCGCCGCCATAGCCCGATCCACCGCCGCCGCCGAAGCCGCCTCCACTCGAGCGACCGCCTCCGCCGCCACCGCCAGCACCATCGAGCATGGTCAAAGTGCCGTTATAGCCGCGCAGGACAACCTCGGTCGAATAGCGATCCTGCCCGTTCTGGTCCTGCCACTTACGTGTCTGGAGCTGGCCTTCGACGTAAACCTTCGAGCCCTTCTTAAGGTAGTTTTCGACCACGTTGACCAGGCCTTCGGAAAAGATCGCGACGGTGTGCCACTCGGTGCGTTCCTGACGCTCCCCGGTATTGCGGTCTTTCCACGTCTCGCTGGTGGCGATGCGCAGGTTGGCAACGCGGCCACCATTCTGGAAGCTGCGGATTTCCGGGTCCGCACCCAGATTGCCGATCAGCATGACCTTGTTGAGCGAACCCGCCATCGAAATACCCCTTCCAAATCAAGAATTGCGCGCGACTCCATGGCCGCGATTCTCAATGGTCATAGGCGAGCGTGTGGGCGGTGATAAGACCGCGAAGCCGTTATCCCCGTCAGTTCGGATATTTCTGTTGCAAGGTCAGCGGCTGGGGTAGCGCAGCCGCCCGAGGAAGCGCGTGAGGCTCGGAAGCTCGCGGTCCTTGTTCAGGAACTGAGCCTTCACTTTCTCGAATTTCATCACTCCGTCGATCCGGCGATCAAGGAATTCGTAGGTCTTTTCCTTGCCCGGACTGTCATCGTTGATGAAGACGGCGAGCGTCGCCGAATAGATCCCGGCGAGAATCGTGCGCTTTGTATAGTGGTTGTAATCGGTCGAGGTGTCTCCGGCGAGCCGCCACATGATGTCCGCCGTGCGCCAGCCCAGTTGCAACGCACGCGGCACGTTTTGCGGCATCGCCATGATAGCCAGCGCGCGACGCACCGCCTCGTCAATGTCCGCTACCGCCTCCAGCCGGAACGCGATCAGCGTCCGGATGCGCTCGCGGATCTTGAGTTCGGCGAGCCTTTCGGGCGGCCACTCCTTTTCCATGGCGATATCGACCGAGGTGATCCATGCTTCGATCATCTCCATGGGCCCGCCCTTGAAGGCGAGCTTGGCGATATCGGGATCGCACCCCGCCATGTCGGCGGCGGCGAGTAGCGCGGTCTCGTTCCACCCATCGAAAATGGCGGAAGCGGCGATGTCGGGAGCGAGCGCGATGCGCAGCTCTTCCAACGTCATGTCCTCGAATTTGGGATCGGTCATGTCAGAAAGAAGGCCCGTACTGCTTGTCGGTTCCCTTTTCCTTGCGTTCCTCGTCGGCTTTTTCGAATTCGAGCCTGAGCAGCGTATTCTCGCGCATCAGCTCCATGTAGTCACGCGCCGAGCGGCCCGAATTATCGTTGCGATCAGGATCGGCACCCTCTTTCAGGAGCCTTCCGACGAGTTCGTGATTACGCTGGTGCACGGCGGAGATCAGCGGGGTCTCACCCTGACTGTCGGCCACACTGATGTCGGCGCCACCTTTGATCAGCTGCTCGACCCCTTCGATGTACCCCATGCGAACCGCAATTTGCAGCGGGGTCTCGCCCCGCTTGTTGCGGATATTGGGATCGGCCCCGCGCTGTTGCAGGAACCGGATCCACAGCGTGTCGCGACGCTTGGTCACGATGTGCAGACCGGTATCGCCGGTGGTAATGTCGCGGGTGTTGACCAAAGTGCGGCCGGCGCCAGGATCGTTCAGCATTTCGGTCGCAGTGTCGCCGTCGCGCTCATCGACCGCTTCGAGGAACTGGTAACCCTTTGAATAGAGCTGCGCCGCCGCCGGACTTGCCGCACCCGTTGCAACCAAACTTGCCATCACCGCACTGGCAATCGCGCCGCGACGACCTAACTTGCGCAAAACATAAGCGAGCACGCTTTGATCCTTAGTCATTACCTGTCACACATTGTGCTGTGAGAGCCCCGTTTCAACGGCCCTCTTGGGTCATCGCCAGTTAGCAGAGCATGAACCGACACGCCAAGCCTTCTCGCCCCCGCTTTTTCGCAGCCGCCGCGATGGCGGCGAGCCTGGCTCTTTCCGCCTGTGGAAATACGCCATCGGGCGATGAGACCGCAGGTCCATCGCCCGATGGCGTCGATCTGCGCGGATCGAATATCGGAGGTAATTTCGAACTCACGTCTCATACAGGCGAGAGGGTAAAGTGGTCCGATTTCGAGGGAAGGTACCGGCTTCTCTATTTCGGCTTTACGTCATGCCCCGACATCTGCCCTACGGACGTCCAGCGTTTCACAACGGGGCTTCGCCAGTTCGAAGAGGCCAATCCCGCGCTCGAGGGAAAAATCCAGCCGATCTTCATTTCGATCGATCCCGAGCGGGATACCCTCGACGCGCTCAGCCAATTCGTCGGCGCTTTTCACCCGCGCCTGATCGGTCTCACCGGATCTCAGGAAGAGATCGACGCCGTGCTCAAGTCGTATGGCGCAAGCGGCACCAAGCTGCCCGCAGACGAACGCGGCTGGTACAATATGAGCCATACGACTTTCACCTACCTGTTCGCGCCTGATGGTTCTCCTTTGGGTATCATCCCAACCGATAAGGGTGCGGACGGGGTAGCCGCAGAACTCGAACGATGGGTGAACTGAGAAACGCCTTCTGGGAATTGCCGCTCGCGGAACTGACGCGGGCGGAATGGGAGGCTTTGTGCGACGGCTGCGGGCGGTGCTGCCTGCACAAGATCGAAGACGCGGATACGGGCGAAATCGAAGATACGAACGTGGCATGCAAGCTGCTCGATTGCGAGAGCGCGCAGTGCTCGGACTATCGCAACCGCAAGGCTTTCGTTCCGGATTGCCTGCGGCTGACCTTGAACATTGTAGAGGATGTGCCGTGGCTTCCCGACACCTGCGCTTACCGCGTCCGTGCGGCAGGTCGCGCGCTGCCGAGCTGGCATTACCTCATCAGCGGTGACCGCGAGGCTGTGAAGCGCGTCGGCGTCTCGGTCGCGGGCCGCGTCGTGAGCGAAACCGATGCCGGTCCGCTCGAACACCACATCGTCATCTGGGGACCGCCGAGGCCCGACCCGCTCGCTCGCGAGGACGAGACGGCATGATTGACTGGCTCAAGCGCACCCCGATCGACCCGCAGATCGAGCTCGACGGAGAAACGGTCCCGATCGTGCTGCGCCGTCTCAAATCCGCAAAGCGTCTCACATTGCGCCTCGCGCCCGATGGCAACGAGGTGCGGATCACCCTGCCCAACTGGGCGCGGGCCAACGAGGCAATCGCCTTTGCTCATGCCCGCACCGACTGGCTCGCCGAACAGCGCGCGAAAATCCCACAGCGCGAGGCTGTCGCGCCGGGCGGCGACCTGTTGATCCGCGGCGCGCCGGTCACGCTCGTCTGGGACGAGGATGCGCGGCGCCGTCCTGCCCTGCACGGTCAAGAATTGCACGTCGGCGGTCCGAAAGAGGGTATCGAGGGCCGGATTCGCCGCTGGCTCGAACGCGAGGCGCTGGCGCTGTTCGAAGCGGACACGCACCACTATTGCAGCGCGGCCAGGCTCGATCCGGTTCCGGTCGGCCTGTCACGGGCGCAGAAACGCTGGGGCAGCTGCTCGGACCAGCGCCGCATCCGCATAAACTGGCGGCTGGTGCAGGCGCCCGACTTTGTCCGGCGCTCGGTCGTGGCGCACGAGGTCGCGCATCTCGTCCATTTCGATCACAGCCCCGCCTTCCACGCTCTGCTAGGTGAAATCTACGAGAATGACATTGCGCGCGCCGACAAATGGCTGAAGGACAAGGGCCGCACGCTTTATTCCGCGTTCGGCTGACGACAGGATCGGCTGATGGCGCTCCATCTGGCGCTCCGGTGCCAAGCGCCCTATATTGATCCGCATGTCCTCTCTCTCCCGCTTCAACCCCAAGACCGGCGTTGTCGATTTCTGGCATGAGTTCAGGAAGCCCAATCCGCTGCGTTGGCCGATCCTTGCGGTATCGATGATTCCGTTCGGCGTGATCTTCTGGTGGCTGTCGTCAGAGACGGTCTACAAGGATCCGCCGCGACCGGAGATCGAGTACATCACCACCTACGACCCCCAGCGCTCCGACGAGGAAATCATGGCCTCGAACCTCGAGAACCAGGAGGTAAAGGACCTGCGCGAGGCCGAGGAACGGCGTCTCGCCGAGCGTAAGCGTGATCTCTACAAGGCACTGGGGGCGGCTGCAGGGATGGACGTAGACGCCATCGCTGCCGAAGCCGACGCTCGCCGCGCGGAGGAAGAAGCCGCAGAGGAGCAGCGCCGCGCCGAGATGTTCGGTCGAACCGAGACCCGCGGCGAAGACCGGCCCGAAGGATAAGGGCAATAGCGGCGCACCCGACCAGCGACGGCGAGTGGATGGCAGCCGCAGCCCGGCTCGCCTCGCGCGCGCGCCCGCTTAGCCGCCCCAATCCGGGCGTCGCCGCCCTTCTGGTTCGCGATGGGAGGATGCTCGCGCGCGGATGGACCCGGGAGAATGGCCGCCCCCATGCGGAAGCTGCCCTTTTCGATGACTTCGATGGCAGTGCCAGGGGCGCGACGCTCTATGTGACCCTCGAGCCTTGTGCACACGAATCGCAGCGCGGTCCGGCCTGCGCCGATGTCATCTCAAAGGCCAGGCCCAAGCGTGTCGTGATCGGCCAGCACGATCCCGATCCGCGGACCGCCGGCAAGGGCATCGCCCACCTCAAACGCGCCGGGATCGAAACCGTGCTTCTCGACGATGATACCTCTGCCGCAAGCCTTGCGGGCTACCTTTCCGTCCGCACTCGCAAGCGCCCCCATGTGACGCTCAAGATCGCGGTCTCGCTCGACGGTTGCATCGCGCTCGCCGATGGCAGCAGCCGCTGGATCACCGGAGAGGCAGCGCGCGCCCATGTCCACGCCCAGCGCGCGAAGAACGACGCGATCCTCGTGGGCGGCGGCACCTGGCGGGCGGACCGTCCGCGGCTCGACGTGCGGCTGCCCGGGCTGGAGGATCGCAGCCCACGGCGCATCATCCTCACCCGCGGGGTGAAGCCCGACGATGTGAGCATCATCAATCGCCCCCAACAGATCGGCGAGCTCGAAGAGGTGCAATATCTCTATGTCGAAGGGGGCGGGGAGACCGCGGCGAGCTTCCTCAAGGCCGACCTTGTCGACGAGCTGCACATCTACCGCGCCCCGATCCTGATCGGCGACGGGAGGCGCGCGGTCAGCGCGCTGGGTCTTGCCGATCTCTCCGAGGCGCACGGGCGCTGGCGCCTTGCCGATCGCCGCCAGCTTGGCAGCGACGAATTCACCGCCTATCTGCGCACACGCTAATCAGGAGTTCGCGCATGTTCACCGGAATTGTCACCGCCATCGGCACGATTGCCAGCGTCGAACAGCGCGGGGATCTGCGCGTGCGCATCGCCGCCCCGCTCGATCCCGCCCGGATCGATATCGGTGCCTCGATCGCGTGTTCGGGCGTGTGCCTGACGGTGGTGGATCGCGGCGGGCGCAAGGGTGATGCGTGGTTCGATGTCGACGTGTCGGGCGAAACGATTTCGCGCACGGTCAAGGGCATGTGGGAAGAAGGCCGCAGGCTCAATATCGAGCCTTCGCTGCGCGTCGGCGACGAGATCGGCGGCCATATCGTGACCGGCCATGTCGATTCGATCGGCGAGGTGGTGAAGGCCGATGAGGTCGGCGACAGCCTGCGCGTCGCGGTGCGCGCGCGCGCCGAGATGGCGCCCTTGATCGCGGAAAAAGGCTCTATCACGGTCGACGGCGTCTCGCTGACGGTCAACGACGTGCGCGACCGCGCAGACAAGAGCTGCGATTTCATGCTCAACATCATCCCGCATACGGGCGAGGTGACGACACTGGGCAGCCTCAGGCAAGGCGACGAGGTCAATCTCGAAATCGACGTGCTCGCGCGGTACCTGAAGCGGATGCAGGGCCTGGCTGCGGCGGGGTGAGTGGCCGCAAAGTCGGCTAGCGACCTCTAATTGTGGACCATCGGGACAGATGATTAATTGCGGTAGCTCAATCGGTCATGCTTTCGCTACCTTTGCTCGGTGCTACCCTTTACAGGGGCGAAGCATTAATTGATTTAGAAGCAAGGCCGCTCCAAGGGATCCAACTTAATTCGTGTTCAAAATCAGAGATGAAGAGTATCCAAAAGCTGAACTTGAAGAGCTTAGAGATGCGCTCTTGGGTATCGTCGCAGCAATCACCCAGACGCCCAGCGAAAATGTAAGAAAGGTTCGCCTAGCTTCGAATATTGCTGCTGCCAAAATCACAGGTGCAGCGACATCCTCTGGTATATTTGGCTTGGTGTCCACGCTCGGGACGGCAGGGACTGGCACTGCGATTGGGACTCTGTCCGGGGCGGCAGCAACCAATGCTACACTTGCTTGGATTGGTGGTCTCGTTGGAGGCGGTATGGCAACTGGCGCTTTGCTCTTACCGGCGATGGGACTTGCGGCTACCACAGCAGCCACCATTGGGATTCGCAAAAAATTTCCGCGCTCCAGAAAGCTAGACAAGCTGCTGCCTTTCGAAGTCGAAATCCTCTTTTGCACGGATCAGCTCATTCGGCCCCTAGATGGCGTTTTGGAGGAAAAGCTACCAAGTCCCTCCCGAGACGAGCTTCGCGCTTATGCAAATGACGGTTTACGGCCCCTTCTACGTCGTATCGTTCGACATATCTCGCCCCAAAGTAAGAAAGGGCAATCATTTAGCGACACACTGAATCCGAACTATCAGGGAAAATTGCAGGAGCATTGCTGGATTGTCGATAAGCATGCGGAAATTCTATCAGCGCCAGAAAGAAGAGGCCCTACAAATAGGGCGATATCGTGGTTGAAGCTGCTGCGAAGAAATATAGCCGCGACACTTTTTTCGCGTCAGAAGACGAATGGTGATCCGCAAATTTTCCACTTTAGCTCTGTCGTAATGGCAGTCACATTCCAGCGTCTATTAGAAGACAGGCTTACGGCTTGGGGTTTGGAGCACGATTTGGTCTTGGAGGCGCTACGACGATCAACAAACAGACTTAACGATGCCTCTGTCGATGAGCTTTCAGAGTATGTAAGATCTTTGTCGCCCGAGCAGTTGCGCGGTGTGATCTCAAACACGAAAGGTATTTATCATGAGCTATTATTTGTAGCGCAACATAACTCGAAGGGAGGGACATTGACGGCTTCTGCAATGGAAACCACAAATTTTCCGGGAGCAGACGTCCAATTTTCTATGAACGAAAAGATAGTCCAAGAAGTTCAATTGAAGGCAGTCGACTCGCCGACTTTGGTTTATGAGCACCTCAAACGTTACCCAGACATTGAAATCGTTGTGACTGAAGAAGTTGCAGCGATGCTCGAGGGAATTGATAGTTCCGGATTCTACAATGCAATTCTTGCCCAGGAAGTGAATGAGCGGTTGCTTACCTTACAGGGACAGGGGCTTCTTGAGGAGGTTTCAGACGGGCTTCTTACTTCAGCCTTCGTTACATCGGGTATTCTGATTTTTCGTGTCTGTGAAAATAAGAACATTAAGATAGATGACTTTAGAACTTACCTCCGAAATGCTGGTATTGCCGTTGGCACAGCATCGGCGGTCGATAGCGCATTTTCAATGGCCGAAAATTTGCCATAGGAGGAAAATTGACCTGTCCGCTATCCACACGCAAACAGTTCGCGAGACATCAAATTTTCCTACATCGGGCGCGACGTTTATGAGCTTGGCTTAGCTCTTTCCCATCGTCCGCATTGCTTGGTCGCACCGGAAACTTCGCCAAATGTTGGACAAGTGTCAACTTCGCGATTTGGCTTCAAATATCTGATATTTCTACGCAAACTCGCCGGAAACCCACTTGACAGGGTGTCGACTTTGTCAACTTCGCGCGAGCGGCCCGCATTCGAGTTCGCGGCGCTCTTGCCCGCCGTCCCTGCTGCGAAGACCATCAAGGCGCGAGTCGTCTCAGCCGGTCACATCGGCGATCGCGGCGATGAATTTCTCGATATTGCCGGTGGTCAGGCCCGCCACGTTGATCCGGCCCGATCCGGCCATGTAGACGCCGTGATCGCGGCGCAGCTGCTCGACCTGCTCCTTGGTCACAGGCAGCACCGAAAACAGGCCGTTCTGCCTTCCCAGCGGTGTCAGGTCGACGCTGCCAGCGGTTCCCGCCTCGGCGAGAGTCTCGCGCACTTCGCGCATCCGATCGCGCATCTGTTCGAGCTCGTCCTGCCATATCTGGGTAAGACCGGGATCGCGCAGCACCAGCCGCACCGCCGCCGCGCCGTGATCGGGCGGCATCGACCAGCTGGCCCGCGCCAGCGCGTTGGCATTGGAGAACGCGGTATCGAGCACATCCTCACCGTCCGCAAGGATGTAGAATGCGCCGACGCGGTCGCGGTACATCCCGAAATTCTTGTCGCACGAATAGGCGATGAACGCCTCGGGCACCTTGGAGAGCACGCTCCGAAGGCCCGCGACGTCCTCCTCCATCCCATGGCCGAGCCCATGATAGGCGGTGTCGATGATCGGGAATACGCCGGTTTCCGCAATCGCATCGCCGATCGCATCCCACTCGTCCGGCGAATAGTCGATGCCGGTCGGGTTGTGGCAGCACCCGTGGAGCAGCACGCCCTCGTCCGGCCCCGCCCCCCGAATAGCACCAAGCACCGCCTCGATATTGGCCGTGCCGTCCGCATTGGAATGATCGAACGACACCATTTCGAGCGCGATATCGTTGATGATCTGCGCGTGGTTGGGCCAGCTTGGTTGGCCCATATGCAGCCGTTTCATCCCCGCCTTCTGCGCCAAAGCCAGAGCCAGCCGCACGGCACCGGTGCCGCCGGGGGTCTGCATTCCGGCGATGCGCCCGCCCATCGTCGCGTTCTCGCCGAAGATATACGGCATCAGCGCGTTGACGAAGCCCATGTCGCCTTCGGGACCGAGATAGCTCTTGGAATCCTGCTCTTCGACCAGCTGCCGCTCGGCCGCCTTTATCGCGCCGAAGACAGGCGTATCGCCCTGCCCCGTACGATAGACACCGACGCCAAGGTCGATCTTGTCGGTCCGCTCGTCGGCGGCGTGCATCTTGATGAGCGCGAGCAGCGCGTCGGGCGGTTGTGCTTCGAGTCGGTTCAGCATGGCCCACGCGGCATGCCGCGCACTGGCGCTCATCGCAACCGACTTTTGCATCCGAATTGTATCGGACCGCTTTTGCACGGTCCCGAAGCGACCTCAGAAGGGCAACCAGCGCTGCTTCTTCGAGAATTTCATATAGCCCGCATTAACGCCGAGCCGCACGCCCGCGCCCATGCGGACCGGGATGAGAACGACGTCGCCTTTGCGCATGTAGGAGGCGTGCAGGCCGCCGATCAGATAAGCCTGGCCCTCGCCTGCAGGATAGCGCTCGAACAGTTCTTCGGTGTCGAACAGGTTGTAAACCAGCACGAAGGTGTTTGCAGCGTTCGCGCCTGCGTCGAGCCCGATCGAAGGACCGGTCCAATAAACTTTGCGCTGGCCTTCGACCTTATGGAACAGAGTGCCGGATCCATATCGTGCGCCGAAGATGAAGGCGCCGCCCGCCTCACGCCCCACGATGTAACCGTTGGGTTCGCCCTGATCCTTGAGCAGATTCTGGATCATCTTGGCGAGGCCTTCTGCGCCCTTGCCGAATACACCTTCTGCGGCGCCGATCAGATCGTCTTCGCCATAAGTTTGCGAATTGGCCTCAGCCGTGGCGACAGTTTCTCCATCGGCGGTCGCCTCGCCAGTCTCGCCGCCTTCGGCCGCCGGATTGGCGGGGTCCTCGGAATAGATCTGGAATTCGTTGTCGAACCCATCGCTCGTCTCGACCTCGGCAGGACCGGCTGCATCTGCGGGGACCGGCTGCGGACCTTCCAGCGGCGGCGCAACCTCGGGCGTGCCAGTGCCGCCGGGCTGCGCGAGGTCGGCATCGATGCCGCCAGCGGGCGGAGCGTTGTCCTGCGCGGCGGCATAGGCCTCGTCAGGGTCGAAGGTTTCGAGGTTCTGGGCGGCTGCAGGAGCGGCAATCAGCGCGGCGGCTCCGAGGCTTGCAAATGCATGGCGGGCCCATCTTGGCGTACCTGTTGCAATCGCTTTCATGAAATTGATGTCCATCCCCTCAACCTTTCCGTTGTGCGCGCTCGCACTCCTGCAGCGCAAAGCAGAGTCTTTCGCCGGCATTTCGGCAAGGACGTGCGCGGCGAACCGAATCGAAAACACGGCGAAGCGAATCCGATTGGCTTTGAGCGGCTTACGAGCTTGAGGCTGAACCGGCGGCGAACGCGAACGACGCGAAAAGCAGCGAAAACGGAATGGAAGCCGGATTTTGTCGAAACGGCCCCTTGCCGCTGCCATGATGCCCCTTTATAGCGCCCCGCTCACAGCCAAGCTGTCTAGCGCAGCGCCATGCGGAGACGTGGGTGAGTGGCTGAAACCAGTCCCCTGCTAAGGGACCATACTGTTTATAGCAGTATCGAGGGTTCGAATCCCTCCGTCTCCGCCACACTTTCCTTTGCTCGAAATCAACGAAATCCGCAGAAGCCTCAGAATTCCGACGATGTCTGGCTCCCGGCTCGCGTTCCTGACTTAGCCAGTAGCAGCCGCGCAAATCGCTCGCTTCGTCACGCCACAAAAGCCTTGCAAGAACACGGTCGACGCTTCCACAGTGAAGCATGAGGCTGCGCCAGATCGAAATATTCTACCATGTCTATCGCACGGGCTCGATCAGCGGGGCCGCGCGCGCTCTCAATGTGTCGCAACCATCTGTCAGCAAGGTTCTGCGCCACGCTGAGGACCAGCTAGGCTTCGACCTGTTTTTGCGCCGCAAGGGCCGGCTTGTCCCAACACCTGCTGCCGACGAACTCTTTATCGAGGCTGAGGATGTCTACGCGCGGGTCCGGATGTTCAATCGCTCGCTCGAAAACATCAGGAACCGCAAGGGCGGGCATTTGCGCCTCGGCGTCCTGCCATCGCTCAGCCTTTCGGTCGGGCCGGAACTGGTCGCTCGCATGCGATCCGCGGATCCGCTACTGAGCTTCGAACTGACGACGCTGCACACCGCCGAAATTCTCGCCGCGTTGCACGAAAAGCGAGCTGACCTTTGTATCGGTTTCGAGCCGGTCGACGATCCGCTGATCGCGAACCATCGCGTCGGCGATGGGCGGTTGGTGCTGGTCTCGGGAAAGAGCCTGGCCGAGCCGGTTGACGAGCGCGTGCTCGACGGAGCCGACATGATCGGGATGAGTGAGAGCGGTCCGCTCGGCACCATCATCGCCGACCTGCTGCTTGAGAACAACATCGCACCCAACGAAGTCGTGACCGCTCACACGTACCATGTTGCGTTATCGCTGGTGCGCAAACAGATCGGCCTTGCGCTCACAGACCAGTTCACCGCCTATTCGCATCTGGGTCAGGGGTTGCAACGCTACCTGTTGCGCGATCTGCCCGGGTATTCGATCTTTGCCTGCGTTCCCATCGAGCATCCCTATCCCGAACTGATCGAGACGGCGCTTGAACAGATACGGCTCGTGATCAGCGAGCTCGCGTCCGGGATCGACAAGCTCCAGCCTCCGCGGGCATAACCTTACGCTATACCTCCGACTGCAAAAGTTGCCGTGCCCGATTTGATGCAGCACGAAAATTCATGCAGCATCCTTTCCGTTCCGCGCATCCCTCGATCAAGGCATCGCGGACAGGGGAGGGAAACATGAAATTCAAGAACAAGTCTCTGGCCATGCTGCTTTGCGGAACGACCCTTGCAGGCATGACGCCGATGGCGGCCCTTGCGCAGGACGTAACCGATGATGGGGCGGATCAGGACACCGCAACCGAAATTGACGAAGAGCCGGTTATCATCGTGACGGGGACCCAGATCCAGGGCGCGAAGATCGACGACGTATTGCCAGTGACGGTTGTTGACGAAGCGCTCATCGAATCCATCGACCCGGGTTCGGGTGACGAGCTGTTTCGCGCAATTCCGCAGGCCGGTTCCGTCGCGTTTAATGACCAGAGCACTGTGGGGGGCGTCAACGGCGCTCGCGGCGACATCGCCTCCATCAACCTGCGAGGGATCGGCACGGGCAACACTCTGCTCCTGATCAATGGCCGCCGGATGGTGCTCAATCCCGGTTTCCAGACCGAGCTGTTGGTTCCGGTCGTCTCTCCCGACACCAACCAGATCGTTCCCGGCAGCGTGCGCAGGGTCGAAGTGCTGCGCGACGGCGCCTCTGCAGTGTATGGCGCGGATGCGGTCGCCGGCGTGGTCAACACAATCCTTCGCGGCGATCTCGACGGAGGCGTGCTTGAAGGCAATTGGCGCGCATCGACCGGCACCAGTCTCTACAGCGCCTCGATCCGCGGCGGCTATGGTTTCGATTTCGACGAGGGGCGCGGCAACCTGACGCTTTATGGATACTATTTCCACGAGAACGGAGCCCCGTCCTCCATCCGCGATTACGCCGCTAGCAGCGACCGGCGTCCTTTCCTTGTCGGCACCGAGTTCGAAGGCGATCTTAATTTCGACAACCGTTCGAACGACACACCCTGGGGCGAGTTCGACATCCAGTCCTCGCGCGGCAACACCGATCTCAATGACGATGATTTCTTCGTGCGACCGTGCGCGGCGTTTGGCGATGAAAACGCTATATCCGACAGCCGGTTCCTCAACCTCGGGAACGGATTGTGCGCTGACAACGGGACCACTCAAACCCGTTCGCAACGATACAATCTCGAAGGTCCGCGCGACCTGTTCTCGGAAAAGGACCGCTATAGTGCGCAAGGGCTGTTCCGCTACGAATTGTCGCCTTCGATCGAGTTCTATGTCGAGGGTTCCTACTATCGTTCGGAATCGAGTCGTTTTCTTGAGCAGCGCTCAAACCTGACAGCAGCCCCCCTGGTGGTACTGCCGACCGCATTCTACAACCCTCTGGGAGCAACGACGCTCGCCGACGGGTCCCCCAATCCCAACCGGCTGCAAAGCGGCATCGACGGCATCCCCGATGAAGGCGTCGCGATCCTGATCGAGGATTATCGCCCGGTCGATGCTGGTCCGCGCTTCGTCACGGTTACAAAGGATGTCTACCGGGCAGTCGCCGGTTTCCGTGGCAATTTCGGTGCCTGGGATTTCGATACCGGGTTTCTCTACACCCAGGCCAACACCAGTGACTTCACCCAGAACCGCGTGTCGAACACCCTGTTCGAACAGGCGGTCAATCGGACTGATGCGACCGCCTATAATCCATTCAACGGTGCGTGCGCCGACGACCCGAGCAACGGCGATTGCACACCCAATCCGCAATCGGTGATCGACAGTTTCACTATCGACGTCTTTCGCGACGGGGAAACCACGCTTGCACTTGCCGATTTCAAGATCTCGCGAGACGACCTGTTCACGCTGCCGGGTGGCGATGTCGGGATCGCCGCAGGGGTCGAATACCGCCGTGAGACCTTCGAGGACGATCGCGATCCGCGCCTCGACGGCTCAATCACCTATACCAACTCGTTCAATGGCAATTTCTTCGGCAGTGATGTGATGGGCTCCAGCCCCTCGCCGGACACGAGTGGTAGCCGGAATGTCTATTCGGCCTTTGCCGAGGCGTTCATCCCTCTTGTCTCGCCTGAAATGGACATTCCACTTGTCTACGAATTGAACATTCAGGTCGCGGGGCGGATGGAGCATTTTTCCGATATCGACGAGACGACGATCGTGCCGCGTGCGGCGGCATCGTGGAGCCTGTTCGACGGATTGCTGTTCCGCGGTGCATGGTCGCAGGGCTTCCGGGCACCGAACCTGGTGCAGGTCAACGATCTGGGGACCACGCGTTCGAATACGCGCGACGACCTCGTGCGCTGCTTCGCCGAAATCCAGAAGGGCGTGATTGCGGATTTCGACGATTGTTCGGGCTCTGGAACGGTCAGCCTGCGGACCGGCACCAACCAGCTCCAGCCAGAGGACACCGAGAGCATCAATCTCGGCGTCGTAGTTTCGCCGCCCTTCATTCCGGGCCTGACGCTGACCGCAGATTACTGGCGCGTCGAACAGGAAGGGATCGTGGGCGTGTTCGGCGACCAGAACCAGATAGCGCTCGACCTGCTTCGTCGGCTTGAGGGGAGCACGAACCCGAACGTCATTCGCGAGGATCCCGATCAGGATCAAATTGATCTTTTCGATGGCACTGGCCTGGCGCCTGCGGGTGACATCATCCGGGTGAATGATGCGTATCTCAATCTCGACACCCGCATCTCGAAAGGTTGGGACTTCGGCATGTTCTACGACGTGCCGGATTTCGGGATCGGAGAGATCGATCTGCAGGTGAATGCGGCCTATCTGGAAAGCTTCTTCCAGAGCCCCGGGACAGACGGGCAGGAACTGCTCGACGCGGTCGAAGCAGGCATCCTGCCGGGCATCTCGATCGCCAATACCGGGGAGGTGCGCGAGCTCAATGGGCGTCCCAAATGGCGCATCACCGGCCGCGCATCGTGGGAGAGCGGACCGGTCCGAGTGAGTTTCTTTGGCCGCTATGTCGACAGCGTGTTCGATACCAGCGTGACTCAGGACGACACCGGCGAATTCTTCCGCGTCGATGACTGGTTCACGCTCAACGCCGCGATCAGCTACACGATCGAAAACAACACCGCGCTTGACGGTACGCGCCTGCGGGTGGGGATCAACAACATCTTCAACGAAGATCCGCCACTCGCCGACCAGAGCTTCGGTTTCTTCAGTAATCTGCACAATGCCCGAGGCCGCCAGGTTTCGATTTCACTGCGCAAGGAATTTTGAGGAACCGGCCCAGGTTTGAAAAAGATGCTGATCCGGAACATACCGATCCTTGTCGGAGCGGCGCTGGCTTCCGCCTGTGTCGCTCCGCCCGGGGAGCGCCCTGACATTGCATCGGCGACGCCGGATGTCAGCGATGCCCGCTGTGCAAATGCGGGAATGGCGATCGACACGTCATTTCCTGCAGGTGCGCTCGCCAGGTGCGACATCAGCAGCGACGGGAGGGTCAAGATCACGCTCTCGCCAGAGGACGAACCACCGATCAATTGCAGCCCTTGGTACGCATTTCGTGTGCACAGCTCGGTTCCTCGCAATGTGAGGATAGAGCTGGATTACACCGAATGCGGCCACCGCTATTGGCCCAAGACAAGCACCGATGGCGCGGACTGGACCCCGCTCGAGAGTGACCATGTGAGCGTGGGCAAACGCCGGCTTCCCGATGGGAGCGAAGAGGAGGGCGCGAGCGCAATTCTGACCGTCACCATTGGTGAGGATCCGCTGTTCGTATCCGCTCAGGAAATCTTCGTTCCGGCAACCTACGATGCCTGGCTCGATCGGATCGAGGGGACACAAGGCGTTACACGTTTCGAACTCGGGCGCTCTGCGGAAGGGCGCTTGATCGAGGCGATCACGATTGGCAATCCGTCAGCGCGCGAGCATGTCGTGCTGGTCGGTCGTCAGCATCCACCCGAAGTGACCGGCGCGCTAGCCATGCTGCCTTTCATGGAAACCCTCATGGCGGATACACCGCTTGCCCGCGCCTTTCGCGAGCGGTTCCTGGTCACCGCCGTACCGTTACTCAATCCCGATGGTGTCGTTCACGGTTATTGGCGGCACAATACCGGCGGGGTCGATCTCAACCGCGACTGGGGGCCATTTACCCAGCCGGAAACCCGGCTGATGGAACGATTGATGGCTGACATCGATAAAGATCCAGACAAGGAATTGCGCCTGCTGCTAGACTTTCATTCGACCAATCGCGACGTGTTCTACACGATCCCGGACGAGCTTCCGACCGATCCACCCTTGTTCACCCGTAACTGGCTTGCCCGATACCAAGACCGCATGCCCGGCTACGAAGTCGAACGCGATGCGCAGCATGAACCCGACCGACCGATCTCGAAGGGCTATTCCTACGAGACTTATGGAATCCCGGCGATCACATTCGAGATCGGAGACAACACCGATCGCGAACTCATCCGCCGGATCGGGGTCGAATCCGCAATCGCGATGATGGAAGAATTGCTCGCGACCGCCGCGCCATGAGACCGGTCCAGCGGCTCCGCCTGGGTATCGGAACCGCCGCGCTTCTGGCACTCGGATCATGCGCGACCTCTCCCTTGCCGGATCCGAAAACCGAGGTCGACGCCCTCATCGTGAGCGGGCTTGTCCATGACGGCACGGGGGAGCCAGCGCGTTTTGTCGATCTCGCTCTCGATGACGGGCGGATCGTCTTTGTAGGTCGGGATGCGCCTGCTCGGTTCAAAGCCGCCAGCATAGTGGACGCAAGCGGGTTGGTGATCGCGCCGGGTTTTATCGACCCCCATACCCATGCGGGCAGCGACCTCGTGTCGGATGAGAGGCATCGCCGTGCCAATCTGCCATTCGCCTTTCAGGGAGTGACCACGGTGATTGTCGGGAATGACGGAGGCGGCTCTCCCGATATCGCAAAACTGGCCCACGCTGCACGCGAACACGGTATCGGGACCAATGTTGCCTATCTTGCAGGTTTCGGTCCGATCCGCGAGGAAATGCTCGGCAGCGAAAGCCGCGCGCCCACCCTCGGTGAACTTGAGCGCATGAAAGCGCGGACACGGCAGGCCATGTGCGAAGGCGCATGGGGTTTTTCAGCGGGCCTCTATTACGTCCCGCAGAGCTACGCTGCGACCGGCGAAGTCGTCGCGCTTGCACAGGTCGCGGGGGAGCTTGGCGGCTATTACGACACGCATATGCGCGACGAGAGCACCTACAATGTTACCGTGACCGGCGCGCTCGCGGAAACGCTCGAGATCCGACGGCGCGCGCGGATCCCCGTGCATATCTCGCATATCAAGGCTCTCGGCCCGGCGGTCTGGGGGCATAGCGAGCGGATGATCGCCATGATCGAAGAAGCGCGCGCGCATGGCCAGCGCGTCACCGCAGACCAATACCCCTGGGAGGCTTCAGGCACCCGGATCAGCAACGCACTGGTTCCGCGCACGGCGCTCGAAGGCGGGCTCGAAGCCTTGCGCGAGCGGCTCGACGATCCTGCCCAGTTCGAAGCAATCCGTAGCGGAATGATTGAAGGACTTACCCGCAGGGGTGGTGCGGACAAGCTGCTGATTACCGGTGCGCTTCATGGCGCGGAAGTACCGGTTGGGGACACCCTCGCCGCCTTTGCCCAAGCGCGCGGGCAGGAGCCCGTCGACGCCGCGATTGCGGTGCTGCGCGAGGGCGATGCGCGGGTCGCTTCGTTCAACATGAATCCCGAAGATATTGCGGCCTTCGCCGCGCAGAAATGGGTTGTGACAGGTTCCGACGGTTCATCCGGTCACCCGCGGAAGTATGCGAGTTTTCCCAAGGCATATCGCGACCTTGTTGCCGGCAAGGCCGCCATGCCGCTCGCGCGCTTCATCCGCCGCAGCAGCGGACAGACGGCGGACATAATCGGGCTCAAGGATCGGGGTTATCTACGCGAAGGGTACGCCGCCGACGTGGTGGTTTTCGATCCCGAAAGTTTCGGCCCGCTCGCGACCTACCAAAGCCCGCGAAAACTCTCGGCAGGCGTCATGCACCTGCTGGTGAATGGAACCCCCGTCATCTCCGCCGGCGAATTTACGGGCAGCCTGCCGGGATTGCCGCTCTTGAAGGATAGCCCATGCTGAAATTGTGGTTCGGATCGGCGCTGTGGAAGCGCGTCGTGCTGATGCTGGTGCTCGGCGTTGCCACCGGATTTGCCGTGGGTGAGGAGATCGTCGCGATCAAGTGGATCGGAGACCTGTTCATCCGCCTCATCAAGATGCTGGTCGTTCCGCTGATATTCTTCAGCCTCGTCGCCGGCGTCGCCGCGATCGGGGACCTGAGAAAACTCGGCTCGGTCGGTGGGCGCGCGATGGCACTGTTCATGACCACAGCGGTGATTGCCGTTACGACTGGCATGACGCTCGCGACACTGGTGCGGCCGGGTGACGGCCTGACCATCGACGTTCCAGAAGGCGCCGAACTTCCCGAGCGCCCCGATCAGTCGCTGGTCGAAATGCTGATCGAGATGGTGCCCGATAACCCGGTCATGGCGATGGCGCAGGGCCAGATCCTGCCTGTGATCATCTTTGCGATCCTGTTCGGAATTGCGCTCCTCATGTCGGGCGAAGAAGGCAAGCCGTTGGTGCGCGGAGTCGATGCCGCCTCTGCCGTGATGCAGCGTCTCACCATCCTCGTGATGGAGTTTACGCCCTTCGGCGTCTTTGCTCTGATGGCGTGGGTGGCCGGGACTTTCGGCTTTTCGGCCCTGGCGCCGCTGTCAAAGCTCGTGCTGCTCAATTATCTCGGCTGCGGGATCATTCTGCTGATCGTTTATCCGGCCATCCTGCGCTTTGTCGCAAAACTGCCAACGATCGATTTCTATCGCGGCATTATCGATGCGCAGGCTGTCGCCTTTTCCACCGCATCCTCCAATGCGACCCTTCCGGTCACACTGCGCTGCGTCCAGCGCAATCTCGGTGTATCGAAGAGCATCTCAAGCTTCGCCGTAGCCCTCGGTGCGACCGTAAACATGAACGGCACGGCGATGTATCTCGGGGTGATCGCGATCTTCGGTGCGCAGGCCTATGGGATCGAGTTGACGCCCATGTCCTACCTTCTGATCGGCCTGACCTCGACATTGGGCGCGATCGGCACCGCTGGCGTTCCGGGAGCAGGACTGATCATGATGAGCCTCGTGCTTTCCGCGATCGGCGTACCGCTCGAGACAATCGCCTTCGTCGCCGGCATCAATCACCTGCTCGACATGATGCGGACCATGACCAATGTGACCGGCGATGCGGTGGTGGCGGTCTCGGTAGGCAGGATGGCGGACGAAATCGACGTAGAGGAATACATCTCCGCCGACGATGTCTGACTGGCCGTCAGGCAGAGGCTTCTACCGCTTCGCCCAGCCGCTCCGCCGAACCCATGGCAAGTGTCCAGCCGAGCATTCCGTGCCCGGCGTTCACCGCAATGCCAGGCTCAAGCATGCCGATGATCGGCTGCGAATCCGGTGTCATCGGTCGCAGTCCTGCCCAACCGTTGTCAGCTTCGGAATAGACGGCGGCCTCGGGAAGAGCGGCATGGGCCGATTCGATCATTGAGCGCAAGCGAACGGGATCGACCTGATCGTCGATCTTTCCCATTTCGGCAATACCGGCCACCAGCATTCGGTCACCGCAATGGGTAAAGACGAGACGTCGCCTGTTGTTCGTTACGGACACCCGGGGCGCAGCATTACCCAGCGGTGCTGTAAATGAGTAACCTTTCATGGCCTGAATGGGCAAACAATGCCCGAGGGGAGCGAGGACAGAATTTGCTGCATGGCCACAGGCTACCACCGCGAGGTCACAGCCAAGTGTTTCGCCTGACGCAAGCTCGACTTCGACCTGATCCCTTCGGCGCTCTATGCCCGTGACTTGTGCCCTTCCGCGAAATTGCGCGCCAAAGCTATGCTCCAGCAGCTCCATGAGGCCATCGCAAAACTTGTGGCAATCGCCCGATTCATCGTCAGGCGCATAAAGCGCGCCCGCAATCGCCTCGGAAGAATGCGCTAGAGCAGGCTCGAGTTCGGTTACTTCGGTAGATGACAGAAGCATCTGCCTGAGCCCTGCCGCGCGTTTCGCTTTCAGTATCGGGCTCGCAGCCTCAACTTCCTTCGGATCGTGGAATACGACCAGCTTGCCAGCCTTACGACGATCGAATTCGATCGGGTGGCAGGTCAGGAGTTTTTCCATCGCATGCTGAGATTTCCGCGCGAGGTTGAGCACCGCGAGGGTGTTTCGCCTGAATGCCCAAGGCGTGCTCTGGCCCAGGAAACGCGCAAGCCACTCGTAATACCCTTGCCCCCCACGGAGCGTCATCCGAAACGCGCCGCCATTTCCAAGCAAGAGGTCTGGCAGTTGCCGGACGATGCCCGGACTGCCCAGCGCATTGGTATGACTATAGCTAAGCTGACGCCCGTTCCCCAACGAAGCACCGCTGCCGACCTTGTCGAAGCGATCAAGAACTGTGACATTCCATCCATCGCGAGACAAAGTGTAGGCGGAAGTCACACCGACAATTCCGCCACCAATGATCAATGCCTTACGAGCTCGTGTCACCGGTCAAGCGTGGGCGAGTGCAGGCGACCTTCCCAGCACCAAATTGCAGCGAGTATATAGCCATCGGCTATATGATAGCGCGATTGAGCGATCGCATTCCTCAGCATCGACTACGCGCCGGGTCGACATGATGGCCCGCCACCCTGTGGGGAGATACTCATTCTGCAGTTTTTGGCCGGTCAGAGTTGTATCCCGCATTGATAGAGGCGGACATGGGCCCTATTCCGCGGCAATGGAAAAAGCCGGGTTATCTTCAAATCCAAAATTACGTCCATGGATCGTTGCACTGATTATGATGAACATCCTCATTCTTGCCGCTGCAGCAGCGCATCTCGTCACCCATTCGGCGCCGGTCGCCGAACCTCGGATTGTCACTGCGCGCGGCGATCTTGCCGCAGATGAAAAGGCAACCATCGACTTGTTTCGCAATGCGCGCGATTCGGTTGTCTTCATTTCGACACGCCAGCGGGTCGCCGATTTCTGGACACGCAATGTCTACAGCGTGCCGCGTGGATCGGGCTCAGGACTCGTGTGGGATGAAGCGGGCCACATCGTGACCAATTTCCATGTCATCGAGGGCGCGTCCGAAGCGCAAATCCAGCTAGCCGACGGCCGCCAGTTCTCCGCAAGCCTTGTAGGCGCGAGTCCGCAGCATGACCTTGCCGTTCTCAAGATAGGAGGCGTGGGCTTCACTGCGCCCGCGCGAATCCCGGTTGGCTCGAGCAGCGACCTGCAGGTCGGACAGAATGTGTTCGCGATCGGAAACCCGTTTGGCCTGGACTGGACACTGACCAAGGGCATTGTTTCGGCACTGGACCGTTCGCTTCCCAATGAAAACGGCCCCGATATCAGGCACCTGATCCAGACCGATGCCGCCATCAATCCCGGCAATTCCGGCGGCCCGCTGCTTGATTCCGCGGGCAGACTGATCGGGATCAACACCGCGATCTACAGTCCGTCCGGCGCTTCGGCAGGCATCGGGTTTGCCGTTCCGGTCGACACGGTCATGCGTGTCGTACCGCAGCTCATTTCAGAAGGACGCTATACCCGGCCGACCCTTGGCATCGAAAGCGATGACGACATCAATGACCAGCTCAAGCGCGCCTCGGGTATCGATGGGGTGTTCGTGCTGCGGGTCGATCCGGGGTCGGTGGCGGATCGCGCCGGACTGCTTCCTGCCCAGCGCACAAGGCGCGGCGTTGCACCGGGGGATATCGTCACTGCACTGAACGGCAAATCCGTTTCCCGCGTCGGGGATCTGCTTGCTCGCCTCGACGATTTTCGTGTCGGCCAGAGTGTCGAACTCACGCTGATGCGCGGCGGCGAAGAGCGCAAGGTAACGCTTGAACTCGAACCGGGAAATTGACGATCAGGAAAAGTAGGCCGGCTCCTCAAGTGGAACCGGCCCTTGTGATTGCCATTACCTGGCGTTGATCGGAATTGTCTTGCGGCCTTTTGCCGCTTCCGCAGTACGAGGGATTGTAACGGTCAGGACGCCGTTACGGAATGCGGCCTCTACCTTGTCCTCCTCGATCTGCGAGGGGAGGCCTATGCGGCGTTCAAACCGGCCGTAGCTGCGTTCGGAATAGCCGCGTTCCTCGTCGTTTGTTTCAGACTTCTTCTCACCCCGGATCACCAGCTGATGGTCGTCGAGGCTGAGTTCGATGTCCTTTTCTTCCATGCCCGGCAGTTCGGCCATGACACGGATTTCCTTGTCGTTCTCCGACAATTCGACGCTGGGCCAGCCAAGGCTGCGTCCCATGGACGGCAGCGAAGGCATGGAAAAACCGCGAAACATGTCGTCGAACAACCGATTGATATCCCGGTGAAGCGACATCACCGGAAGATCTACACGCTCCTCCTGCCGGGGAGCGATGTCTTGGCCCTGGCTTTTCCAGGGAATGAGATCGCGAATTGCCATCTCGACATTTCTCCTTTCATCCGACTGGTCCGGGCGCAACTCTATCGTGCGGGGCAGGTGCGATGGCACCCACCCCGCCGATATCTGCCCGATGGTTAGAGCTTAGGCCGCCTTCTCCTCGGTGAGCTGCGGCGTGTCGTCGTTGCCATGCTCCTGGCCGCCGATCGCGATTTTGCGCGGCTTCAGGGACTCAGGAACGATCCGCTGGAGCGAGATCGTGAGCATGCCATTTTCGTACGAAGCGTTTTGCACCTCGACGTAATCGGCCAGCTGGAAACGACGTTCGAACGCGCGGGCTGCTATGCCGCGATGTACGAACTCGACGCCTTCCTCGTCTTTTTCGGCCTTCTGACCGGAGATGACGAGCTGGTTCTGCTGGGCAGTGATGTCGATTTCGTCCGGACGGAAGCCGGCCACCGCAAGGGTGATCCGGTAGCTGTCTTCACCGGTGCGCACGATATCAAAAGGTGGATAGCTGTCCTGCGCGTCGGCGCGGAAGCCATTTTCAAGCGCATCGAACAGGCGGTCAAAGCCAACCGTCGAGCGACGATAAGGGGTCAAATCAAATGCAGTTCTCATTTCCAAATCCTCCTTATTGAGCAATCTGGGCACGAGAAGCGCCAGCGAACGAAAGAGCTGACGCTCTAATGTCCAACCGGACCCGTTATGGCATCCGGTATCAATATAACTAGGAAAAGCGCCGTTGGTTTCAAGCCCGTTCAAATTTTTTTTCGATTATTTATCAATTGATTAAATTGCAAACAGGCGCGCCCTCGCGAGCGCGCCTGTCCGGCTTTCCAGGAGAATTGGCAGCCTAGGAAGAGCCCTTAGAAGTCCATCGCCGGCATCGGGGCTGGCGCATCTTCCTTGGGCAGTTCGGCCACCAAAGCCTCGGTGGTGATCAGCAGCGATGCGACCGAAGCTGCATCCTGCAACGCGGTTCGCACCACCTTTGCAGGATCGATGACACCCGACTTCACCAGGTCTTCATATTCGCCGGTCGCGGCGTTGAAGCCGTGGTTGTAGTCGTCTCCTTCGAGCAGCTTGCCGACGATATAGGCACCGTCCTCTCCCGCATTCTCGGCGATCTGGCGTGCCGGAGCGCGTAGCGCGCGGCGGACGATGTCGATACCCGACTGCTGGTCGTCATTGGCAGCCTTGAGATTCTCGAGCGACTTGAGCGCGCGCAGGAGGGCGATACCGCCACCCGGAAGGATGCCTTCCTCGACGGCTGCGCGGGTTGCGTGCAGCGCGTCGTCCACGCGGTCCCTGCGCTCCTTGACCTCGACTTCGGTGGCGCCGCCAACACGGATGACGGCAACGCCGCCAGCCAGCTTGGCCACGCGTTCCTGCAGTTTTTCGCGGTCATAGTCGCTGGTCGTGGTTTCGATCTGGGCGCGGATCTGGTTGACCCGTGCTTCGATGTCGGCCTTCTTGCCAGCGCCATCGACGATGGTGGTGTTGTCCTTGTCGATGATGACCTTCTTGGCCGAGCCGAGCATGCCGAGCGTGACATTCTCGAGCTTGGTGCCAAGTTCCTCGCTCACGACTTCGCCAGCAGTCAGGATAGCGATATCCTGCAGCATGGCCTTGCGGCGATCGCCGAAGCCGGGAGCCTTGACCGCAGCGACCTTGAGGCCGCCACGCAGCTTGTTGACCACGAGCGTTGCCAGGGCTTCGCCTTCCACGTCCTCCGCGATGATGAGCAACGGACGGTTCGACTGCACGACCTGCTCGAGCAGCGGGATAAGCGCCTGCAGGTTCGACAGCTTCTTCTCGTGGATGAGGATGTAGGGATCCTCGAGTTCTACTTTCAGCTTTTCGGCGTTGGTCACGAAATAGGGCGAGAGATAGCCGCGGTCGAACTGCATACCCTCGACCGTTTCGAGCTCGGTTTCGAGGCTCTTGGCTTCCTCGACCGTGATCACGCCTTCATTGCCGACCTTTTCCATGGCTTCTGCCAGGATGCGGCCGACGGTTTCATCGCCATTGGCCGAGATCGTTGCGACCTGGGCGATTTCGCTGTTGTCGGACACTTCCTTGGCGTGAGCCTTGATGTCCTCGACCACGGTGCTGACCGCGAGGTCGATGCCGCGCTTGAGGTCCATCGGGTTCATGCCGGCAGCAACCGCCTTGGCGCCTTCGCGAACGATGGCCTGGGCAAGGACGGTGGCGGTGGTGGTGCCATCGCCGGCCTTATCGTTCTGCTTGCTGGCGACTTCGCGCAGCATCTGAGCGCCCATGTTCTCGAACTTGTCTTTGAGTTCGATTTCCTTGGCGACGGTCACGCCGTCTTTCGTGATGCGAGGAGCACCAAAGCTCTTGTCGATCACGACGTTACGGCCTTTCGGGCCGAGAGTTACCTTGACCGCATTTGCAAGCGTATCCACGCCGCGGAGCATGCGATCGCGCGCATCCGACGCAAATTTGACTTCCTTAGCAGCCATTTGGCCTACTCCTTTCCATGCTTCTTTCGGTTGAACAGAAGATCGAACGTGCCTGGATTAAGCCGCCTTTTTGAGCTCGGCGGTGGCTTCGACGATGCCGAGGATGTCGCTCTCTTTCATGATGAGCAGGTCCTCTCCATCGATCCGCACTTCGGTTCCCGACCACTTGCCGAACAGGATGCGTTGTCCCGGCTGAACGCCGAGCTCGATCAGCTTGCCGTTCTCGTCACGCGTACCGGGTCCGACAGCGACGACTTCGCCTTCCATCGGCTTTTCCTTGGCGGTGTCAGGGATGATGATGCCGCCGGCCGTCTTCTCTTCGGCTTCGATGCGGCGAACCAACACACGATCGTGCAAAGGTTTGAAATGCATGCATAACCTCCATTACAAAGCGATATGACTTACAGCGCCTCCCCCGAATGATCGGCAGGGGCCATCTGGCGATCTAGTTTTGCCGAAAACGGCTTCAAGAGGTCAAAAGCAGATTTTTTTTGGCGGTCCTGAATCTTGGCTGCCAACCGCGTGGCTCGCTCCCTTTTCAAGGGCTTGACGGCGTGAATTCGATTCCCAAAATGTCAGCTCGCGGAGCAATCCGCTGTGAGTGAATAGCGGCAAGCCAGAAAGGAGGAGGTTTCCATGTCGCAACCATTCTCACGGTACCTGCATCCCTTCGACATCGCACACCATCCCTCGCTCGAGCCGGAAGTGAAGCGCGCAATTCTGGCATCCTGGGCCTCGGACAGGAATACTGTCGAGAACCATCCATCGCTGCGCAAGCCGCCCGAACTGGACAACCCGGTTCCGCTCGACGATGTTTTCGCCGCCATGCGCTCGCTCGACAACCCCGGCAGCCAGCCTACACTGCAATGACGGACCCGGCGTTCCTGGTTCAGTTGGACGGATACGGACTGACCACGGCCGAAATCTGTTACTTTATGCCCGATCACCCGTCGCTCCTGCAGATCTATGCCTGGCAGGAATATGATGCCGCGCCGGATTTTCCGGTGCTGTTCGAATTCCTTGCGTACTGGGGAAGGGAGATCGAAGCAGAAATCAGGTCAGTCCGGATCGCTCACGACAAGCTGCTCGGCCCGGCCACATGGCGTCCGGTCGACGGGGTTATATCCTGGGACGAATGAGAAGTCGGCGGAGGCGCCGTTGACAGCGTGAGCGGCGTCCAAGGATCGAAAAATGCGGATGGCGGCCGACGCTTAGGGCGCCCGGTCTGTCACTCCTCGAAAAGCAGGTCGCGGATTTGCTCGAGCAGCTTTTCCGGCGGGGTGGGCTTCACACAGATGGGTGCGCCTTCGTAGTCTGTTCTGAGATCGTCGAGGTTTGCGTTGCCAGTGTGGAACAGGAAAGGAATTCCAAGTTCCTTCAATCGGTTGGCAACAGGGAACACCTCTTCCCCATTAAGGTCGACGTCAAGAACGGCCGCGTCGATGCCGTTACCTTCCTGCGCGATGAGGCGCATAGCCTCGTCAATCGAAACCGCAGGGCCAAGCGACTTTGCACCGAGATCCGTTACAGCAAATTCGATTTCCATTCCTACGAGACTTTCGTCCTCGACGATGAGGACACATCTGTCGCGAAGTCTGTGCATATCCGCGTCTTCACTCCTTTAGCGGAACCCTGATTCAAGCACAAAACGCAACAGTAAAGGCAAAGTTCTCAAAAAGAGTCAGAAAATTTCGGCACGCACTGGGAACCTGATCTCGACATCGATCCCTTCAGGTTCGAATTCCCTTTTAGCGATCCCACCCATCTGGCGCGCCGAGCTGCGGATCATGACCGAACCGAAACCGTCCTTTTCCGGCGGTTTTGTGATGGGAACTCCGCGCTCTTTCCATGTGAAGCGGATCTCCGGTTCGACATCGCCGTCGATCACGTCCCAGTCGATGATCACCCGGCCGTCTTCACTGGTGAGTGCGCCGTATTTCGCCGCGTTTGTCGCAAGCTCGTGAAGTATAAGCCCAAATGGTGTGACCGCCTTCACCGGCAGATCGACGGGCTGCCCAGAAATTTCAAAACGGCCCTCGTTTATCCCGTAAGGCGCGAGGGTGGTCCTGAGCAGGTCTGATAACGGGACAATCTTTTCATTGATCTTCCCCTGGCTCGCCTCGTGGGCAAGCGACAGGGCGTAAATCCTGTCGCGGATTTTCTTGAGCGTCTCGTCGAGGTCGGTCGCCCCGCGTGCCGAAAGCGACACAATCGACATAACCACTGCGAAGAGGTTCTTCACCCGGTGGTTAAGCTCCCTTGTCAGCAGATCAGCACGGTTGCGAGCGGCGCGCAGTTCCTCGTTCTCGATCACCTTGAATTCCGCTCTCGCCGTGCGGCGTTCGAGCCAAAGGCCAAGCAGTGAGATCGCCAGCAAGGTCAGGAGAAGAAGCGCAATGATCGGGGCGATAAGGGTCGACACCCGCTCCGCCTCGGCGAGCGATTGGAGGTTGCGGGCGTTCTCCGCTGAACGCAGATCGTCCACAAGACTGCGATAGCTCGCCATCAATTGCATACCAAGGTCGGTTTGTACGAGCTCAAGCGCTTCATCCCGGCGACCTTCGTCGGCCAGCTCGATAGTGCGGGCAAGCTCATTGAGCTTTTGCCGCGCCACTTCTTCCATCTGCTCGACTGTTCCTAGCTGTTGCTGATCGAGGATAGCGGCATGATCCTCACGCAATGCTGCAATCGCAGGCAACCATTGGTCCGAGGCGCGCATGTAAGGCTGGAGGTAGTCTCTATCCAGGGTGAGTAGATAGCCGCGCTGGCCCGTTTCCGCCTCGACGCCGACGCGGACAGTTTCTTCGAGTTCGGTAAGGAAAGTCCGGCCTTCAAGCGAACGCTCTCTGGCAGATTGTTCGGTCGACCAGAGCCAGAAAAACGCTGCGGCAAGCGCAATCGCAATGACGATTAAAACCGCAATAATCCAACGCGAGGAAATACGTGAAGCCTTGGCCGTGTGCGGCATGGGAAACCCCTTTCAAGACTTCCGTGCGGGACTATCCCATCGAATCACGACTTTACGCAAACTTTTCCAAATATCAATGCTTTGGGACGCAGCAGGGATACTGCTTAGCGCGGAGTGGCAGTGCTTGAATCTAATGCAGACCTTTCGATTCGCAGGCTACTTTCCGCGCTATGAGGGCAGACGCGCAGCGGTCACTTCAACGCGAGTTTCACTCTCCGCATCTGCTCCCTTCCTGAATAGGCGGGCACGCGACCGTGCCGTATGAACAGAAAACGCAGCAATCGCCTGCAAGCGGCTTCAGCCGCGCGCCGCAGCCCGAACATTCGTAGAAGAACCGGCAGGCGTCGGTCGGCATCTCTTCGTCCTTTTCGTATCCGCATTCGGGGCAGCGGATGCGCGAAACCAGGATCGGATCAGCCATAAAGATAGGCCCCGGCCAGTAGCGCCACCCCAATGACGATCCCGATAGCCGTCAGGACGCGGTAGGTCGGTGAACCGCAAGCAGCGTCCGCAGGACAGGTTCGGGCCATCCAGACCTGCCTCGCCAGCCGGATTGCTGCCACCAGAAGGAGGACCGCCGCAACCACAAGGAGCGGCGCGCGATAGGGAGCGACGACAGGAGAAATCCCGCCAAGCCATGCCGTCCCTATCCCCATCGAGGCAAGACCCAGCGGCAAAGCGCAACAGGTGGCCGCGCCGAACGCCGCGGCAATGCCGCCTCCTGCAGCCAGTCCGCTCCACCATTGCGCGATGCTTTTCATGCGATCCCCTTTGCGAAATCCGAGTCGCGCTCATATTTACAGTCTGTAGCAACTACAGACTCAAGGGGCGTTGTGATGAAGATCGGCGAAGTATCGAAGCGCAGCGGGTGCAACATCGAGACCATCCGCTATTACGAGCGGATCGGCGTGATCGCCCCGCCGCCACGCAAGGGGACCTATCGCGATTATGGCCCCGAGGACGTGGAGCGCCTGCGTTTCGTGAGGCGGGCGCGTGAACTCGGATTTTCGCTCGAGGAGGTGCAGGCGCTGCTCGATCTTGCGCCTCATCCCAACGCGAACTGCGAGCAAGTGCAGGCCATCGCCGAGCAGCACCTAGCGAATGTCCGCAAGAAACTTGCCGACCTCAAAAAGATGGAAGCAGCACTCGCCGTGCTGGTATCGCGCTGCGGCGAAAGATCCGAGGATCGTTGTCCCGTCGTCGAAAGTCTTGCCGCAGGTGCGTGAGCCTTAGGCGGCGTGGACCAATTCTGTACGGATCACGGTTGGAGGCAAAATCCGCATCTCACAAGGCGCGGACGCGCAGGAAGTGCAGCGCACTTTCAAGCGTTCGCAACGCCGTGAGGGTGGATTTTGGTCCAATCCCATAGGGACAAGTCGGGACCGGACCGAATTGGTCCACGCCGCCTAGCGACTGCTATTCCGGGAAGCTGGCGCGTGTCCGGTTGGCGATGGCCACCAGCGAGAGCATGACCGGCACTTCCACGAGAACCCCCACGACGGTTGCGAGCGCCGCGCCGCTGCCCAGCCCGAACAGGCCGATGGCGACCGCAACCGCAAGCTCGAAGAAGTTGGACGTGCCGATCAGCGCGCATGGCGCAGCCACGGCGTGCGGCACCTTCCATGCTTTTGCCCAGCCATAGGCGATGAGAAAAATGCCGTAGCTCTGGACGATGATCGGAACCGCGATGAGCGCAATCAGCAGCGGGCGGGTGACGATCGTTTCCGCCTGAAAGCCGAACAGGAGAAGCACGGTCAGAAGCAGCCCGATGATCGAAAGCGGCTTCATCCGGGCGGTGAAATCGGAAACTGCGCTTTCATCGCCGCCATGCGCCGCGAGCAGCCTGTGCCGCACAAAGGCTCCCGCAGCAAGCGGGATGACCACATAGAGCCCGACCGACAAGAGCAGCGTTTCCCATGGAACCGAAATATCCGTCACCCCGAGCAGGATCGCGACGATGGGCGCGAAAGCAACGATCATGATGAGATCGTTCGCGGCGACCTGGACAAGGGTATAGGCCGGATCGCCCTTCGTCAGCTGCGACCACACGAACACCATCGCGGTGCAGGGTGCCGCGCCGAGCAGGATGAGCCCGGCGATGTATTGCTGTGCATCGGCAGGAGCGATGAGGTCGGCAAACACGACCTCGAAGAACAGCACACCGAGCGCCGCCATGGTGAATGGCTTTATCAGCCAGTTGACCGTCAGCGTGATGATCAGCCCCCTGGGCTTGTCGCCCACCCGGCGAACGGCGCCGAAATCGACCGACACCATCATCGGGAAGATCATCGCCCAGATCAGCACGGCGACGACAAGGTTTACAGAGGCATATTCAATCCCGGCGAGCTGGGCGAAGGCAGCGGGCATGATGTTGCCGAGCACGATCCCGGCAAGGATCGCGACGGCCACCCAGAGCGAAAGCCATTTCTCGAACAGTCCGAGGCCCGCCGCACGGGCCTCCATTGCAGCGCTCGTCGTCGTCATCGTTTGTCGGCCTCTTTCCCGATAATCTGGAGTTGTTCGTGCAAGGCGGATTGCTCAAGCTCCGCGACAGGCAGGGCGAGCATCAGATCGATGCGCCGCTTGAGCATCCGGAACGCCTCGAGGAATGCCGCCGCTTTCTCCTCGTCGCTGCCCTCGACCGCGGCGGGATCGGGAATGCCCCAATGCGCGCTGATAGGGCGCCCGGGCCATACCGGGCAGCTTTCCGCCGCTGCGCTGTCGCAAACGGTGAAGATCAGGTCGAATTCGGGTCCGTCTGCGAAGTCGCTCCAGCTTTTCGAACGATAGCCTTCTGCCGGGTACCCCAGGATTTCAAGCGTATGGATCGCCCAGGGATTGACCGTGCCGGTGGGGTTGCTCCCGGCGCTATAGGCCTTGAAGCGGCCGCCGCCGTCGTGATTGAGGATTGCCTCCCCCAGGATCGAGCGAGCGGAATTGCCCGTGCACAGGAACAGGACGTTCATCGGTTGGTCTGACATGGATGCCTCAGCAGCAGGACGGTTTTGCTTGAGCAGGTTGCGGTGCGCAGCAGGCGCTCGGGGAAGCATTTGCCGATGCAAGCCGGTCGAGATCGGGGTTGCCGCCATAGGTCGTGCTCTCGCCTTCGGTCAGGAAGGCTTCCCACACCACGCCATCGGGGTCGGAGATCCAGCTTTTCTCGGACTGCGCGTAGCAGCAGGTCGTTGCACCTTCTTCGAGTACCGGGCGGTCTGCGGCCTTGATGCGTGCATAGACTTCTTCCAGTTCGGCCTTGTCCTCGACCTGCAGCCCCACATGCTCGATGCCTTTTGCCGCTCCTTCGCGCTTGGAAATCGCGAAATTGATGCGTGGGTCTTCGAGCGTCCATTTGGCGTAATCGGCCTTCACCACCGACGGTTCTGCACCGAAGAGGCTCGAATAGAAGGCAACGGACTTGTCGATGTCGGTCACACCGACATGCACGTGAAAGCGTTTCATCAGGCGCTCTTTCTTTGGGTAGAGGGAAGGCAAGTGGCGTCCTTTGAAGCGGGCGTGCCTTCGGAGCAGGATAGGCCGCCGCAGCAATTCTCGGTGAGGTATCCCATCAACCCGTTCATCGCGGCATAGTCGGCGCAATAAATGATAGAGCGGCTTTCGCGGCGCTGTGTGACCAGCCCCGCATTGGCCAGCTGGGCAAGGTGAAAGCTCATGGAAGATGGCGGCACATCGAGTTTTTCGGCCAGCACCCCGGCCGCAACGCCTTGCTCGCCTGCTTGCACCAGCAGCCGGAACGCGGCGAGGCGGTGCTCTTGTGCCAGCGCAGACAAGGCGCGGATTACTCGGTCGGCCTCCACTGTTCACTCCAGTATTTCGATAACTATCGAATTATGGAATTGTAAAGCAGGTGTCAACACGGCAACGACTCTTAACTGTTACCGGTCAGGCTGGTGCCTTTGATCTCCGCAGGTTGTATTGCCCAGTGCAATCGAAACTCGGGCCGAGGGTCGACCTGGGAGGCTCCGCAATGTCAGCCCGGCTGAAGGACGATCCGGTCGGCAATGGGATCGTACTGAAGTTTCACTCCGAACTCGCGAAGCCGCTGGAATGAGACAAGACCATCGGTTGCGATCCGTGCGATACGCCTGGCATTGGCCTCATCCCCCTGCACCAAGGCCCGCAAATCGTTGCGTTGCACGAACAGGCGGGCGTTCTGGTCGATTGTCACCGATAGCGATCCCAGTTCGACATCCCCGGAATAGAGCGCTTTCCTCACCTCCACGATGCTGCCACCGGGGCCGGTCGGCGATGCTTCGGAAGCATCCGTTTCACCGAGGTCGAAGTCGATCTGCGCCAGTCCGTGCGCTTCCTTCGCCACGCTGTCATTCGCGCCTTCTGGCGACTGGCTTTCGGTCTGCCGATCGCCGTCGCTATCCAATGATGGCGCAACCGTACGAGCGGGATCCGTCGCCAAACCACCGGCCGCCAGCGATGCGCCGTTTGCATCGAAGCTGCCGGAAACCGCATCACCTGCTTTACCCACGAGTGAGCCGTGCGAAGCGGGGTCCCGCAATTGAGGGACGGTCGTAGCCGCCAGGAGTGCGATTACAATCGCACCGAGATAGCCGCTCAGAAACACGTGACCATGGCGCGTCTTCGCACTTTTCGCATATCGATCCATTTCCTGCCCCCACACTGACCGGATCGCGTCACGCAGCGCACCAGGCGCTCGCGGGCCGGCCAGGACCAGCCAAGAACCTAATTCTAATCAAAAGCTTTGGCAATTTCAGACCGCTAGCGGACCAGATTCGGGCAAGTGATTCGATCTTGACGACCCGATTCGTCCAACCCGGCTGACGCCTCGCGTTGCTCTGTTAACTTAAACCGATGCCGGGTGCATGAGCGACTCTTTCACATTATCAATAACTTAGCCTTGAGTTAAGGGGGCTGGTTAACACGCTTGAAACCACTTTCGAAAACTGATCTTATCACGGAGCATTGCGGGGGGTGGTGCTTGGTTAGGGTGCCGCACCGTCAAAAAAATAAAACCGGGGCAGCGAGCACGATGGTGCTGCACGCGAGCGGTTCGCGGGCCCTCTAGTCGTGCTTGTTCCACACGCTCGGTGAAAACCGACGGACAAGGACGGCATTGAAATGAAATTCGAAAACGACGCAAACCAAGAGCGCACCGACTCCCTTGCCGGAGATCCGGCAGAGGCCGCCAGCGAGACGGTCGTGAACGCTCAGGGCGAACAGATCGCCCTTCCGCCGGGCGCGTCGCTGGAAGATTTATCGGTCGAGGGGCGCGACCTTGTTATTACATTGGAGGATGGTTCCCGTATCGTCATCCCGGATGGCGCGATCAATGTTCCCCAAATTCTGATAGACGGCGTCGTCGTCCCGCCGCAGACCGTAGCTGCACTGCTGCTTGGTAACGAACCCGAACCCGCCGCCGGTGCTCCGCAAAGCTCCGGCGGTAATTTTGCCGACGATGAAGGCGCGATCCAGGATGCTTTCGATATCGGCGATCTCCTGCCGTTCACCCAGCTCGCCTTTCCCGAAGATCAGGAAGAGGAAATCATTCCGGCATCCGACGAAGAGCCGGAAGTGGTCATTGAAACGCCGGAGAACCCCGGAGGCGTTCCCGACGCGACCGTCACAGTCAGTGAAGACGGGCTGCCCGAACGAGGCGACGGCGAGGTCGGAGAACCCGAAGGCACGCAGTCCGAATCCGATAGCGAATCCACGGGTGGCACAATCGTCTTCGATTCGCCCGATGGCCTGCGCGCAATCCTGATCAATGGCCAGGAAATCACCGGCCCCGGCCAGACTTTCACCTCGCCGCTCGGCACGCTCACGATCACCAGCATCGACCTTGAGACGGGCGAAGTCGGCTTCACCTACACTCTCGAAGACAACACCACCGGCGAGGACATCACTGACTTCTTCGAGGTTACCGTTATCGATGCGGACGGGGACGAAGCAACCGCCACGCTCACCGTCAACATCGAAGACGATGCACCGGTCGCATCCGACGATATCGGCATTGTTCCTTCCGGTTCACACGACGCGATCACAGGCGATGTGCTCGTAAACGACGTGCCGGGAGCCGATGGCTACGACACCGATGGCGCCGTTCAGGGCTTTTCCAACGAAAGCGGTTCTGCCGAACCGGGCGAAACGCTTCAGGGCCAATACGGCACACTCACGCTGAATGCCGACGGCACCTACACCTATGTCCGCGACATCAACACGCCGGGCGGGGTCGAAGAAAGCTTCGAATACACGATCGCCGATGGCGACGGCAGCACCTCTACCGCAATTCTTACGATCCAGATCGAAGATGCTCCAGGGATCATCACGACAGTTCCGCGCGTCGGTGACGGTACTCTGGTTGCCGAAGCCGGCCTTCCACCTCGTGAAGACGGAACGGTGGGCAGCGGAGAGATCGCGGACGACGATGCAAACAATAACAGCGACACATCGGAAACGACCGGCGCGGTCATCGAATTCAACTCACCCGATGGAATCGAAAGTGTCTCGCTAAACGGCGTCGAGCTCGATCCCGACGGTTTGCCGCAGACCGTCATCGACGATAGCACCGGCACGCTCATCGTGACGGGCTTCACCTTTGACCCGGTCACCGGCGACGGCACGATCACCTACGAGTTCACGCTTGGCGACAATACCGATGGCGACGACAACACGGTCGAAGTCGATATTCGCGTCGAAGATCTGGACGGTGACGTCGCCGAAGACACCCTGATCATCGCTATCGAGGACGACGAGCCCGAAGCGACCGACGACAGCGCGGCTCCCGAGGGTGAAGACACGCCAGTCACGATCGACGTTTTCGCCAACGATACGCCGGGTGCAGACGGTGTTACCGACGAAGAAATTGCACTGGTCGATGGAACTCTGAGCGGTGCCGGCAGCGTCGTCTACAATGGCGATGGCACCTTCACCTACACGCCAGAGCCGGGCGAGGAAGGCACCGTCACATTCGACTATACCATCACGGATGGCGATGGAGACGAGTCGACCGCGACGGTGACGATCGAGCTTGCTCCGGATTCGACACCCGAAATCGCAGCCGAAGGCGAGGATACGGTTGATGAAGCCGGCCTTCCCGCGCGCGGCGACGAGCCTGCCGGTTCCGACGAAGCCAGCGACAGTGAATTCACCACCGGTGTGATCGCAATCGACACAGGCAACGACACCATCGGCTCGCTCGTCATCAACGGCGAAGACGTAACCAATGGCGGCACCGTCACGACCTCGAAGGGCGTGCTTACCGTAACACCTGTCGTGGGCGGGTACGAATACAGCTACGAGCTCACCGACAACACGCTCACCGATCCCGATAGCGACAGTTTCGATGTCACAATCACCGACGGCGATGGCGACACTGCGTCGACCAGCATCACTATAGAGATCGCTGACGACACGCCCACTGCCGTGGATGACACTGCGACGCAGATCCAAGAGGACGCGCCGGTTACCGTCGATGCCTTCGCCAACGATACGCCGGGTGCGGACGGGGTTGCGCTCGACCAAATCGCATTGGTTGATGGCACTCTGAGCGGAACCGGCAGCGTTGCCTATAACGGTGACGGCACCTTTACTTACACACCTGGTCCAGGCGAAGAAGGCACGGTAACGTTCGACTACACGATCACCGATGGCGACGGGGATACCTCGACCGCAACCGTGACGATCGAGCTGCAACCCGATTCCACGCCCGAGATCTCCGCCGAAGGCGAGGACACGGTCGACGAGGCCGGTCTGCCTGCGCGCGGCACCGAACCGGCCGGTTCGGACGAGGCGAGCGACAGCGAGTTCACCAGCGGCGTGATCTCGATCAACACCGGCAACGACACGATCGGCTCGCTCGTCATCAATGGCGAGGATGTAACCGGTGGCGGCACCGTTACGACCGCAAAGGGCGTGCTCACTGTCACACTCAGCAACGGTGTCTACGAATACACCTACGAGCTCACCGACAACACGCTCTCCGATCCCGACAGCGACAGCTTCGATATTTCGGTCACCGACAACGACGGAGACACCGCTTCGACCACTATCGTCATTGCTATCGCAGACGACGCGCCGGATGCAGACGACGACTCAAACTCGATTGCAGCGGGCGAATTCGGCCCGGTCGGTGGCAATGTGCTGGATAATGATACTCTGGGCGCAGATGGCGCGGGTGTCACATCTTATGTCGGCGCCAATGGCTCGGGTACTGCAGGTGAGACTGTGCAGGGGATGTACGGCTCACTCACGATCGCGGACGACGGCACTTACACTTACACCCGAGATCCGGGCACGCCGGGGGGTGTTACCGATACATTCACCTACACAATCACCGATGGCGACGGCGACACCGCGACCGCCGACCTTGTGATCGCCATAGCCGATGCGCCGACGACGCTGGACTTGCCCGTGGCGGGGGAAGCGGGAACGGTCGTGGATGAAGCGGGTCTCGACGGTCCGCCGGCTGGTTCGGATGCAGGTTCGGACAGCGAGACGACGGCGGGCTCATTCACTTTCACCGCGCCCGACGCTCCGGGAATTGTAACGATTGATGGCGTCGAAGTGACAGGAGTCGGCCAGACTTTCACCGGCTCTTCCGGTACGCTCGAGATCACCGGAATCACGAACGGATCGATCAGCTATACCTATACGCTGGGCACGAACACCTCGGGCGATGACACGTCGGACAGCTTCACAATCCGGGTGACGGACGCGGATGGTGATTTCAGCGAAGACGATCTCGAAATCGCGATTATTGACGACGTGCCTGCTGCATCAGCCGATGCGGACAGCGTGACGGAGGACGGTCCGCTGGTGGCCGACGGGAATGTCCTGACCGGCTCGGGCGGTACGGATGCCAATGCGACGGACGGCGCAGCCGACACGCCTGGTGCGGACGGTGCCGAAGTCACCGGGGTCGCATTCGGCGATACCGGCAGCGATGTGAGCGGCAATGTCGGGACCGGCGTTACCGGTGCCTATGGCTCGCTCCAGATCGATGCAAACGGCGACTACACCTACACGCTCGATAACGGCAACGAGACCGTCCAGGGCCTCGATGCGAGCGAGACGCTCACCGAAACCTTCACCTACACCATCACCGATGGCGACGGCGACACCGCGACCACCACGGTCACGATCACGATCAACGGCGCGGACGATCCGGTGGTCATCACCGGGCTCGACGGCGCCGATGCTGAAGCCACGTTCGATGAAGACGATCTTGCCGATGGCTCCTCGCCCGATGCCGGTGCGCTGACCCAGACCGGCAGCTTCGACATTGCCAGCCAGGACGGGCTGCAAACGCTCACCGTGGGCGGGGTTACCGTGTTCGATGCGGACAACCCGATCACCACTCCGGTGACGATCGACGATCCGGTCTACGGCCTGCTCACGATCACCGATGTGACCACCACCACCGATGCAAACGGTGATGTCGTCTCGGCGACCGTCTCCTACAGCTACGAGCTGCAGGACAACTCGCTGCTCCATTCCGGAGCCGATGACGGCTCTTTCACCGACAGCTTCGACGTGGTCGCAACCGACACCGACGGCTCCAGCGACACCGCATCGCTCGACATCACCATCATCGACGATACGCCAGAGGCTACGGACAACAGCGCCGATGTCGCGGAGGGCGACTCCGTGACCGGAAATGTCCTGACCGACGATGACGGCAGCGGGGTCGATGTGCCCGGCGCCGACGGCCTCGGTTCGCCGACCGGCATAGTCGAGATCACGAGCGTCGGCGAAGGCACGTCGCAGACAACCGTTAATGGCGATGGCGACCTCGTCATCACCACAGCTCTTGGCACGCTTACCGTCGATGCGGTTACGGGCGAGTATTCATACGAGTCCGCTGCGAACTCGACCAATGCCGATACGACCGATGTGTTCACCTACACCATTGTCGATGGCGACGGGGATACCTCGACCGCCAACCTTACGATCAACATCACCAATGCGCCGGGCGAGGTCTCGGATAACGATGTGAGCGTCAACGAAGCGGGTCTTGCCGACGGCAGTGATCCCACCTCGGACAGCGAGATCGACACAGACGGCCAGATCACCGTGGTCGGCTCGACCGGCACGCTGGTCTATACCCTGCTTTCGCCTGCCGACGGCACTTACGGCACGCTCGTGCTCGACAGCGCGACGGGCGAATACACCTACACGCTCGACACGCCCTTCACCGATACGGTTGATGAGAACGGCACCAACACCGTTAGTGGCGCGGAGAGCTTCGACTACGAAGTGCGCGATACGCTCGGCAATTTGATCGGCACCGGCTCGATCGAAGTCAGCATCATCGACGACATTCCGACCGCGACCGACCAGCCGGCGGCTTCGGTGGCCGAAGACGCCGCCGGGACCATCGGCGGCAATGTTGTCACCGACGGAACACCAGACACCGATGGCGCGGACGGCGCAACGGTGACTGCGATTACTATCGATGGTGCCACAACGGTTGTCCCGCAGGATGGAAGCGATGCGACGGTCATCACCGCCAACGGCACCTACAAGATCGACATGGACGGGAACTGGAGCTTCGATCCGAACCCCAACCTCGATCAGAGCGGCGGCGATATCGACGCCTCCTTCACCTACACCCTCACCGATGGCGATGGCGACTTCGACACCGCCGACCAGCCGATCACCATCACCGACGGTGCAGGCCCGACGGCAGGTCCGGACATTTCGCTCGGCCTCGACGATGCAAACCTTGCCGACGGATCGAACCCGGCAGGCGATGATTTCGACAGCGACACGATCGTCTTCACGCCGGGCTCGGACGACATCGCCTCGATCGTGTTCGGCGATACAAGCGGCCTTGACGGCGGCCTCACGTGGACGCGGGTCAACGACAACCAGATCATCGGCGAAGACGGTGGACGCCTCGTGGTGACGCTCGATCTCGCGGTCGCCGGTGACACTGCCACCGTTACCGCGACGCTCAACGACAATTACGACGATCACCCGGACGCGCTCAGCGACGATCTCGCGGATCTCGGCGATGTCGACGTGGTTGCAACCGATGGCGACGGCGACACCGCAAGCTCGACCGTCAGCATTGCAGTTTCCGACGATCTTCCGAGCATCAGCGCCAGCGATCCGGCAGCCGACGCACTCACCGTCGACGAAACAGATCTCTCGACCGACGCGACAGCCGATTTCTCGACGCTGTTCACCTCGTCGTTCGGCGCCGACAATCCGGGTACGCCGATCAGCTATGCATTGGACGTAAACGCCGGATCGACTGGCTTGGTCGATACCGCGACTGACGAGGCTGTTGTCCTCGTACTCAATGGCGGTGTGGTCGAAGGGCGCACCGCAACCACCGACGAACTTGTCTTCACTGTTTCGGTTGATAGCGCGGGCGCGGTCACACTCGATCAGCAGCGCGCCGTGAAGCAAGCCGACGACATGGACGACAACGATGCGGCGACACTCGATGGGGCCAACCTTGTCACGCTGACTGCGACGATCGTCGACAGCGACGGGGACACCGCCACCGCAACCGCCAATATCGCTGGTGCGCTCACCTTCCTCGACGATGGTCCTTCGCTCGCAAACGTCGCGCTTGGAAGTTCGGTCAGCGTCGATGAGAGCGGCGGCCTCACCCAGAGCGCCACTTCGGCGGCCTCGATCCTCAGCTTCGTCGCCGATTTCGGCGAAGACGGCGCGGCCAGCACGACATTCGCGCTGACCGTAACCGACACCAATAGCGGCGTCGTGACCGCCGACGGCGATTTCCCAATTACGCTAGTCCAGACCAGCGCGACGGTGATCACCGGCACGTTCAACAATGGATCGGGCGACCAGACCGCTTTCACGGTCGAGATCAATCCCGATGGCACGGTAACGCTGAACCAGATCGTACCGCTCGAACACCTAGTCGACGGCGACAACAGCGCTCTCGAACACGACGACTTCCTCACTCTCGATGGAAAGATCGAGGCTTCGGTCACAATCGAGGACGGCGACGGCGATACCGAAACCGCCAGCGTCGCGGTTGGCGCCGCGCTCGCCTTCTTCGATGATGGCCCGTCCGCTGCGCTTTCGGGCGTCAATGACGGTCTCACCGTCAGCGACACCGATTTCGGCACCGACGATAGCGATGACTTCGCGGACAACTTCACCTTCAGCGGCGGTGAAGACGGCATCGCAAGCACCGGCTTCGCGCTTTCGGTCACCGACGGATCGAATTCCGGTCTGATCGACACCGACACTGGCAACAGCGTCTTCCTGTTCCTCGAAGGAGGCGCAGTTGTTGGCCGCGAAGGCACGGATGCTACCGATGCGGCGACGGGCGACGAGGTATTCCGCGTCACCGTCGATGGCAGCGGCAGCGTCAAGCTCGACCAGAGCCGCGCCGTCGATCACGATCTCAGCACCGGCAGCGACGGCAGCACCGTTTCGCTGGCATCGGATGGCCTAGTCCAGCTCATCGGCACGGTCACCGACAATGACGGCGACACCGCCAGCGCCGCGCTCGACATCGGATCGAACCTGTCCTTCACCGACGACGTTCCTGCGCTCAGCAATGTAACGCTCGGAACGGGCGTAGATGTCGACGAGAGCGATGCTGGATCGCCTGCAGGCTTCCCGATCAGCGACACCTCCACGGGCTCGGTGATCGGTTTCAATGCCGACTTCGGAAACGATGGTGATGGTGGCACCGCATTCACGCTTTCGGTCGACGATGCGGCAAGCGGACTTGCGACCGCCAATGGCGATTTCCCGATCACGCTGGTCCAGACCAGTGCGACGCTGATCACCGGCACTTACGATGACGGGACCGGGCCGCAGACGGCCTTCACGGTCGAGATCAATCCCGATGGTACGGTTACGCTGACGCAGAATGTCGCGCTCGAGCACACGGTCGATGGTGACAACAGCGCGGGCGAGCACGACGATGCGCTCACTCTGGATGGGAAGATCAGCGCCACCGTCACCATCACCGATGGAGACACCGACACCGATAGCGGGACTGTCGCGATCGGCGGTGCGCTCACCTTCCTGGACGATGGGCCTTCCGTTAGCGCAGTCACAAATGCGGCGGCCGCCGTCGAGATCGACGAAACCGATCTCGCCGCAGGTGCAGGAATTATCGATCTCGGCACCTTTACACAGGGCGCCGATCCCGACGTTGCGGCTGGCCCAACTCTTGTTGGCACCACCAGCACCGGCAATATTCTGACCGTGACCGCCGATTTCGGCGCGGACGGTGATGCGGCAGGCGGCGGCCTCGAATACAAGCTCGAGGTCGGAAACCCGAACACCGGCCTCTTCACGACCGATGGAACGCTGATCCAGATCATCTCGGTCAGCGACACGGTTGTCGTCGGCGTGATCTCGGGAACGAACGAATCCGCGTTCGCCTTCGAGATCGACCCCACGACGGGCGAGATCACTGTCGAGCAGTACATGAGCCTGCGTCACTTCGATGGCAGCGATGCGAACGATCCCGTCCAGCTGGCTGCAGGTTCGCTCAACGCAGTCGTGACGGCTACCGACGATGACGGCGACACCGCCGAAACCACCGCGGTGGATTTGTCATCGGTTATCACCTTCTTCGACGATGCTCCGACCATCAGCGCGGCAAGCGACCCGAACGCCGTTGCGGAAGTCGACGAAACCGATCTCGCCGCAGGTGCCGGGACGATCGATCTCGACACCTTCACGCAGGGCAGCGACCCCGACGTGTCGACCGACCCAACGGTAGTCAGCGCTACGACTGGCGGGAACGCCCTGTCGGTTACCTCCGATCTGGGTGCGGACGGATCGGTCGACGGGCTCGAATATTCGCTCGTGGTTACCAACCCGAACACCGGGCTTTTCACCACCGACGGCACGCTGATCCAGATGATCTCAGTCAGCGAAACAGTCGTCGTTGGCGTGATCTCGGGTACAAACGAATCTGCATTTGCCTTCGAGATCGACCCGGACACGGGCGAGGTCACGCTCGAGCAGTATATGAGCGTGCGCAACTTCGATGCCAGCGATCCGAACGATCCTGTGCAGCTCGCAGCAGGTTCGCTTGCCGTCTCGCTCTCGGCAACCGATGGCGACGGCGACGCGGCCGGAACGACGGCCGACATCAGCGCGAACTTCTCCTTCTTCGACGATGCACCGGCGATCACTTCGCCGATCGCTGACGAGCAGGTCCTGAATGATGCCGATGCGGCGCCGCTTGTCGGTGAGCTCAACTTCGATGCGGGTGCGGACGGTCCGGGTGCCGTCACAACGATCGATGCGGACGTGACCGGCCTGACCGCGGGTGGAGAGCCGCTTGCCACCTCGCAAAGCGGCAACGTCCTTACCGCCTATGTCGACAACGACAACAGCGGCACGCTGAACGCGGGCGATCTCGAAGTGTTCACCATCACGGTCGACCCGGCCGCAGGCACCTCGGGCGAATACACGTTCGATCTGCTCGTTCCGCTCGATCCCGTAATCAGCGCGATCGATATCGGCACCGATGGCGCATTCGGAGTCGGTCCGAGCCAGAGTGTCATCGTCTCGCAAACCAGCACTGGCGACGATCTAGTCTTCGTCACCGGATGGGAGCCAGTCGGCAATGGGGGCCTCTTCACCAGCGGCGAGCTGACCGACTGGCTTTCGGGGGCAAACCCCGATCTCAGCCAGCGCAGCGATGTGAATGGATCCAGCGCAGGCTTCGGGCTTGGCAACAACAACCTCAATGCCGGCGAGTTCATGCGGTTCGATTTCGGCCCGTTGGACGATTACGACGGGGCCGGATCGTACTCCCCGCCAGGTGGCACGGATCTGCTCAACGCGGCCTACGCCACCTTCTCGGTCAGCAATTTCGGGAACGGCGACGTCGTGCACTTCGTCGCGCATTACAGCGACGGCACGACCGAGAGCTTCACGCTGACTGGCACCGGAGGCAATTCGACCGAAACCGTGACCATCACGGCACCGGCAGGGCAAACGCTCAGCTTTGTCGACGTTTACCAGGAGTCGGGACAGGTCAAACTCGATCTCGACGAGGTCGGTACGATCGAAAACTCGATCGATGTCGACATACCGGTGTCGCTCACGCTCACCGACGGAGATGGTGATCCCGTATCCGACGATTTCGTTATCAACATCTTCGACGATGCGCCCGATGCAGTCGATGACGTCGCAAATACGACGGTGGTCGACCAGGACATCAACGCGGCCTTCGTGCTCGATTTCAGCGGGTCGGTCGACGATTCGGAACTCAACCTGCAGTTGAACGCAGTGAAAGATGCCGCATTCGAGCTGTTCGAGAACACGACCGGCTCGGTGACGATCACCCTGATCACATTCTCCGCGACGTCGAACCTTGAGGGCGAGTTCACCGATTTCGCATCGTTTGCCGCCGCCATCGACGGGCTCAACAACGAGCTGGGTGGGTCGCGCACATTCAGAAGTGCGACCGATTTCACCGATGCTATCAGCGAGGTACTGACCGAATTCACCCCGGATCCGAACGCCAACAACCAGGTCTTCTTCCTGAGCGACGGCAATCCGAACCAACAGACCGGTACAGGCGGCAATTCGCTGACGGATAGCGTGGCTGCGCAGTGGCAGACCTTTATCGATGACAATGACATCAACGTCACCGCCATCGGCGTCGGAAACGGTATCAATGAAGATCGCCTGCGCGATGTCGATCTCGACGGTGCAGGCGACCCGATACTCGCAGAGAATTTCGAAGACTTGGTCGAAACCCTGATCGAGGCTGTAACGCCGCCAATCAGCGGCTCGGTGCTGGACAACGATACGGCAGCGACGAACGGGATCGCGGTTCAATCGATCACGGTCGATGGCATCACCTACGTGTTCGATGGTGTGAATACCATCACTCCGTCCGCCGGCTCACCGATCACGGGAACATCCTTTACGGTAACGACCGGGTTCGGCGGTGAACTGACCTTCGATTTCTCGGATGGCAGCTACATCTATGAACCTCCGGCGGTGGCTGTGCCGGAGGTGGAGAACTTCCAGTACACCGTGGTCGATGCAGATGGAGACACGGATTCGGCAGTTCTTCGGATCGATATCGCTGCCGTCACCGAGGCGACGAACTTCGCCAAGAACGATGTCGTCATCACCAATAGCGGCTCGACCGTTTCAATCGATGACGACTGGCTGTTGTCGAACGATGAAGCCGGCACGACCATAACCGGCGTTGGTTCGGCAAGCGATGGCACAGTCGCGCGTTCGGGCGGCATAACGACGTTCACCGACACGGGCGATGCCGGTGGCAGCTTCGTCTATTCCGCCACGCACGGATCGGACGATGACAACGCCTTCGTCACGGTAAATCGTGAACAGGCTGGAGAAACCATTCTCGATGGGACCAGCGGGAACGACATCCTTGTCGGCCGCGATGGCGCGAACGATGTTATCGACGGCGGCGAAGGTGCCGACATCATGTTTGGCGGAACCGGCAGCGACGACTTCCGCATCGCCGATGGCGATGCCACGGTCACGATTTCGGGCTCGGGCGATGCAGGAGAAATCTCTGGCTTCGACACGATCGTCGATTTCGATACAGCGGTGGATGATCTCGATTTCACCGATAGCGGCACCCGGATCGTGGCTTCGGATACCTCCGGGACGGACGGTACGAATTCGACCCTTACGGTCGGCGGCCAGACGATCAAATCGCATGCGATCCAAGATGGCATCATCACCTTCAGCACGTCCGACAGCTTCTCGAGCGCGCTGACGCTGACGACCGAGGCCGATCTCGCCGCCGCGGTCCAATACATCCAGTCGCTCGGAAATTCGGATGATATCGGGGAGAACCGGGTTGTCGCTTTTGTGGTCGGCAACGACACCTACATTTACAACCAGGACCGCCCGAACATTAACGTGAACGAGGACTCGCTGGTCAAGCTCGAAGGCGTGATCATCACCGACCTCACAACGCTCGTGACATCGGCGATCATGCCGATCGTGCTCGACCTTGACGGAGACGGTGCGGAATTCGTCGGCCTCGATGCGGGCGTCACGTACGATTATGACGGCGACGGCATCGGCGAAGCGACTGCATGGGTCGGCGGCGACGATGCCATTCTCGCCTTCGACGCCAATGGCGATGGCACCGTCACCGACGCTTCGGAGTTCGTCTTCGGTAATGATGCGATGACCGACCTTGAAGCGGTTGCCGCGCGGTTCGACAGCAATCGCGACGGGGTGCTCGACGCCTCCGACGATGCATTCGCCGACTTCGGCGTCTGGCAGGACGCGAACCAGAACGGCATCGCGGATTCCGGCGAGTTCGTAAGCCTCGTCGACGCCGGGATCACCGCAATCACGCTCGTATCGGACGGGGAAATCAGCGAAGCGGCGGGCGGCGATGTCACAGTCTTCGGCACTTCGACCTTCACTTGGTCCGACGGCAGCACGGGCGAAGTGGCCGACAGCGCATTCGCGACCGAGCCGGGCAATGACAACGCCTCGGACGGTGGATCGAGCACCGGTTTGCAGCACTTCTCATCGACGCTCGAGGCGTATCGCAGCGACATGCGGATGAGCGAGATGACTCTCGTCGCCGCAATCTCGGGCGCGATCCTCATCGATCAGGCGATTGCCGGCGATGCAGGAATGTCGACCCTCCGGACGGGCACCGTGGGCTACGACCTCGTGGCGTTCGACGGTGAGCTGGACGCGACCGCACCGCAGGCATTCTTCGCAGGCGAGGCGCCGTCAGAGCTGTTGCATGCCGAATTCGACTTCGGCGTGGATGTGGGTTCGATCGAATGGAGCGGCCTCTCGGGCGAAAGCGCGATTGCCTCGTCTTCCGAGATGATTATCGGCCTTCAGGACAGGCCCATGGAGCTCGAGCCTTACGGTAGCGACGAGGCGGGCTTCGAGGCACCGGCCATGTCGGCCTTCTTCGATGGCCCGGCATCGGGCGTCGACCAGGCGATGGAGGCGTTGCTCGCCATCGAGCCGGGCGCAGATGCACTGGCGGCAGGCGCTTCCGGCGATCCGATGGTGGACGTCATCGCAGCCGATGCGAATGCCGTCATCGCCGAGATCACGATGGACGCGGCGCTCGAACAGATGATCGAGGGCCTGACCGGGCCAGCCGAGGCCGCAGGCTACCTGACGGCAAAGGCGGGGACCATCGACACCGGCCTGCTGGACCAGATGATCGACAACGCCGCTCACTCCATCGGTCCGATGGCGCCAATGGATGCGCCGCTCGATGAAGCCGCCGCAAGCACGGTAACAGCCTGATTTTAATCAAGAGCCCTTGGGGAATGCACATGAAGACTACCTTGATTAGCGCGTTAACCATAACTGGCATCGCGATGCCTGCCGCCCTTTCGGCGCAGGACGTGAGCTCCGATCTCTCGACCAGCGATATCGATGCATTGGAGGGCGCGATCCAGATGCGGTACGATGCCGCGCTGGCCGCGACCCGCGATAGCAGTGTGATTTCGGCCAACGATCCGCGCTACATCTGGGCGACCGAGGCCAAAGCGCAGTGTGCGATCGCGCTCGGATATCTCAAGTCGGATACGCGCGACGAACCAAGCATCTCGAAATGCGACCGCGCGTACCGCCTCATGACGGTGGTGCCGACCCCTCCGCCGCCTCCGGCACCGCCTGCTCCGCCCACGCCCCCTCGCTCTGAGGTGTGTGACGATCGCCAGCCCGGCATCGTGTTTTTCGAATTCGATTCCGAAACACCAGGCAGCGGCGCGGGCGAGACTATCCGCTTCCTCGCCGATAACGCCCAGAGGTGTGGCTGGAGCTCGTTCACCGTCGTCGGACACACCGACCGAGCGGGCAGCAACGCCTACAATGAAAGCCTCTCTATGCGCCGCGCAATGGCGGTAGCCGACCTGATGGCCAATCTCGGCATCAATCGCAGCCAGATGCGCGTCCGCGCGGAAGGCGAATCCAACCCGCGTGTCCCGACCGCCGATGGCATTCGCAGCCCGGAAAATCGCCGGGTCGAAGTCACGGTTGTCATGTGAGTTTGGGGAAAGACCAATGAAAAAATACGCTATTCCAGCCTTCGCCGCAGCCCTGCTCGCAACCGCCTCTCCGGCCGTCTACGCGCAGGAAAGCGAGGATGTCGTCTCGATGCAGGCGGCGATCGACGCAGCCATGCGCTCGAACCCCGAGATCCTTCAGGCGCAATACAACAAGGAAGGTATCCAGTTCGAACGCAAGCAAGCGCAGGGCCTTTACGGTCCGCGTGTCGATTTCGAAGCTTCGGCGGGTATCCGGCGGCTCGAAAACACGACCCGCCGCAATCTCGGCATCGCCAATAACGAACTCTACCCAATCGAAGCCGGGATCACGGGCGAATGGACCGTGATCGACTTCGGTCGTCGCCGCGGCGAACTGCTCCGCCAGGCAGCTCGCGTAGATGGCGCATCGCTGCGTGTGCTCGAACGCTCGGAATTCATCGCGCTTCAGGTTTCGCGGCAATATCTCGACGTCCTGCTGCAACAGCGCGTGCAGGCCGCCGCTACCGACAATCGCCGCTTCCACGAGTTGCTGGTCGGCGATCTTTCGCAAGGTGTCAGCCAGGGCTCGATCAGCATCGCCGACCAGCAGCAGGCCGAAGAGCGGCTTCAGGCGGCCATCGTTCGCGAGGAAGAGGCACGGCGCGCCTTCAACGATGCGCAGATCACGCTTCGCGCGCTGACCGGGCTCGATATCTTTGCCGGGAACATGCCGCCCGACCTCATGGCGCAGATGCCCGGCTCGCTCGAAATGGCGATCGGCCAATCGCGCACCCGCAATCCGCTGGTCCGCGAGGCACAAGCCGATGTCGACGCCGCGAATGCCTTGGTGAAGGCAGCGGAGGCCGATATCTACCCGACCATCGGGCTCGAAGTGCGCGGGCGGATCGGTGAGGATATCGATGGGTTCGCAGGCGAGACCAATGACGTGCAAGGTCGCGTCGTGCTCCGCTGGAACGTCTTCGACAGCGGCATCCGCAAAGCCCGCGTGCAGGAAGAAATCCGCAAGGCCTCGATGGCCCGCTACGCGCTCCACCAGCGCCAGCGCGAAGCAGAGCAAGATGTGCGTTCGGCCTGGAATGCTCTCGAGACGCAAGGCCGCGTGGTCGGCGCGCTCGAGCGCCAGTCGAACGTCTCCGACGATCTGCTGCTGTCCTATCGCAGCCAGTTCAATATCGGGCGGCGTTCGCTGCTCGACGTGCTCGATGCGCAGAACACGCGTTTCAATACGCAGGTGCGGCTCGAAACCGCGCGCTTCTCGGAGATGTTCGCGCGCTACCAGATCCTCGCTGCGACCAATACTTTCCTCGATGCGCTCGGCATGACGCCGGGAACAGGCGCAGGCGAGGACGAACGCGGACGCTTCGAATACGGACCGCCAGTCGAGGCCGAAACGCAGCGCCGCGTCTATCCGAAATAGGAGACGCAGCTTTCACGGTGTAACCTATGTCGATGATCGAGGAACCAACTCCGGGCGTAGCCACTGACAGCCTGTCGCGCTGCGTCGCGGAGGTTGCGGCCCGCCTTGCGACGCCGCTTTCGCCTTCGGCGCTCGCCCAGTTGCCAAAGACGGCGGATGGCCGCCTGCCCTGGCATCAGGCGGAAACGGCGCTGGAGCTTGCGGGTGTGCACTTCGATTCGATGCGGACGGCGAGACTGCCGCAGTCGCCGGACATCTATCCCGCTCTCGTAGAGATGGAGGGCGAGCGTTTCGTCTATGTGGTCGAAGCACGCGAAGGTGACCTGCTCGTCTGGAACCCCGATCTCGGCCAAGAGAACTGGGTTCCGCGCGAGGAGATCGCGGACCGCTTCGCCGGACGGCTCTATTCGGTCTTCGCCAATCCCGACGTGCAGCGCGAGGGCGAGGCACCGTGGCATGCGAAGGCACGCGGGCACTGGTTCTGGAGCGAACTGCGCAAGGAGCGCCGATCCTTCTGGCCGGTGATCCTCGCGAGCTTCGTCATCAACATGCTCGCGGTTGCGCTGCCGCTCTTTACGATGAACGTCTACGACCGCGTGATACCAAACAGGGCTAGCGAAACTCTGTGGGTGCTTGCGGTCGGCGTATTGCTTGTTTTCGCACTGGAATTCGCCTTGAGACGCGGGCGTACGGCTGTGCTCGACCAGATTTCCAAGCGGCTTGACCTCAAGTTGTCGCAGAAGATCTTCGGGCGGCTGCTCGCGACACCCCTGCAGGAAAAGCAGGGCCATACCGGGGCCCTGGCCGCGCGGGTTTCCGAATATGCGATCGTCCGCGATTTCTTCGCTTCGACAACCGTGGTTCTGCTGATCGATCTATTGTTCCTGTTCGTATTTGTTGGCGTGATCGCAATCATCGGCGGATGGCTCGCCCTGATACCGCTGGTGATCATCCTTGCGATGATGGCGGCGGGCTTCGTGCTTCAGCGCAAGGTGACCGAGGCCGCACAGGACGCTCAGGCGGATTACGGCCTGCAACAGACGCTGCTGGTGGAATCTCTTGCGGGAATCGAAACCCTGAAAAGCATGGGCGGCGAAGGCGGCACACTCGGCCGCTGGTGTCGGCTTGCCGAAGCAGGCGCGCATTCGCAGGAGCGGCTTCGCAACATCAATTCTGTAGCTGTCGGCCTTGCGCAGACATTCCAGCAGCTCTCGACCGTATCGCTCATTATTGGCGGCTACTACCTCTTCGCCGCGGGCCAGATCACGATGGGCGCGATCATCGCGATCGTGATGCTGGCATCGCGTTCGCTCGCCCCGGCGGGCCAGATCGCCTTCCTGCTTACGCGCGGGCGTCAGGCGACCGAAATGCTGGGCAGTATCGAACGGCTCTTCGAAGCCAGCGACGAGCGCCAGAAGGGCGGCTCACTTGCCCCCGGTTCGATCGCCAGGCCGCTGATCCAGTTCAAGGATGTGCGCTTTTCCTATCCCGAAAGCGGCCAGCCGGCGCTTGACGGGATCAATCTCGAGATCAAGCCGGGGGAGCGGATCGCTGTCATCGGCCGCGTCGCTTCGGGCAAGTCGACGTTCGGACGCGTTCTGTGCGGCCTATATGAGCCGAGCGAAGGCACGATGCTAGTCAACGGTCTGGATGCCGCGCAGCACCGCCCCGACACGCTGCGCGCTTCGCTGCGCTATGTCGGACAGGACGCAGACCTGTTCTCGGGCTCGATCCGCGAGAATATGGCACTGGGCCGCCGCGAGGCGACCGACGACCGCATCCTCGCCGCCCTGCGCGAATCCGGCGCGGACCAATATCTTGCGCGCGACAGCGGCGGGTTCGATCGCAATGTCGGCGAAGGCGGTCGCAGGCTCTCGGGCGGGCAGCGCTCGTTTCTCGCCCTCGCCCGCGCGCTGGTGACGCCGAGCGACCTGTTGTTCCTCGACGAACCCACCGGCGCGATGGACAGCCAGACCGAAAAGCATTTCGTGGAACGTTTGCAGGGCTCTCTGTCCGAAAATCAGACACTGGTGATCGCAACCCACCGCCCCGCATTGTTCACGCTTTGCCAGAGGCTTATCGTCTTCAGCAATGGACGCATCGCGGCGGACGGCCCGATCGAAGAGGTCATGAAGTCCGCCGGAACCAACCTGGGGAGCCTGACGCAATGATCGGCGTGAAGATCCTTGCCTTGCGCACGGCGCTTCTAGGCGCAGCTGCGGCTGTCGCGGCGTCGCCAAGTCTGCCGGTAAAGCAATCGTCCGGCGACACCATCGAAAAACAGCTCGGCACAAAAATGGCCAAGTCGCTAGGCGCGATGTCAACCGGAGCGGACCAGGAACTGCTTCTCGCAGGTTCGACCGCCCAGGCGCGCAATTCACGCATCCCGAAAGTCTTCGGCAAGACCAAGCGGCTTGCCGCCTACGCGCCGATCGCGCCGGGATCGGCGAGCTACGGGACAGCGCTAAAATGCCTGACGCAGGCAGTGTATTACGAGGCTGCGAACGAGCCGCGCACCGGCAAGCACGCCGTCGCGCAGGTGGTACTCAACCGGATGCGCCACCCGGCCTATCCCAACAGCGTGTGCGGGGTAGTCTACCAAGGCGTGAATGCCCGGGTCTGCCAATTCAGCTTCACTTGCGACGGAGCGTTGCTCCGCGCCCCGCTACGCCGCCAATGGGCGGAATCCGAGAGCGTTGCGCGCGAAGCGCTTGCTGGCAAACAGATGGAAGCCGTCGGCACCGCGACGCATTACCACGCCGATTATGTGGTGCCGAAATGGGCATACACGCTTGCAAAGCTCGAAATGATAGGGACGCATATCTTCTACCGCTTCCCGGGCCGCGCGGGAGAACCGCGGGCCTTCGCCGCAACCTGGGCGCGCAGCGAGCGCGTTCCCAAGATCAACTGGGCGCGCTTCTCGGCATCGGGCGACGAACCTGAGGAGTTCGCCCTCGCGGTCGAAGAAACCTGGACGCCGGGCTTGACCGTGGTGCCGAACAAGACCGATCGCCATGCCCCCGCCGACGTCGGAGGCCGGATCGACACCACGAAGCAGTGGCGACTCTCGATCCCCGATCCTGTCGCGAACAAGGGGAGCTATGATGCCGCCGTCGAAGCACAGGCGGCTAGCGAAGCGTTGGCCGAACCAACACCCGTGACGGAGCCAGCGCCGTGACGACGATGACTGAGAGATGGGCCAAACTGGACGCGCCTCGGCGGCTGATCGTCGTGTCGGCCGTAGGGCTCATGGTCCTGTTGCTCTGGGCTGCCTTTGCCGAGGTCGACAGCATTACGCGCGGCACCGGGAAGGTGATCCCTTCGAGCAAGGCGCAGCTCGTCCAGCCGGCGGAGCCTGCCGTGATCGAGGAAATCCTCGTGCGCGGCGGTCAGTCGGTGAAAAAGGGGCAATTGCTCGTCCGCCTCGACGACGCGCAATCGGCATCCGAACTCGGACAACTCCAGACCGAAAACCAGCGCCTCGCCGTCCGCGCCGAGCGCCTGTCTCAGGAGGCATCGGGTGGCTCGCTCGGCTGCGAGGAAGGCAGCCTTTGCGCCGAGGAACGGCGTTTGCAGCAGGCCCGCGTCGCCGCTGCCAATGCGCGCGAGCGCTCGCTTTCAGCCGCCGTCGACCAGCGCCGACGCGACCTTCGCGAAGCCGAGGCGACTGCGTCATCATTGCGAGAAAGCTTGCGCCTTGCACGCGAGCAGGTCTCGATGCTCGAACCGCTCGCGACGCAAGGCATCGTTCCTCGCACCGAATTGCTCTCGGCGCAGCGCGAGGTGACCGACCTTCAGGGCCGCCTCTCCGCCGCGCAACAGGCCGCCGGACGCGCATCGGCGGCAATCCGTCAGGCGCAGGCCGATCTCAATTCCGCGCGACTGGAGTTTCGCGAGCAGGCTCTCAACGAACGCGCCGAAGTCACCACCCGTATGGCGGTGAACGAACAGACCATTCGCGGCGCCGAGGCCCGCCAGCAGCGCAACGAATTGCGCGCGCCATCGGACGGGATCGTCAACGACGTCCAGATCACGACCGAAGGCGGCTTCGTGAATGCGGGCGAGAAGATCATGCAGATCGTGCCTGTGGGCGACAAACTGCTGGTCGAGGCGCGCGTAGCGCCTTCGGACATCGCCTTCATTAAGGTCGGGGACCGTGCCGTGGTGAAGGTCACGGCCTACGACTTCTCGATCTATGGCGGGCTCGACGGCGTGGTCCAGCAAGTCTCCGCCGACAGCATCTTCGACGAGGTCGAGCGCGAGGCCTATTACACAGTTCTGATCGAAACCGACGCTGCCGCGATCGAGCGTGCCGGACAAATACTCCCGATCGTGCCGGGCATGATCTGCGATGTGGAGATCCTGACCGGTCGCCGAACGATCCTGAGCTATCTTCTGAAGCCGGTATCGAAGGCATTCGACCGCGCGCTAACCGAGCGCTGATCTCTCAATATCCGTGGAGCCAGGTGGCGCTGTCGTTGAAGCTCAGCACCGGCACGTAGTCGTGCGAGTAAGCGCCATCGAGCACCTTGTCGGTGGCGTTGTCGAGCACGACAAACCGGTCGCCCAAACGCACGACGAGCAGCGCGTGATCGGCGTTGCGCACCTTGTCGCGCGCGATGGTGAGGAACATGTCGGAGCGCTTGAAGCCCGCCTCGGCCAGCATCTGCATCTTGGTGAGTGCGATGTCTTCGCAGTCACCCTTGCGCAGCGCCACTGTCAGCCCGGCGCCTGCCCAATAATCCGAACGCCCGAACAGCTGGCGATCCTCGACATACTCGATCTCGCGATTGACCCAGCGATTGACCGCTTCGATTGTCATCATCGAGGGTGCAGCATCGCTGCGGACTGCCTTTGCGAGCAGGCCGGGCGCTGTGCGTTTTCCTGCGCGGCGCCATTCCCGGTCGAAATGGGTCTTCGCAATCCGCACCCGCTTCGAGGCGAGGAAGTCTTCAGAACCGAGCGCCTCGAAACGGTCAGCCGGAGTGGCGGCGCTGAGGCTCGAAACTTTGGCTCCGCAATTCGAACCGGGGCGCACGTTGGACGCCGCCGGCTCCAACCGGAAATCCGTCGCCACATCGCCATTCGCCTGGAGCGGCTCGGCCGCAATACTCGCCTGCTGCATCCTGATGCGATCCAGCGCGCTCATCTCTCCGGCAAGGATTGCAGCGCTCTTGCTACCGGAAACGGTCATCGGGCGTGCCGCGGCAATGCTGACTGTCGGAGGCTGAATGGCCGGGCAAGCCATTTCCACTGCGGCCACCGACACCATTGGGTGAACCATGGTCGACGCCACAAGAGCAGTCCCCGCCGAAGCGGAACCCGCGCAGGAAAGCGCTGTTCCGGCAAGCGCAGCGCGCAGCGCAGGAAATGATGGAGACAGACGTGCCATGCACGCCGATCTGCCGAAGCAGCAATAAATTCAGGTTGGCGAAAACGGTGAATGCGAATTAACCGTAACGGGCCGGGGCGGCTGTCACGGTTGCATTTCAAAGTTAACTTGCCAGCGACGAATTCGACCAATCAGGCGTTGCCGTGTTCCTTGCGAGCGATCTCGTGCAGCCAGTCCGCATGGCGCGGCGCCTTCTTCGTCTCGGACCATTCGTCGAGCATCAGTGGGGCGACGCGTTTCAGCTCTGCGTATTGGTCATCGGTGCCGATATCGGCGGCAAGTTCTACGCGGTGGCCATTCGGGTCGAAGAAATAGATCGACTTGAAAATGCCGTGATGCGTCGGACCAAGCACTTCGATCCCTTCGCTTTCGACGTGGCGCTTGGCCGCAAGCAATTCCTCTTCGCTACCGACGCGAAACGCGAGGTGCTGCACCCACGCGGGCGTGTTTTCGTCGCGGCCCATTTCGGGCTGGTTCGGAAGCTCGAAGAAGGCGAGAATGTTACCATTCCCCGCATCGAGGAAGACGTGCATATACGGATCGTATTCGCCGGTCGAGGGCACGTGATCCTCGGCAAACGCGGTGGTGTACTCCATGCCGAGCACACGACCGTACCATTCGACCGTCTCTTTCGCATCCTTGCAACGGTAGGCGGCGTGATGAATGCCGGAGGGTTTTACTGCGCTCATTCGGCCGGCTCTTCTTCGACTTTGAGCGCGCCACGCTTGATCTGGTCGCGCTCCATGCTTTCGAACAACGCCTTGAAGTTGCCCTCGCCAAAGCCTTCATCGCCCTTGCGCTGGATAAACTCGAAGAAGACAGGTCCGATCTGCGCTTCGGCAAAGATTTGCAGCAGCAGGCGCGGCTGTCCGCCCTCCGTCGTTCCGTCGAGCAGGATGCCGCGCATCTTGAGCGCTTCCGTATCTTCGCCATGGCCCGGCAGGCGCTCGTCGAGCATCTCGTAATACGTTTCGGGCGGCGCTGTCATGAAGGGCACGCCGAACTCTTTCAGGCGGTCCCAGCAGGCCACGAGATCGTCGCAGATCAGCGCGATGTGCTGGATACCCTCGCCGTTGAACTCGCGCAGAAACTCTTCGATCTGCCCCTTGCCGCCCTCGCCCTCCTCATTGAGAGGAATGCGGATCTTGCCGTCAGGCGCAGTAAGCGCCTTCGACGTAAGGCCGGTATATTCGCCCTTGATGTCGAAGAAACGGATTTCCTGGAAGTTGAAGAGCGTCTCGTAATAGTCGGCCCAGTACTTCATACGGCCGGTGTAGACGTTGTGCGTGAGGTGATCGATGGTGTGGAAACCTGCACCATCGGGGTACGGATCGACGCCGGGAAGGTAATCGAAATCGATGTCGTATATCGTGAGGCTCTTGCCCTCGGCACCGGCATAGCGATCGACGAGGTAGAGAATTGCCCCGCCGATGCCGCGAATTGCGGGGATGCGCAGTTCCATCGGTCCGGTTTCGACCTGCACCGGCTCCGCGCCAGCTTCGATCAGGTGATCGTAAGCGGCCTTTGCGTCGCGCACGCGGAAAGCCATGCCGCAAGCGGAGGGGCCGTGCTCGCGCGCGAAATACCATGCCGCGCTGCGCGGCTCGTAGTTTGCGATAAGGTTGATGCCGCCCTGGCGCCAAAGGTGGACGTCCTTCGAGCGATGCTTGGCAACGCGGGTGAAGCCCATCGCTTCGAACACAGGTTCGAGCACGCCCTTTTCCGGCGCGCAGAATTCCACGAACTCGAAGCCGTCGAGGCCGGCAGGATTGTCGAACAGGTCTCCGGGGTGCTTGGTCATGGGTCGGGGTCTCACTGCTGGCGCGCCCGCTGTTCCGATGCGAAACCGCTGCGCGCGTGACAAACTGGTTACGATTGAAACTAAATACGCGAAAGCAGGCCTCATTGCAAGCGCCAAGCGAAAGGTGCAGTCTCACCCACAAGGAGAAACGCATGATCAAGACCAAGGGGATCAACCATGTCGCGCTGGTGTGCCGCGACATGAAGGAGACGGTGAAATTTTATACCGAGGTCCTGAACATGCCCCTCTTCAAGACCGTCGAATTGCCAGATGGCGGACAGCACTTCTTCTTCGACTGTGGCGGCGGAGCGAGCGTTGCTTTCTTCTGGTGGAAGGACGGGCCGCCAGCCGCACCCGGCATTGCTTCGGTCAGGAAATTTCCGATGGACGCCAAGACCGCCGTGGGCTCGATGAACCATTTGGCGTTCAACATCGCCGAAGAGGAACTGGAGGCAACGCTTGACCGCTTGAAGGAGGCAGGGGTCGATCACACGCATGCTGTCGTCAATCACGACGACAGTCCTGCGGGAATGTCGAAAGAGATGCATGACGGCGTCTTTGTGCGTTCGGTCTATTTCACCGATCCAAACGGCATCATGCTGGAATTCGCCGCGACCACGAAGCAATTCGGACCGGAAGACATCGCACATGAACCGGCCACAAGCGCCATGCGCGAGGACGCTTGATCAATGCCCCGTCTAAAAAAGGTGCCGAAAGACGCAGCCGATGAGAAGGTTGCGATCCCGCTCTACAAAATGTTGTTCGGAGATCGCGATCCGGTGACAGAACCGGGCACTGCGACGGGTACTCCCGGCGATTGGTGGACTGTTTTCGCCAACTCACCCGCAACGCTCAAGCACGCTGCGCAGGGCTTTGCGTACTACCGCGACCCTGCACGCAAGCTCGACCCGGTCTTGCTTGAGCTGGGGCAGACATGGGCGGGCTGGGCCACCGGCAGCCAATTCGTCTACTCGCAGCATTGCAAGAGCCTGCGTGGCCTCGCCTACCCCGAAGAAAAGATCGAGGCCCTGCCCGTTTGGCAAACCGCGATTTGTTTCGATCCGAAAGAGCGCTTGGTTCTCGCTTATGCCGACAGGCTGGTTACGCATCACGGCCGAGTTCCCGACGCGCTGTTCGCTGAATTGAAGGCTGAGTTTTCGGACGAGGAGATCCTCGAACTCACTTACACGACGGCCATGTATCACATGCACGCGATCATGAGCCGCGCGCTGCGCACGGAGTTCGACGATCGCGACGATCCGATCACCGAAATCCCCGCGCCCGAAGGTTTCGATGCGCTCGATTTCCTAGGCGGGGAGCGCAAGAACGACTAGGCGATCCGTCCGATATTGCGGCCGCGCTCGCCCTGCGCAATTGCGAGCCGGACGCCGAAGGGTTCGCCGCTTTCGAAGGCATTGCGGGTCGGCTCGTCCGAGAGGTCTGCATTGCCGATCACCCGCTCGCCCTGGGCATTGCGCGCGATGAAGATCGCATCGCTGCCCGAGCGCGTATGATTGATGGTGTAGCTTTCGACCACGGCGCTCGCGCCCGGCTCTCGTGCCACCTTCACGCCGCCCTCGGGCTGCTCCAGCGTTTCGAAACGGTCATTGCCCGACCAGTCGGCAGGTTCGGTCGAATAAATCCCGGTCGCATATTTGCTCATCCAGCCGCCATTGGCCCCGACCAGGGCATAGCTTCCGCGGTCCGCGCGCACGCGCTCCACCGCCTCGCAGATCGCATGGGCGGAGTAATTGTTGCCCGCCCCGCCGAAGAACGGCAGCCCGCCCGTCAGCGTCAGCCCGCGCGGATCGTGAGGTGAAAGGCCGAAATGATCGGTCTGGTTGAAGACGGGTATGGCGAAGCACGAATAGAAATCGAGATAGCGCATATCCGCCATGCCCTTGCCCGCGCGATCGAGCGCGGCCTCAACGCTGGCGATGGATTGCGGCGCTGCGGCGAGATCGGGCCGCTGCGAAAGCTTCACCTCGGTCGATGCCGAAACGGCGTGGATATGCACCCATTTTTCCGGCGCGATGCCGAGCGCGCGCGCCGTCCCCGCGCTGGCGATGAGGATGGCGGCGGCCTGGTTCACCTGGTCGCGCGCCACCGTCATCCGCGTATAGGGTTCGGCGACGATGCGGTTGCGCTCGGTAACGGTGGCAAGCTCTTCTGCCGTCCGCTCGACGGGAGCGGCGGCGTGCGGATTGGCCGCAGCGACGCGGGTGAACGGCGCGAAGAGTTCGCCGATATCGCGGCGATACTCATCGAGGCTTTTGCCCAATCTGTGTCGCCGCGCATTTTCCGCGAGCGCGTAAAGCGGGATCGCCCCGGTCGCGCTGTGGGCGAAAAGTTCGGGCTCCATAAGGTCTTCCACCCCGTAGCCGTGGTCTTCGAAACTGCCGCCGATTTCCTCCGACCAGTCGGGCTTCTCGCCCTTGGCCGTGAGCGCGAGAACGGTGCTGATCGCTTCTGCGCCGACAATCGCCGCGCAGCTGCTCTGCCCTGCCGCGATCGCGCTTGCATATTCGCCCACCAGCTTCTGGTTGGTCTGGCCGCCGGTGGTGGTGAGGACGAGACGTTCCGGCTCGGCCCCCACGCGCTTTGCCATGGCTCCGGGCACATTGTCGGGCGCACCGAAGGGCGGCACCTTGCCCGGCCGGGACATCTCGAATGCGCGGATCGCCGCCAGCGTGTCGATCGCGGGCGCAACCGGTTCGCTCGCGCCGCTATCGGCGATGGCGGCTGCCAGTGCCCGTCCGGCGAGGTCCATATAGGACAAGGCCTCGTAGGTCGGCTCGCCCACCCGCTCGGAATATTGCCCGACGCCGATGATGACCGGCGTGTTGTCGGGGATATCCGCCTGCATCTCAGTCAACGAAATCGTCCACCCGCTCGACAATGATCGCGGGCGCCATGCCGCCGGCTGCGCACATCGTCACCAGACCCCGCTTGAGATCGCGGCGTTCGAGCTCGTCGATGATGGTGCCGATCAGGATCGAACCCGTCGCCCCGATCGGGTGCCCGAGCGCAATTGAGCCGCCATTGACGTTGACCTTGTCCCAATCGAGCCCGAGATCGCGCACGAACTTGGCCGCGACCACGGCGAATGCCTCGTTGATCTCGAACAGGTCGATATCCTCGAGGCTCATCCCCGCCTTTTGCAGCACCTTCTTCGCCGCCGGGACGGGGGCGTTGAGCATCAGCGTGGGATCATCGCCCATATTGGCGGTGGCGACGATCCGCGCGCGGGGTTTCAGCCCATTCTTCTGCGCGTATTCCTTGCTGGTGACGAGCACCGCGGCCGCCCCATCGACCACGCCCGAGCTGTTGCCCGCATGATGGAAGTGCTGGATATCAAGGTCCGGGTATTTCTGGTTGATCAGCCCGCGGAATGTCGTGCCCTTCTGGTCGAGCGGCACATCCGCAATCTTGGCGAAGGCGGGTTCGAGCTGGGCGAGACCTTCCATCGTCGTTTCGGGCCGGGGATATTCGTCGTGATCGAGAATCACGGTCCCGTCATCGGCAACGACCGCAACGAGCGACTTGTCGAACCGCCCTTCCTTGACCGCCGCGGCGGCGCGCTGCTGCGAGCGATAGCCGACCTCGTCGAGCTCCTCGCGGGTGAAGCCTTCCATCGTCGCGATCGCATCGCCGCAAATGCCCTGATGCGATTGCGGATGCACCGCCTGGAGCCGTTCGTTGTAGCTGCCCATCATCGGCGGCTTGATGCCAGCCTGCATCTTCTCTTTCGACATGGCGCCGGTGAGGCTCATCATTTCGGTCCCACCAGCCACGATGCAGTCTTCCATTCCGCTCATCACCTGCGCCGCAGCAAGGTTCACCGAGGTGATCCCGCCGCCGCAAAACCGGTCGAGCGTCGTCCCGGAAGAAGCCACGTCGTATCCCGCATCGAGCGCGGCCATCCGTCCCATATCGCCCGCCTGCATCCCGTCCTGCGTCGAGACTGACCAGATCACGTCGTCCACCGTAGAGGTGTCCAGCGAATTGCGTTCGGCGATGGATTTCAGGACCGTCGCCGCAAGATGCTGCGGATGTTCGGCAGCGAGCGCACCCTTGCCCTGCTTGCCGATGCCGCGCGGTGTGCGGACTGCGTCGATGATATAGGCTTCGCCCATGATTTCCTCTCTCGTTCTAGCGAAATTGCGGTTGACGTATCCGTAAGCCCACTGCACCAATCGCACAAGAATTCAGTTTCAAACTGAAACATGCATTTTAGCTAGTGGAGAGAACATTGTCCGATACTCCTGAAGTCCTCACCGAAGTCGATAACGGCGTCCTCGTCGTCACCATCAACCGGCCCGAGGCCAAGAATGCGATGAGCAAGGCGGCTGCCGAGGGCATTGCTGCTGCCATGGACCGCCTCGATGCCGAAGACGACTTGCGCGTCGGCATCCTTACGGGTGCGGGCGGCACGTTCTGTTCGGGCATGGATCTAAAGGGCTTCTTGCGCGGTGAGAGCCCGACCGTCGAAGGCCGCGGTTTTGGCGGCGTGGTGCAGGCTCCGCCGAAGAAGCCGCTGATCGCTGCGGTCGAAGGCTATGCCCTGGCCGGCGGGCTCGAGCTTATGATCGCTTGCGACCTCGTTGTCGCCCACGAAGACGCGAAATTCGGCATTCCCGAGGTCAAGCGCGGCCTTGTCGCCGCAGCCGGCGGGGTGATGATGCTGCCCGACCAGATACCCGAGCGGATCGCGATGGAACTGGCGCTGACCGGCGATTTCATCGGCGCAGACCGCGCCTATGAAGTCGGCCTCGTCAACCGCGTGACGGGTGGTTCCGCGCTCGACGGGGCGAAGGAGCTTGCCGCCAAGATCGCCGCCAACGGCCCTCTCGCCGTGCGCGTGTCGAAGCAAATCATCAAGGAATCGCGCGGCTGGCCGATGGGTGAGCGCTACGAGCGGCAGGCACAGCTTATCGCGCCGGTCTTCGTGTCGGAGGACGCCCGCGAAGGCGCCGCCGCCTTTGCCGAGAAGCGTGCGCCCAACTGGAAGGGCAAGTAATTTCTCTGCGGGCGCGCCTCCACAACCGGGGCGCGCTCGTAGCTGACACGAACCAACGAGGAGAGACACATGCCCGTCATCGACGTGCCACAGCCCGAATTCATGGAAGACGAGGAGATCGCGATTTTCGCCGACGCCGTGGGCAAGTTTTACCAGCAGCACGCCCCTGAAAAGCGCGTCCAGAAATGGCGAGAGGACGGGCAGGTGGAGCGCGAATTCTGGAACGAGGCAGGCGCTGCAGGATTGCTCGGCGTCTCGGTACCCGAAGAATATGGCGGGCATGGCGGCGATTTCCGTCACGATATCGTGGTGATCGACCAGCAGGCAAAGCACAATGTCGATGGCTTTGCCGCCTCGCTGCACAACACGATAATCCTGCCCTACCTGGTGCGTCACGGCACCGAAGAGCAGAAGAAAAAATACCTGCCGAAGCTCGTCAGCGGCGAGCTTGTCAGCGCGATCGCCATGACCGAGCCGGGCGTCGGCTCGGACCTCCAATCGATCACCACGACCGCGCTCAAGGACGGCAACGGTTACCGCATCAACGGGGCCAAGACCTATATCTCGAACGGTCAGACCGCCGACTTCATCGTGGTCGTCGCCAAGACCGATCCGAACGAGCGCGCCAAGGGCATCTCGCTGATGCTGCTCGAAACCGAAGGCGCCGAAGGGTTCCAGCGCGGCAAGAAACTCGACAAGATCGGGCTCGATGCAGCCGACACCTCCGAGCTGTTCTTCGACAATGTCTTCGTACCGGCTGAGAACGTGCTCGGTGGCGTCGAGGGCAAGGGCTTCTACCAGCTCATGGGCGAGCTGGCTCAGGAACGTCTCGTCATCGCGATGGGGGCTGCGACGGGGATCGAGAAGGCGCTCGAGACCACGATCGAATATGTGAAGAGCCGCAAGGCCTTCGGCCAGACGATTTGGGATTTCCAGAACACGCAGTTCGTGCTCGCCGACCTCAAAGCGCGCGGCACAGCGGCCCGCGTTTTCGTGAACGACTGCATCGGAAAGCTGCTGAAAGGCGAGCTCGACGTCGCGACGGCTGCGATGGCGAAGTACTGGGTGACCGAACTTCAGGGCGAAGTCGTCGACAAATGCCTGCAGCTGCATGGCGGTGCGGGCTACATCAACGAATATCCGATCGCGAAAATGTACCGCGACAGCCGCATCACGCGGATCTTCGGCGGCTCGAACGAAGTCATGAAGATGCTGATCGCGCGTTCGATGTAAAAAACATCGAACGCTTCTTTTGTTTTGCGCAGCCCCATCCGGGGCTGCGTCCTCGGTGCTATTCCTCCTTCGCTCCGCTCAGTCGGACACCTGCGGACGCGCAGTCGCGCTTGCGGCCCTATAGGCCGTGCTCCGCGACATGGCAGCTAGGTGGCTCTGGTTCGACGCCGCAGGCGTCGCAAGGGCGGAAGCGAAGTCGAAGACGCAGCTGGCCAAAGGCCACCTGCAAGGCCGCCCGCAGCGACGCGACCTTCAGGTCGCATGAGCGAGGAAATCGCGCGCCGGATGGCGTGCGCAAACAAAAAAGGCGGCCCGGTTTCCCGAGCCGCCCTTTTCCGTATCTGACCTCTCGGATCAGAACTTGCCGCGGAGCGTCACGCCGTAAGTCGCGGGCTCCTGTACGAAGGCCGAACGCGAGCTGCCGCGCAGCACCGTGTTGAAGGTCACGCCGCGGGTCACTTCATCGAAGATGTTCGTGCCCCAGACCTCCAGCGTCCAGCTCTCGTCCTGAGCCCCGATCCCGGCACGCAGGTTCACCTTCGTGTTCGAATCCTGGACATCGAATGGCACCAGCTGGCGCGCAGCGAGGTTGGCCGGGTTGACCGCTTGCGTCGAGGTACGGCGATCGTCCTCGAACCGAGCCTGACCCGTCAGGAACCCGGTCAGGTAGTCGCCGAGGTCCTTCTCGTAATTGAAGCCCATGATCGCGACGATCTCCGGCGCGTTCGTGAGCGAGTTGCCGCACAGGGCCAGCACGTTCGGCGAGGTCAGACCGCCATCGCAATCGTCGGGATAGCGCGCATCTGTGTAAGACACGCCCGCATTGATCGTGAGGTTACGGTCAGGACGCCAAACCGATTCCAGCTCGAAACCGCTCGACAGCGCGCGACCCACGTTGAAGGTCGTGAACTGCGCGCCCGTGAATTCGAGCACCTGGAAGTCCGTGAATTCCTCGTGGAAGATCGCGAGGTTCATGGTCAGCGCATCGTCGAGGAACTGGGCTTTCATGCCCAGTTCGTAAGCATCGACGAGTTCGGAGCGGAAAGTCGGATCCGCGCCGCCCGAATTGGCGGTGATGTCGAGATTGATACCGCCCGACTTGTAGCCGTGCGTGAAGCTCGCATAAACCGTGACCGGCGCTTCGAACTCGTAGGACAGCTTACCGGTATAGATCAGCTCGTCGTCAGCGAACGGAACATTGAATTCGCGAGGCAGGAACGGCGTCGCGTCGGTCCCAATCGCTGGCGCGGTAAACGCAAAGCACCCGAGACCAAGAACACTCGGAACGAGCGCCGCGCCAACCGTGTTGGCGATGGTTGCCGTATCCGACAGCAGGGTCAGACAGGTCGGGTTGTTGATGGCCGGCTGTACGAAGCCACCGGTCTTGCTTTCGTCCGAGTAGCGCAGGCCGATCGTCAGATCGAGGCCGTCGGTCAATTCGATCACGTTGTGCGTAAAGATCGACCAGCTTTCGCTTTGTTGGGCGTAGACGTTCGTCGCTGTTGTGAGATCGGGGCTGAAACCGTTCCCAGGGGTGAGCGGATCATTGATAATGTCCGTCAGCAAGGTCAGCGGTGCCGGGCCAAGGGCGCCGCCGAAAAGCCCGCCCATAAGCAGATCGAACTGGCTGCCGAGCGAGAAATCGATTTCCGCATCGATATCCTCGTCTGCGTAGTAACCGCCGATCAGCCATTGCAGGCGGCCGCCCCATGCTTCGCCCTGGATGCGAAGCTCGTGAGTCATCGTCGTGATTTTGGTGTCCAGCCGATCGACATCGAACACGTCGAGGCCCGAGAAGTCGGAGTCGTAATTTTCGCTCGATGAGAAGTCGCGGTACGAGCCGATATAGATAATGTCGGCATCGTCGCCGAGCGGGATTTCGATCTCGCCGGTGATGCCCCATTGTTCGACTTCAGCGAGCGGCAGGCGGTTCGCGGTTGCGATGCGGTTGTCGAGGACCTGTTCCGCAGTCGGCTGGTCGAATGGGTTGAAGGTGACCAATGGCGCAGCCATCCCGCCGCGCGGTCCGCCGCCCAGGCCAGCGAGCGTCATTTCGAGTCCTTGGTCACCGAGCAGCTCGACTGCCGAGCAGCACTGGTTCTCGCTCTCGGTGTAGTCGCCGATCAGGCGAACGGTGATACCGCTTTCGCTTTCAAAGCCAAGCTGGCCGCGAACGAGGAACTGGTCGATCGTGTTGGACTCGCCGATCTTCGTACCGGTCGCATCGACCACGTCGACATATCCATCGCGTTGGCGATAGGCACCGGTAAGGCGCACGGCGAGCGTGTCTTCGACCAGCGGCGCGTTGATTGCACCCTGAATGCTGATGAGATCGAAATTGCCGTAAGTCGCGTTGGCGAAACCGCTGAATTCGGTCACGTCCGGACGATTGGTGGTGATGTTGAGAGCACCTGCCGACGTGTTGCGCCCGAACAGGGTGCCCTGCGGGCCGCGCAGAACCTCGACCCGTTCGATGTCCACGAATTCGGAAAGAGCGACACCCGGACGCGACTGATACGCGCCGTCAATGAAGATACCGACCGCGCTTTCGAAGCCGATATTGTTCGACGTCGTGCCGACGCCGCGAATACGCAGCACGACCGAACCCGATGCGATCTGTGCGTTCGAGGTGGAGAAGCTTGGCGAGACCTGGGTGATTTCGGCGACGTTATCGACGCCCTGCTTGTCGAGCGTATCCGCCGTGACTGCGGTAACGGCGATAGGAATATCCTGGACGTCTTCGGCGCGGCGGGTTGCCGTCACGATAATGACGCTATCGTTTTGGCTGTTGGATGCGTTGTCGTCGTCAGCGTCCTGCGCAAAGGCCGGTACGGTGAACGAACTGCAGGCCATCAGGCCGGCAGCGTAGGCTGCAAACTTGCGTGTCATTGATTTTCCTCTCCACATTTTCCCACGGCCTGTTGGCCTTATGGGCTCTCCGCAGGCGAGAGTATCAGCGCGTTTGCGTGTGTGAAGAGTCCGCTGCGCTTCTTTGAGCACAGTAGCAAAAATGCAACATGTTATGTTGCGGCGCAGCATGCGTGCGCGGCATGCAGTCGTGCTGTCATATTGTTGCGCACGCGGGGGCAGACATCAATAACCCAGCCTTAGCCCTACCCAGACGGTACGCGGTGCACCAAGGTCGATTGCGCCGCGCGAATTGCGGGTGACGATCTCTTCGTCGAGCAGGTTCTCGCCGCGAACGATCAGGTTAAGATCGCCGAACAAGGGCGCCTCGGCAAAGACGTCGAAGGTCGTTGCGGGAGGAAGGCGGTCAGTTTCCTGGTCATCCTCGAACTGAGCGCCGACGTGGCGCAGCGTCCCTGCAATGCGCCAACCCTCGGCAGGCTTCCACGCAAGCGTCGCCGTGGCGGCAAAATTGGGCGTTTGCGGCGGACGATTTCCGTCGAGGGCTAGCGAAGTGCCCTCGCCCGCGACCAAGGCATCGGTGTAGGCGAACGAAGCGTCCAGGCTGACCTCGCCCAGCCGGATGGCGAGCGCGCCCTCAATCCCCTGAGCATCAATCGCGGGAAGATTCTGCCGCTGCCGCAGATTGGGCGCGAGGGTGACGTTTGCGATGGCGTTTTCGACCCGGTTATCGAATGCAGTCAGTGTGAGCACGACAGGATTTACCGGCTGCCACGAAAGGCCAAGTTCGAACCCTTCGAGCCGCTCGTTCTCGAGTGCGGCATTGGCCTGCGTAACCACCGGAAAGACGACGAAGGGTCGGTAAAGCTCATTGAGAGTGGGCAACCGCAGGCCGGTATAGGCCGCCGCGCGCAGATCCAGCCTGCGCGTTGCGTAGAACACCGCACCCGCCCGCCAGCTCAGCGCCCAGTCGCTTCGGTCGGTAGCGATCGTTTCATTGACGATGGCACCACTTGCATTTTCGGCGCGGAAGAAGCCGTCCGAGATGCTGGTGTAGTCCGCTCGTAGCCCGCCGGTCAGCAGCAAAGGGCCGATCTGCCAGTCATCCTCTAAAAAAATGCCCAGATTGCTGTTGGTGCCTCCCGCCCGGCGGCGCTCACGCAGGGCGCCGGTGAAAGCGCTGTACGCTTCCTCCTGAAGCTCTCCATCCGCGCGGCGGTAATCGACGCCGATCCGGATCGTGTGCGCCTCGTCGATAGGCGGACGCACTTCGAACTTGCCGCCTAGGCCGGTCGAAGGCGTGTTACGTTGGTCGAGAACGCGCACGAAGCGGGTCGAGCTTATGACGACATTGGAGAAGTTGCGCGCCTGGACGTAGCCGAGCGCGTCGATCTCCCACTCGCCCCGGCTGACGATGCGCAGGCTCGCATCCTGTCCTTCGCTGGTGGAATCCGCACCTTCGAAACGCAGTGCGCGCGCATCGTTGAACACGCTTCCGCGGGCCTGCAGTTCGACCGTGTCGGAAAGCGGCGCGACGGCGCGCACACCGACCTGCCAGCTGTCGAAGGCAGCTCTTGCCGTTGCGGGCACACGTTGTCCCTCCGGCGTCGTGAAGAAACCCTGTCCGCGATCCCAGCGCCCCGTGATGACGCCGAAACCGCCGCCCAGATTGCTTGCCAACGCCGCGCTCGCTTCCGTTTCCTCGCGGTCGTTGACCAGCAGGCTTGCCGACACAGGCCCGAGTGTCGCCGCATCGGCGCTCTGAAGCTCGATCGTGCCCGCAAGCGCGCCCGAACCAAACGGCCCCGAACCGCCGCCGCGCGTCACCCGCACACGGCTCAACGTGTCGGGTGAAATCGACGACAACGGAATGTATCCGAAAAAAGGATCGGCAATCGGCACCCCGTCGAGCAGCACCAGTGCACGGCTTGTCGCGTTGCCTCCCAGCGCGCGCAAGGTAACCCCCTGCGCACTCGGATTCGACGAACGGCTGTCCGAACGGCGGAACTGCTGAAAGCCAGCAATGTTTTCCAACACATCCTCGATCCGCCCCGAAGCGCTCGCGACGATTTCTTCGCGCTCGAGTTCGGTTATCGCATAGGCGCTTATCGAGGGCGCCTGGCGGAGTCCTTCGCCCGTAACGACGATCTCGCTTTCCCGTTCGGCTTCAGCCTCTTGCGCCTTCGCGGGCGAGGAGAGCGTGAGAACGGAAAACGAGGCCGAGAGACACAGGGCGATTCTTGCAGGGGCAGCAGTCATGGCCGCAGCGCCTAACCGAGCCGCCGCTCAAAGTCAGTTGCAAAATGCCATCAAGACTCGCTTTTGAAGTGCGTGTGTGATTACATTGTTGTCAGTAAGGGAAGAGAGAACCTGAGCAGATGTTAGCCACACCCCCCGATTTCGACGTGTTGATCGTAGGCGCAGGCATTTCCGGCATCGGAATGGCAGCCCATATGGAAATGAAGGCACCGCACCATTCCTACGCGATCGTCGAAAGGCGCGACAATCTTGGCGGGACATGGGACCTGTTCCGTTATCCCGGCATTCGATCGGACAGCGACATGCACACACTGGGCTTCGACTTTGAGCCTTGGCGGCATGAAAAGAGCATCGCCGATGCGCCTGCGATCCTCGAATATCTGAACCGCATCGTCGATGAACGCGATATCCGCAGGCACATCCGCTACGGCCACAAGGTCATCTCCGCCGATTTCCGCGATGATGAGGCTCGCTGGCATGTCGAGATCGAACTGAAAGACGGTTCGCGCACGCACATCACCGCGAATTTCCTCTATCTCGGTTCGGGCTATTACGACTATGACGAGCCCTACGATCCCGGCTTCGATTTCGGCGAGTTCGAAGGCCAGGTGATCCACCCGCAATTCTGGCCCGAGAATCTCGATTACGAGGGCAGGAAAGTCGTCGTCGTCGGATCGGGCGCGACTGCCGTTACCATCGTACCGTCGATGGCAGAGAAGGCCGCCAAGGTCACGATGCTGCAGCGCACGCCGACCTGGATGTTCTCGCGGCCAGCCAAGGACGGCATCGCCAATTTCCTGCGCAAGGTACTGCCTGAAAAGCTCGCTTACAAAATCACCCGCAAGAAAAACATCTGGATGCAGGATTATGCATTCAAGACGGCGCGCGACAAGCCGGAAAAGGTCAAGGACACTCTCTGGAAGAAGATCGAAAAGGCGCTTGGACCCGGGTTCGACAAAGATACCTTCTCGCCGCCTTACAATCCGTGGGAACAGCGGCTGTGCCTCGTCCCCGATGCGGACCTGTTCGAAGCGATGAAAGCCGGAAAGGCCGAGGTCGTTACCGGCCATATCGAGAGGTTCGAGAAGGGCGGTGTCCGCCTTACTTCGGGCGAGTTCCTGGAAGCGGATATCATCATCACGGCCACCGGCCTGAAGCTTGCCGTCGCGGGGAAGATCGCGGTCAGCTTGAACGGCGAACCGGTCAATTTCCATGAACGCTTCTATTACAAGGGATGCATGTTCTCGAACCTGCCCAACCTTGCGGTGGTGTTCGGATATCTGAACGCGAGCTGGACCCTGCGAGCCGACATCAATTCGGATTTTGTCTGCCGCGTGCTCAATCACATGCGAGCGACCGGAACCGATCTGGCAACTCCGGTGCTAACGCCCGAGGCGGAGGCCGCGATCGTCGAGGACGATGTGTTCGATTTCTCATCCGGCTACATCCAGCGCGGCAAGCACATCATGCCGCGAAACTCGATCGAGTATCCCTGGAGGCTGAACCAGGAGTACGTGGTCGATCGCAAGCGCATGGCCGAGGATCCGGTCGACGACGGTATCCTCACCTTCACGCGAGCAGGCGCGAATGCACAAAGCGCCGATGAGCAACTGGAGGCCGCGGAATAAGCCCTCGCGCGGCTAGCATCCGCCTGCCGCTTCGCTTACATCGCTGTCCATGACCTCTTCCGACAAGATCTGGACCGCCGGGCTCGTCATTATCGGCGACGAAATCCTCTCCGGCCGCACACATGACAAGAATATCGCCCAGGTGGCGAGCTGGCTGCAGGTGCAAGGCATCCGGCTTGCCGAAGTCCGGGTCGTTGCAGACGATGAGGACAGGATTGTCGAGGCGGTGAACGCACTGCGCGCCGATAACGACTATCTCTTCACAACCGGCGGCATCGGGCCGACGCATGACGATATCACTGTCGATGCGGTGGCGAAGGCACTGGGCGTACCGGTGGTCATCCACCCCGAAGCGCGCGCACTGCTCGAGCGGTATTATGCCGACAAGGGCGGCCTGAATGAAGGTCGTCTGCGTATGGCCCGCGTTCCCGAAGGCGCGGAGCTCATTCCCAACCGTATGTCGGGTGCACCGGGAATCCGACGCGGCAACGTGATCCTGATGGCGGGCGTCCCGCACATCACCGCAGGCATGCTGGATGCGCTAACCGGACAGCTCGAAGGCGGCGCACCGCTTATGAGCGAGACAGTCGGCGGGTTCATTCCCGAAAGCGAGGTGGCCACGCTGCTGCGCGAAGTCGAGCAGGCGCACGAAAAATGCCAGATCGGCTCTTATCCGTTCTTTCGCAATGGCAAGGTTGGATCGAATTTTGTCGTGAGATCGACCGATCGCGACGCCCTGCAAAGCTGCTTCGACACCTTGTGTGAAGGGCTCGCAGAGAATGGCTGGGATTTCACTCCTGGCGGTATCTGACCGCCGCGTCCCTTACATCAGGTAATAGCTGCGACGCGAACGGTGGAGTTCGGGATTGGAGCGCCGCGCATCGCGAACCTTCGCTCTCAAAGCACGCTGTTTTCTAACCCACCCACGGACAATCGCGGCCACCATGAATGCGCCGCCGGCTAGCGCGAGCGCGAACACCTTGAACAGCAATGAAGCGACGAACATTCCAACGCCGAGGGCAAATAAGACCACCCTGTAATCCATGGGTTTTTCCTTTCTGCCTCACCAACGCGCGGGTGGCCGCCCGGTTTCCTTCAATTCGTCTCTCTCCATGCACGGCACACAAAGAAAAAGGGCCGGGAGAAACGCTCTCCCGGCCCTTTTCGGATCCGATGGTTGAAGCTGCGATGAATTACGCGCCTTCGACCTCCGACAGGTCGACCTTGAGCCCGGGGCCCATGGTCGAGGTCAGCGAGACCTTTTTCACGAATTTGCCCTTGGCGCCCGAAGGCTTCGCCTTCACGACAGCGTCGGTCAGCGCCTTGAAGTTTGCCTTCAGATCCTCGTCCTTGAACGACAGCTTGCCGATGCCGGTGTGGATGATGCCCATCTTCTCGACGCGGAATTCGACCTGGCCGCCCTTGGCGTCCTTCACGGCCTGCTCAACGTTCGGGGTGACGGTGCCGAGCTTGGGGTTCGGCATCAGGCCCTTGGGACCAAGCACCTTACCGAGACGGCCGACAACGCCCATCATGTCCGGCGTCGCGATCACGCGGTCGTAATCGAGATTGCCGTTCTGCATGTCTTCCATGAGGTCTTCCGCGCCGACCTTGTCGGCACCGGCGGCCTTGGCCTTCTCTGCATTGTCGCCCTTGGCGAACACGGCGACCTTTACGTCCTTGCCGGTTCCGCTCGGGAGCGAGACCATGCCGCGGACCATCTGGTCGGCGTGGCGCGGATCGACGCCCAAATTCATAGCCACCTCGACCGTCTCGTCGAACTTTGCCTTGTGCTCGCGCAGGGTCGCGATTGCCTCATCGACACTGTAGAGCTTCTCGCGATCGAGTTCGGCAAGGGCCTTTTGCTTCTTAGTCAGTTTAGCCATGGGTTCAGCCCTCCACTTCGAGGCCCATCGAAAGCGCGGAGCCTTCGATGATCTTGATTGCCTGGTCGATGTCGTTCGCGTTGAGATCCTTCATCTTGGTCTCTGCGATCTCTTTCAGCTGGGCGCGGGTGATCTTGCCGACCTTGTCCTTATTCGGTTCGCCCGAGCCCTTTTTAACTTTGGCGGCCTTCTTCAGGAGATAGGACGCAGGCGGGGTCTTGGTGGTGAAGGTGAACGAACGGTCCGCATAGACGGTGATCGTGGTCGGGATCGGGGCGTTCTTTTCCATGTCCTGCGTCGCAGCATTGAACGCCTTGCAGAATTCCATGATGTTGACGCCGCGCTGACCCAGTGCCGGGCCGATCGGGGGTGAAGGGTTGGCGGTGCCGGCGGGCACCTGCAGTTTGATATAGCCTTCGATTTTCTTGGCCATGAGGCCTTCCTTTCGCACTATCGAACGCGGGTCCGAAACCGGACCCTGGGCGCGCTCTCATGTTAAGCGGTCCAGCGGCGAGCGTTGCGCTTGCCTCCCGCACGGTTTCCCATCGATTTGACGAGACGCGGCGCACATAGCGTTTCTGGCGCGAAGTGCAAGAAAAGAGTCTGGCCCCGCGAAATGTCGCAAGTGCCGCTTCGTCCGGGCGATGAACCGATTCTTAAGGGGAAGCGCGTAGCGGTGCTGATGACCCAAAAAACAAAAAGGTCGCAACATGGTCAGAAAGAATAGAGCCGGAGAGCGCGGGCGCCTCATCTGGTCGGCAGTACTTATAACGCGCACAGGCCCGGTGCCCGCGCGACTAGCCAACCTTTCCGAAGGCGGGGCGAAGGTCGCAATCCAGAAACCCATCGACGGCGAAGAAGACGTCGTGCTGCAAACCAAGCAAATGTTCGCAGCAGCGCGCATTGTCTGGACGCATGACGGTGAAGCGGGGCTGGAGTTCTACCGCAATCAGGCGACCAGCCCGCCCGTGCCCGTAGAGAAAGTCGCCTAGCCAGCCATTCGACGGTCGTGGCGGATCCTTGCAGAGGCATGCCCCAGCATGTCGCTCGCATGCAATTTCGCGCGCGATTTTCACGATAATGCAAGACTTTGCTTGGCATATGGCTGCCAACAAGGGACTGAATTAGGGGGTATTTCGCATGTTTCGTGTCGCAATCCAGGTCAAAGAACTGATTTCCAGCAACGTCACCAGCGCGATCGAGGCTGCGTCCAATCCGGCCAAGATGCTGAACCAGCTCCGGCGCGAGATCGAAGAAGCGATCATCGCCCTGGAAGGCGAGCGGACCAAGACCCGCCAGCACAAGAAGCGGCTCGAGGCGTCGCTCACGCAGAACGAAATGCGTGAGGCGGACTGGAGCGACAAGGCCAAGGCCGCGATGGATCACGACCGCGAAGACCTCGCCCGGCAGGCGCTGATGGCCCGCGAGGATTGCCGCGAGACCATCGGCCAGCTCAAGGACGACATCGCCAAAGCAGAAAGCGACCTTGCAGAGATCGAAGAAGCCATTGCCGAACTCGAGGCCAAGCGCGAAGACACCCGCGAACAGGCCCGCGCGCAAGCGGCTGCTGACAGCTCCGCCTGCCGCAGCACCGGCGGCAAGGCGAGCAAGGCAGAAAGCCACCTCAACCGCATCTCGACGCTCGAAAAGCGTGCCGAGTTCGCGACGGAGGACAGCGCCGCCGCGCGCACTAATGCAAGCGTCGATCGCGAGATCGACGAGATGCGTCGCGCGAGCTCCATCGATGCCGAAATAGAAAAGCTGAAAGGCGGCTCGAAGAAGGCTCCGACCAAGCGGGCGCCGCGAAAGAAGGCAAAGTAATCGCGGATTTCGCATTCAGCGCTCTTGTCGCGCGAGGTGTGTTAGGTTAGCAATACGCCCTCCATCCAAGGAGAGGCGAATTGCCGACACCAGATCAGTACTTCGGATGGGCCGGTCAGGCAGCAATGCTGGGCTGGCTCATTCTCATTTTCCTGCCGCGCCGGTGGCCGCTCCTGCTGGCGGTGCCGCGCTACATCATCCCGTTCGGGCTGAGCCTGCTCTACGCAGGTCTCGCGATGACGCACTTCTTCAGCGTCGAAGGGGGAGGCTATGGATCGCTCGATCAGGTGCGCGCGCTCCTCGGGAAAGAGGAAATGCTGCTCGCTGGCTGGGTGCACTATCTCGCCTTCGACCTCTTTATCGGAGGCTGGATCGCAGTCGAAGCGGACAAGATCGGGGTGAACCGCCTGATCCAGGCACCGATCCTCATCGCAACCTTCATGTTCGGACCGGTTGGGCTCGCCACCTTCCTCGCGATGCGCGCTGGCCATTTCCGCAAGCCGGAACACGAGGGAATGCCAAAGGGAGCACCCGCATGAGCACCGCAACCACCGCATCGCCTCAGCACTCCAGCTGGATGGCGCTGGTCCCGACGCTCGACGACGATCATGTGACCCGGCTGAACCTGACGCTCGCAGTCTTTATGTTTGCAAGCTTTGTGGTGTTTTTCCCGGCGTGGTTGATCGACACCCGCCTGCTCGATAGTGCGCACGTCTGGACCAAGCCGCAGAAGTTCAACATTTCGCTCGGCCTGCATTTCCTGACCATTGCGGTCCTGATCCAGCTTTTGCCGCGCGACGTGCGCAAAGGACCGATACTGCTTGTATTTAGCTACCTTGCGGCAGCTGCGCTCTTGTTCGAATACGTTTGGGTGACCCTTCAGGCTGCCCAGGCCAAACGTTCGCATTTCAACTTCGACAGCGGATTCGAAGCACTGATGTACGGCCTGATGGGTCTTGGAGCATTTCTGCTCATGGCGATCGCTTTGGCCGTAGCGGTGCAAGTGTGGCGCAAGGGCGATCGCTCGCGCTACGGACTGTGGCTGGGGACTATCGTCGGGCTTTCGATCGCTTTCTTCGCAACGCTCTATTTCGGTTTCGCGATGTCGTCGACCAGCCGCTATGTCGGCGCGTCGCTCGAAGGGGGCGGAGCGACGGTGCCGTTCTTCGGCTGGAGCCGCGAATATGGCGATTTGCGGCCTGCCCATTTCGTGAGCCTTCACATGATGCAGACAGTGCCGTTTGCCGGATGGCTCGCCGACCGGCGGGGCTGGAACGCGAAATGGGTGGTTGCGGGCGTGGCGGCGCTCCAGCTTGGCCTTGCCATCGCTCTCTATCTGCAGGCCCGTGCAGGCCAGCCGTTCTGGCCGGTCTGAACTAGATGTCTTAAAGCACCCTCTTTGGATGCATGCCGTCGACATAGCCCATGAATGGTTCATGGATTGAATAGCCCAGCATCTCCTGCACCCGCTCCGGCAGCTTTGCGGCCTTCTCGGGCGGGACGGCGAGCAATTGCTGCTCGAGCGGGCGGCACCATCCCATGCAGAACTGCGGGGTGACGATCAATCGGCGGTCGTTCGAACGGTTCGCCCCGCCGCGATGCCACAGCGTGCCCTTGGCGAGCATCAGCGAGCCTGCCGGCATGGTCGCCTTGATCGCGCCTTCGACATTGCCGACACCGTCTTCTTTGTCGGTCTTGCCGGTCAGGAAATCCTCGGGCGCAGAGGCGCCCTCGGGCCGCTCCTCTCCCCACAGGTGGCTGCCCGGAATGATCTCGGTCGCGCCGTTCTCCTGCGTGGTCTCGGTCAGCGACCAGAAGGTCGAGAGGCTGAGCGGTGCGCGCGGCCGCGCGAGCCCGCAGTGGCTGTCATCGAAATGCCAGGGCTGCGCTGTCTCGCCGGGCAGCAGATTGATCGCAAGGCAGGCATAGATCAGGAACGATGTGCCCAGCTCGCGCTCGGCAAAGGCGATCTGCAAGGGATGCGAGACAAGCTCTGCGAAGACCGGATCCTTGGCCAGCATCGCGTAGATACGGTTGGAATCGGCGCCTTCGAAATTGTTGCGCCCGCGCAAGTCCTTTGACAGCCACACCTCAAGCGCCTCGACCTGCCGCTGGACCGCGGCTTCATCGAGCACGTTTTCGAATATGACATAGCCATCGCGGTCGAACTGCTCGAACACCTCGTCGAGCGAGCGGCCGCCGAGATAGGGGGCTATGTCGTGGCGGTTGGTTTCAGCCAATGTGGCCATCAGCGCAAGCCTCTCTCTGCCTCGTCAAGAGACTAATCGCCAAACCGGTGAGCGCCAAGCGGAAGTGCGGCCCCTCTCCTATTCAGACGGCCGCGCGTTGGGGACGATCTGGTTGGTTCCATGATCATAGGTCCAGCCATCGGCAAATGCGCGGTCGAGTGCAGAACGCAACGACCTTCCAGCGCCTGAACGGTAGAGATCTTCCGGCGTCCGCTCCCATTCATCGAGTGCGTCCTCGAATGCTTGCGACATTCTCATGAAATCTTCACCGATCGGGGTGTCATCGCCTTTCCGGTTGAACCCCGGAGCGTACGTGTCCTTAATATTCTCGAACATTTCGTAGAGCACAGCATCATCTTCATGTCCGAATTCTTCGAACTGTCCGAACAACCGCTTTTCGCGCGCGGCATAATCTGCTGCCAGTTCTGGAGTCAGGTCGCTTGACCGTTGTAGCTCGCGCACTGCTTCGTATTCCTGCGTCAGCCGCGAATAGCGCAGCATGTAATTGCGTTCCAATTCTGCACGCGCGGGATCGTCGGCGGGCAGACTTTCGAGACGCGTCTTGAGGTCGCGCAGATTGGCAATCCGGGTTTCCTCGTCCTCGCCACTATAGAGTCCGGGGACGAGACCCTGGACATCCTGTCTCACCGAAACAACTTCCAGAGACTGATCGCCCGAGCGGTCTGCCGCGTTCGCTTGCGCAGCCCGTCGTCTTGCCGCCCTGCGCTCGAGATCGATCAGAACCGTGTCAGTCTTGATGATGCATTTGTTGGTCGTACGCTGCTCTTCGACCGGAGCCTGAGCCGCAGCATCCGATGCATATTCGTCATCGATGCGCCGCAGCATGTCGTGCAATGTGTCGCCCCGCTCTTTCAGCGCGGCGCGCCTTTCAGGAACGGGCTCGAACATCAGCGCGAAGATCAGCGTATCGAGCATTTCGCGCAAGGGATAGCGGACCGCGTCCAGGGCGCGCTCGGCTTCCAATCGCTTCATCAGATCGGTGTCGTCGTCCCACTGCTGCATCACCTCGTCGAGGGACTGGCGCGGGAGGTCGCCTTCCCTGCACGGATCGGGATTGAGAATGATCGGGGGGAGGCTGTCGTCGGGATCGAGGATTTCGCGAAGCATCGCCGTTTCGCTTTTCCGCGCAGGGACGCGCTCTTCGGTCGGCTGTTTCGGCGGCGCGCATAGTCCCGTCGGTATCGAGTCGTGCTTGCGATAGGGCCCCGCAAAGTCGCCAAAGGCCGTGGAGGACTGGTACAGAACTCCGTCGGGCTTGACCCCGATTGTATTTTCGCGCCACTCCGGCCCGTTGGAACCTATGTCCAGTACTTCCCCGGAAAATGACTGGTAAACGGTTCCGCCGTCGGGTCCGTAATAATAGACCTCACGGAACCCGCGATAGACCACCATACCGGGTTTGTAGCCGATTTCCTCCATGTAATCATTGAGCTGCCCGATGCGACCTTCAAGCGCACCGTCCGCTCCTATGGTGAAGATCAAAGTGCCTCCGGTTGGTTTACTCTGATCTCCCCAAGGAGAATATGAGTGCCACGTTCCGATGATCCAGCCGAAATCCCTACACGGCTCTTCAGTCTGGATAACGGTCGGCTGCGCGGACAGTGCTGGCGGCAGAACTGTGCTCGCGCATAGAGCGAGCGCGGGCGGGATAAGTCTAGCGAACATCGGTGCCTCCCTCCCGACACACAATGCCTCCGATCGGCAATCCGACATAGCACAAAGACGACAACGCAAGTCTGCCCGCCAATACTGGTGGCAGAAACGCAAAAAGGGCGCCGGTTGTGCACCGACGCCCTTCCATAATCCTGTGTGGTAAATCCGGGTCTACTTGACCAGTTCGACCTGTTCGAAATCGAGCTCGACCGGGGTAGCCCGGCCGAAGATCGAGACCGACACCTTGACTTTCGCCTTGTCGAAATCGAGCTCCTCGACCACGCCATTGAAGCTGGCGAAGGGGCCGTCGAGCACCTTGACCTGGTCGCCGATCTCGTAATCGACGTTGATGTCTTTCTTGGGCGCGGCCTTGGCTTCTTCCACGCCGCCGAAATAGCGCGCGGCCTCTTTTTCGCTGATCGGCTGCGGCTTGTTGCCGCTGCCCAGAAAGCCCGTCACCTTCGGGGTGTTCTTCACGAGGTGATAGACGTCGTCGGTCATGTTGAGCTTGGCGAGGACATAGCCTGGCATGAACTTGCGTTCGACCTGGACCTTCTTGCCGCGCTTCACCTCGGTGACGGTTTCGGTCGGAACCTCGACTTCCTCGACGCCTTCCGACAGGCCGAGCCGCTCGGCTTCGGCTAGGATCGATTCTTTGACCTTGTTCTCAAAACCGGAATAAGCGTGGATGATGTACCAGCGAGCCATTGGTTATCCTTGAAATGAAGCTGTGCGTAAACGCGTCGCCATCAGGCGAGCGTGAGCAGGAACTTGACGACCGCGTTGAACAGGCTGTCGATCCCGAAGAAGAACAGCGACAGGATCACCATGAAGATAAACACGAAGATCGACGTGCGCACCGTCTCTTCGCGGGTCGGCCACACCACCTTGCTGGTTTCGGTGCGAACCTGGTTCACGAATTCGGCGGGCGATGTCTTGCGCTTTTTCTCTTCGGCCATGGGTCGAGCCTTGTCCTTTGAAACTTTCGAGCCTTTACCGGCGACCGCTTTCAGGTAGGTCTCGTCGTCGTCCGGGACAAGGTCGCGGATGGGCTTCGAGTCTGTGCGATGTCGGGAAGACGGATGCGAAATAGGCTCACGCAGCCGCAAAAGCAAGAGCAAGAAGCCCGGTTTCGGCTTGTGCGAGCCATCCTCGCCCACTAGCGTGCGGCGCTTCATAAGAGGGTCGCTTCCCGGCCCTTGGGATTTTCGGGGACGCATAGAGGGGATAGCCGACAATGGCTGCAGCACCTACCGGCGCGGAAGCATGGATCGCGCCGATCACCAATGTATCGGACTTCATCTGGGTCGGCACGTGGAACGGGGTGGAAGTTCTTCCCTTCCCGCCGATGACGATTATTCTGCTCGGGATCGGCCTGTACATCATGGTCGGTCTCAAGTTTTATCCGCTGCGAAAGCTTGGCAGCGCGTTCAAGGGCCTGTTCGCCGGCCGCAAAAGCTCAGGGGAAGGCGAGATTTCGCCTTTCGCCGCGCTCTCGACCGCGCTTTCCGGACAGGTCGGCACAGGTAACCTTGCAGGTGTGGCGACCGCAATCGCACTTGGCGGCCCCGGCGCGATCTTCTGGATGTGGATCACGGCATTGTTCGGTATGGCGCTGGCTTTTGCAGAGGGCTCGCTCGCGATCCGTTACCGGGAAACGACCAGCGACGGGGTGAAGCGCGGCGGCCCGATGACCTACATCATGATGGGTCTCGGCAAGAAATGGACCTGGCTCGCGGTGGTCTTCTGCCTCGGGACGCTGTTTTCCGCTCTCGTCACCGGTAACTCGATCCAGGCAAATGCGGTCGCGGACGGCCTCAATGAACTGTTTGGTATCGAGGAGGCCATCGGCGGCGCAATTGTCGCGATCCTAGTGTTCATCGTCATCATCGGCGGGATCAAATCGATCGGCAGCGTTGCCGAGAAGATTATCCCGTTCATGGCGGGTGCCTATGTCATCATGGCGGTGACCGCGCTAATCCTGAATTTCGGCGACCTGCCGGAGACGTTTGCTCTGATCTTCGAAGGCGCGTTCAGCGGCACGGCCGCCACCGGCGGTTTCGTCGGTGCGGCGATGATCATTGCAATCCGCGCGGGCGTTGCGCGCGGCCTTTTCTCGAACGAAGCGGGCCAGGGCTCGACCGCGATCGCGCACGCTGTTGCGCAGACCAACGATCCTGAACAGCAAGGCCGGATGGCGATGCTTGGTACGTTCATCGACACGATCGTAATCTGCACCATGACAGCGCTCGTGATCCTTACCGTGCGCGGCGACTTTACCGCTGGCGGCGAAGCGGTGGTTCACGCATGGCAATCGGACCGGGTCGGATTCGAAATGACCAGCGGCGCGTTCGCAGCCGCGTTCCCCGTCGAGTTAGCAGGTGTCGCAATCGGCACGTTAGTCGCTTCGATCGCGCTGATCCTTTTCGTATTCACCACGCTGCTCACGTGGAGCTATTACGGCGAACGGGCGATCACCTTCCTCTACGACCGGATCCCAGGATCGAGCCGCAAGGGCGAGAAGCGGCTGCACATAGGCTGGCGCATCATCTGGTGCCTGGTGATCTTTCTTTCGGCTGCGCTTCCTTCGGAAGTGGTCTGGCGGATGGGCGACATCTCCAATGCCGCGATGGCCCTGCCGAACCTCGTCGCGCTTGCGCTGCTTTCTGGCGTGGTATTCAAGCTCGCGCAGGGCATCAAGGACGCAGGCCCTGACCACAAGGTCGAGACGCCGGAAGAGCCCGAGGAATACTGACGCCCAGTTTAGCAACATGAAAAAAGGCCGGTCTCGCCAAAAGCGGGACCGGCCTTTTGCTTGCGCTTCCAGGCGCAAACTTGGTGGGCAAGTGTTAGCTCGCGCCAAACCAGCGTTCGAAGAAACCGGGTTCTTCCATCGGCCGGATGCGGCCGTACTTCATCTGGCGGATCGAAGCATCGCAAAAAGGACGCGGGTTCGACCATTTGTCGGGCTTGCTCGAATGGATCGGAGCAGAAGTCATCGGGGGATCTCCTTGGGGCTTCGCATAGGGTTTGCGAGATAAACCCGCCCGCAATAGGTTGGTTCCCGTAGACTTTTTGGCGAGGCGTTGCACAGCGTCGATGAACGCACCTAACCGCGGATCATCGAGATTCAGTCTATCCAAGAAGAAATGGCAGGGGTGACAGGATTCGAACCCGTGGCCCTCGGTTTTGGAGACCGATGCTCTACCAACTGAGCTACACCCCTGCAGGAGACGCGCGCTTTAGCGCCGGCGTCCGCCATAGGCAACAGCCTATCGCTTCTGGCCTGTAACGCGAACAGCCTGCTATTATCCTGAATATCATGCATTCGCCTTTCAGGTCACTTATCCCGGTCGATACACTACTGCTCGCCTATCGCAGCGGCATCTTCCCGATGGCCGACAGCCGCGATGACGAAGAAGTGTTTTGGGTCGAACCGCGCGACAGGGCGGTGATCCCGCTCGACGGGTTTCGCGTATCCAAAAGCCTGCGCAAGGTACTGCGGTGCGACCGCTATCAGGTCACAATCGACGAGGCGTTCGGCGAGGTCATCCGTGCCTGTGCCGAGCCGCGACCGGGCCATCCCGAAACCTGGATCAGCGACCGGATCGTTGGCAGCTACGAGCAACTGCACCGTGCGGGTCACGCCCATTCCATCGAATGCTGGCAAACGGGCGAGGACGGCATACGGCGTCTGGTGGGCGGGCTCTATGGGGTGGCGTTCGACCAGGTATTCTGTGGCGAAAGCATGTTCAGCCGCGCCGACAATGCCAGCAAGGTTGCGCTTTGCTGGCTGGTCGCGCTTATGCGTCGGGCGGGTTACAGGCTGCTCGATTGTCAGTTTATGACCGACCATCTCGCCTCGCTGGGCGCAGTCGAGATGACGCAGAAAGACTACATGGCGCTGCTCGAAACGGCGCGCGGTAAGTCTTTGACAAGCCTAGCCTCAGCCCATGAAGCCATCCTGCGCGATGCCGAGCGCGATCACTCGTCGCCCGGAAAACTCATCGCACAATCCTTGACCCAGACGTCGTAGATCGGATGCTCGACGACGTTGAGGCTGGGCGATTCCTTGAACAGCCAGCCCGAAAACACGCGCGTGTGATCGGTTTGCCCGCGCTCCAGGATATCGACCTGCACGAAGGCTCCTGTCTCCTGCGGCATCTCCCACGGAGCAGTACGCTCGCAGGCGGCGAGCGTGATTATGACCGGGCCTTCCTCGACGCTTTCGCCGGGGCTCAGTTCGAAATCCTGGCTCAGATTGTTGCGCTTGTTCAGCAGGCCGATCGTCGCAACCCGATCTTCCATCGGGGTCGCACCCTCGATCGCTTCCCTCGTTTCGGCATCGGGAGCGGCAGTGCTTGCCGGTTCCGCCTCTTCCGGCCCGTCGAGCGAGGCCCTCACCGTCTCCGGCTCGTCTGCCTCACCGCCGCAGGCAGCAAGCGCCAGTGCCGGCAGGAGTACGAGAGAGAGACGCCGCGCGGCCATGCCTACCCTTCCGGGGACCAGGCCTCGTAGTCGCCATCAGCGGCGGCGCGCCTGCCCCCGCGTTCGAGTGCACCTTGCGGGCGATAAGCCCGAGGCGTCCCTGTGGCGTTGGGTGTGTATTCGGCTTCCCAGACCTTGGGAGGCGGAAGATGGCTTTCGGGCACATCGTCGAACGCGCCGTGCAGCCAGCCGTGCCACTCGGGCGGGATCCGGCTCGAATCGTTTTCCCCGTTGTAGATGACCCAGCGTTTCTCGCCCTGGGTGTAGGAGCCGGTCGACTTACCGTCGCCTTTCACCTTCTTGCGGTAGTACTTGTTGCCCTGCGCATCGGTGCCGACATGTTCGCCGCCGACGCGTGTGGCCCACCAATGCGTACCGAGCGTCGCGCCGTCCCACCAGGTGAAGATTTTTCCGAAGATTCCCATGGGCGCGCGATTAGCGGAAACGGAGCGCAGCGCCAAGCGCGAAGATCACTCGGGCAATTGGTACTCTACGGCGTTGCCCGGCTCGATACCGAGTTCTTCGGAAAGCCCGCCGCGAATCTCGAACACGGCGCTCGCAAGCCCCGCGGATGGCAGCGAATCGAGCGAATAAGGCTCGGTCTTCTCGGCGATGTTGGTGATGCGCCCGTCCGTGCCGATAAAGATGATGTCGAGCGAAATCGGCGTGTTGCGCATCCAGAAGCTGCGGGTCTGCGGCACTTCGGAGGGGAAGATCATCGCCTCGTCATCGGCGAGTTCGGTGCGGAACATCAGGCCGCGCGTCTGCGCTTCGCGGGTATCGGCATATTCGGTCTTGAACGCGATACGCTTGTGGCCGGTATCAATGGTCACCTCGATGATCCGGAGGCCGGATATGGGGTGGCGATCTGGCTCGTTCTGGACGGCGGGGGCGACGGGGGAGTCTTCCACGGCACCTGTCGGCGAGCATGACGCAACCATGATCGCAGCCGGGATTGCCCGTATGAAGAACCTTGCCGGCAAGACATCAGAAATTGCCATGGTCACCGTCTTCCTCCCGCGCTTCATCGACCCATTCCTCGATCATCCCAATCGAGGATGCATCAAGGATGAACCGGACATGGTCGTAAAGATGCCCTGCACGGAGCATGGCTGCAACCTGCTTCTCGCGCCGCTTTCTCGACTCCGGAGCGTCTCCCGCCGGTTGCCTCTCTCCGAAAGGACCGAACCGGCGTTTCCTGGCGAGCAGTGTGGCTGCTGCCCTGCTTTCCGCCTCACCGGGCTTGTGGTCCTCGCGAACATGCTCATCGACCCCCGCTGCATAAAGCGCCTGGTCGACCCGCCGGGCGCCATAGCCGCGCGCGGTGAGATCACGCGATTTCATCCGCGCATAGGCATCGTCATTGACGTATCCGAGTTCGATCAGGCGAGCGACCAAAGCGGGCACATCGAGGTCGCGGGTCCGACCATCTTCGTCCTCGGCAACCCCGCGCTCTCTTATCTTCCTTGCAAGATAGGATTCGAGTTTTGCCCCTGTTGTTGCAAATCGTGCAGCATAGGACAGGGCAAGGTCGCGAAGCGTCGTTTCATCGAGCGGATTCGCCTTTTTCCGCCCGCGCGAGCGTCTTTTCGCCCCGCTTTGCGAGCCGACCTGATCATTACCACCGGGTGACGAAATCCTGTTCAACGCAACTTTTTCGCCTTATTCGTGCCACAGTCCTTATCAAATGGAAAAAACTGGACCGGTTTGGGAGGAGTATCTCGAAACGGTGGGGACATGATAGGGCGCAGTTATCTGCGCTGCAAACTACGGGTATCGCTAGAGAAATGACCGACGCCGCATTGACGCCGACGCCGAATGACTGCGATCTACCGCGGAAGCGCGCAGAATTCGCGACCTTCAACGAGGCCATCGATTACGCCGCAAAGAGCAAAAAAGGCCTCAATTTTCACGATATGCGCGGGACGCTGGAGCGGGTTTATCCGTTTTCCGAGATGCGCGAGGACGCGCTCGTCATGGCGCGCAGGCTGGTCGCTGCGGGGATCAAGCCGCAGGACCGCGTCGCGCTGATCGCGGAAACCGGGCCTGAATTCGCTGCCCTGTTCTGCGCCTGCGTCTATGCCGGCGCCTGGCCCGTCCCGCTGCCGCTGCCCACCACTTTCGGCGGCAAGGACAACTATATCGACCAGCTTTCCGTCCAGCTTCAAAGCTCCGATCCGGCGATCCTGATCTACCCGCCCGAAATTGCCGAAATGGCGCAGGCCGCGGCCGATCGGCAGGGCTGCGCGAGCGAAAGCTGGGAAGATTTCGCCAAGCGCGATGCGCCCGAATGCGAGCTTTACAAGGCTTCGCCCGACGACATCTGCTACCTGCAATATTCGAGCGGTTCGACACGCTTCCCGACCGGTGTGGCGGTCACGCACCGCGCCTTGCTCCACAATCTCTATGGTCACTCGACGACCATGAACCTGGGCGAGAACGATCGCGTGGTGAGCTGGCTGCCGTGGTATCACGACATGGGCCTTGTCGGCTGCTTCCTGTCACTGATCGCGAACCAGGTTTCCGCCGATTACCTGAAGCCCGATGCGTTCGCCCGGCGCCCGCTCGCCTGGCTCGACATGATCAGCCGCAATCCGGGCAATACACTCTCCTATTCTCCGACCTTTGGATACGATATCTGTGCGCGGCGGATTTCGAGCCAGAGCCACGTTGCCGACAGGTTTGACCTGTCCCGCTGGCGGATCGCGGGCAATGGCGCGGACATGATCCGCCCCGATGTCATGCAGAATTTCGTCAATGCCTTTGCCGATGCCGGATTCAAGGCGAGCAGCTTCTGCCCGTCCTACGGACTGGCCGAAGCGGTGCTTGCCGTCACCGTCATGCCGCCGGGCGAAGGCATCCGGGTGGAACTGGTCGAAGAGGAGCGCCTTTCGGGTACGCCGCGCGACATTTCGCGCCCGGCGCGCTACCGCGCGATCGTCAATTGCGGCAAGCCGCTCCCCGATATGGAAGTCGAGATCCGCGGGGAAGACGGCCATGCGCGCGGCGATCACCAGATCGGCAAGGTCTGGTGCCGCGGGCCCAGCGTCATGCATTCCTATTTCCGCAACGAACAAGCGACACGCGAATGCCTCGTCGATGGCTGGCTCGACACCGGTGACATGGGCTACCTTGCCGATGGCTACCTGTTCATCGTCGGCCGCGCGAAGGACATGATTATCATCAACGGCAAGAACCACTGGCCGCAGGACATCGAGTGGGCGGTGGAGCAGCTGCCGGGCTTCAACCATGGCGATATCGCCGCCTTCGCGCTCGAGACCGACAATGGCGAGGAAGCGCCCGCAGTGCTGGTCCATTGCCGCGTTTCCGATCCGGTCGAGCGGGTCAAGCTGCGCGAGCAGATCGCCGACAAGGTCCGTTCGGTTACCGGCATGAGCTGCGTGGTCGAACTGGTCCCGCCGCGCACACTGCCGCGCACCAGCTCGGGCAAGCTGTCGCGCGCCAAGGCGAAGAAGCTGTACCTGTCGGGCGAAATCGTGCCGCTGGAGATCGCGGCTTAGGTTGTTAATCGTCCAACTTAAAGTCTTCCAAGAACAGCAATGCAGCCTTCGATGGGCGAATTGCAGACCACCGCTTGTCGGCAAATGACTTCGTGTGCCCATGGTTTTCGTTCAGGAACTCAAAAAGCTCGTCGTGCGGGACCAGAAACCAGCATCTTCTTGTGAGGGAGTTCCACGGCTGATCAGGGAAGAGCATCCACATGCCTTTTCCACCATACCGGTTCCAGTCAACGGTCATCCGGCTTTTCAATTGCACAGCCGCCAGTCGTTCGTCTGGCAAGCGCAAGACGAGATCCTCGCCACCCACATCGGCTTCGGGGCGATAAACGAGATATCCCCGCCGAATGAGAAGTGCGGTCACTTCTGCGCGATTTCCCGCCTCGATCAGATTTGACGAATGCCGGTGCCGAATACTTAACTCCCCTCCGGCCTTCCCCACTGCGCGCGCACTGGGCCGGACGTCACTTGCACGCCAATCTCCGCCCCGCGTTCGCGCAGGATTTCGGCGGCGTTCTCCACCTCCACACGGTTTCCTGTGAGCACGATCGGAATGTCCGTGCGGCTGGCTGCCCATTCGATCACCGAAAGCGCCTGCGTCCCCTCCAGCGTCGGCCCATCTTCACCGAAAGTGACGACATCCGGCAACGCTGCGGCTGGGGGCAATAGCTCAATCGTCCAATCCGGCTCTGTGGCGGCAATTCGTTCCTCCAACGCCTTGTAGGCGGCGAGCGTTGCGCCCTCCAGCCGCTCGGCCCGCACCACCGCGCGGCGACGGGTCCGGTCGATGACCACGTCGTCTTCGGAAACGCCCGCAACCAGCGCGAGCCGCTGGGCAAGGTCATCCGCGCGGGCAATCGCCGCCGCTTCCTCGCTTGCACGGGCGGCGGAGAGCTGCGCCGCTTCCGCCGCGCTCGCGCTGGTGCCGACCTGGAACTGGGTGATGGTCAGTTCAACCGGCTCGCCAAGGCGGTTTGCAAGGGCACGTTCGACCTCGACTTCGGCATCGGGATTGAGGACGGGGGTATAGACGGTCGCGCTGGCGATGATCGGTTCGCCGCGAAACTCGACTTCCAGCCGGGAAATCTCCGCGTCCGGCACGAATGCTTCCTCGATCTCGGCGCGGATCACGCGCTGGGCATTGGTCTGGAACGCGATCTGCTGGAGCGAAAGGGCAAGCGGGATTGCGAGAAGGATGAACACGCTCGCCACTGCAAAATTCTGGAACAGCGTGTTGCGCGCGCTCATTTCGGTCTTGAAGCCGTAAAGCCGCGCCATCGCCCATGCCGTGAGCGCAATCGTGATAAGGTTGGTCACGTAAAGCATCAGCGAGCCGGAAAAGACGGTCCAGTTCCACGTCGCGAGGCCAAAACCGACGGTTGCAAGCGGCGGCATCAGGGCGGTCGCAATGGCAACGCCCACGATCGTCCCCTCGCGCCCGCGGATCATGGCGTAGGCGCCCGCGAGCGCGGAAAACAGCGCGACGAACAGGTCGAACAGGTTGGGCTGCGTGCGCGCGGCGATTTCGGGCGTGATCGTCTGGATCGGCGAAAAGAACACCAGGAGCGCGGTGAGGCCGATCGCCATGGCGGTTCCCCAGGCAAGGCTTCGCGCCGATTGCTTGAGCCAGTGATAGTCGCCGATTGCGAGAGCAAAGCCCAGACCCATGATCGGGCCCATCAGCGGCGAGAGGAGCATCGCGCCGATCACCACAGCCGGTGAAGAGAGAAGCAGGCCCAGCACCGCGATACCCGCGCTCATCGCCGTCATGAACATATAGCGGGCCGTGAGCAGGCAGTCCTCGCGCCGCTTCTCGATCACCTCGGCCTGGTTCACCGTGCCGACGACGTCACGCATCCACCAGCGCAGCAGGCTGAACTTGACCGTCCCGAAAGTCGAGCGAGGCGAGGACTGGGTCGCTTCGTTCGCCGCGTCCTGTTCGGGTGTGGCACTGGGTGCTTTGGTCTCGGTCACGTGCGTCGTCGCCCCTCTCGTTCCGGCGCATTTACGGCCAATCGGAAACGAACGGAAGCGCAAACGCAAATCCTTGGCCTCGCAGAGCTATTCGCGCTACCCTTGTTACGAACCCAATGACAATCTTGAAAGCCGTGTTTTAGATCACTAATACAGTAGGCAAGGATCAGGGCCACAGGGCCGAGGGAGCAGACCACACATATGAGCACCGAAACACCAGAGGCGACCGGACCGGAAACCAAGATCGCCACCGCGACCAAGACCGCGACCGACTTTGAGTTGACTCCGCCCGATCCGGTGCCCGTCGTCGCGCCCGAAAAGGCGGCAGGACTGGTTCCGGTTTCCGACGAGCAAAAATCGAAGCTCGACACAAAGGTCGATGCGTTCGTCGCCGATCTCGTTTCCGAAGACGCCAATTCGCCAGCGTTCGGCGAGAAGGTCGACCAGATCACCCGCATGGGGCAGGAACAGATCCGCGCCGCAGCGGCGCATTCCAACCGGTTCCTCGACCGTCCTGTACGCGCGATGGACGCCGACAGCAGCGTAGGGAACGACCTCGCCGAATTGCGCCGCACGGTCGAAGATCTCGATCCCGGCAAAAAGGGCAAGCTGACGACGCGCAAGCTCTTTGGCATCATCCCTTTCGGCAACCGGCTCAAGAATTACTTCGACAGCTATACGAGCGCGCAGGGGCACATCCAGGCGATCCTCGAGCGGCTCGAAGGCGGCAAGAAGGAACTTCACCTGGATAACGCCGCAATCGATACCGAGCGGCAGAAGCTTTGGGAGGCGATGGGCGAACTGGAACAGATGATCCACATCGCCAAGACGCTCGATGAGCGGCTGGAGGCGAAAGCGCTCGAACTCGACAGCTCGGACCCCGAAAAGGCAAAGGCACTGCGCGAAAGCGCGCTTTTCTATGTCCGCCAGCGCACGCAGGACCTTCTGACCCAGATGGCGGTGAGCGTGCAGGGCTATCTCGCGCTCGATCTCGTCAAGAAGAACAATGTCGAACTTGTGAAGGGCGTGGACCGGGCGAGCACCACCACCGTGGGCGCGCTGCGCACCGCCGTTACCGTCGCTCAGGCGATGACCAACCAGAAGCTGGTGTTGCAGCAGATCACCTCGCTTAACCAGACGACCAGCGACATCATCGATTCCACCAGCACGCTGCTGCGCGAGCAGACCGGCCAGATCCACGAACAGGCCGCGTCCTCTACCATACCGCTCGAAACCCTCCAGCGCGCCTTCCAGAACATCTACGACACGATGGACGAGGTTGACGAGTTCAAGATACGCGCGCTCGACAGCATGAAGCAGACCGTGAATGTGCTCTCCGACGAGGTCGAGAAGTCGAAAGGCTATATCGCCCGCGCCGAAGGACAGGCCCAGGCGCAGGCCAAAGTCGCCTCCGAACCCACATTGCTGGCGCTCGATAACTGATGTCGAACCTCTCCCAGGAAACCGACCGCGCCTTGACCGAAGGGCGGATGCTGGTCCGCGACAACCGGACCGGCGGGCGGCATCGGCTCGAAACCTCGATCGGCAAGGGCTCGGCGAATGTTAAGCTCAAGAACCTGCTCAAGCGTGCTGGCTATTTCGGTGCAGCGGTGCTCGGCATCTTCGTGGCGATCTCCGTTGCCGGCGCGGTGCTTGGCGGGATCGGTTTCTGGGGCATTGTCGCCGCATTCTTCGCGGTGGTCGGCGCGGGTATCCTGTTCTCGCAGTTTCCCAAGGTAAAAGTGCCCAAGCGCGCCGAACTGACCAAGGGCGATCCCAAGCAGATGGTTGCGCGCACGGAATTGTGGCTCGAAGCGCAGCGACCGGCCCTTCCCCCGCCGGCAGCGAAAATCGTGGAAGATCTCGGTGTGCAACTCGATGCGCTCGGACTCCAGCTTGAAACGGTCGACGCGAACCATCCCGCTTCGCGCGAGGTGCGCGAGCTGGTCGGCGAATATATCCCCGAGACGATCGAGAACTATCGCAAGGTGCCCGAACATATGCGCGGCGAGGCCCATGCCGGTAAGACTGCCGATCAGCGCCTGACGGACAGCCTTACCAAGATTTCCGGCGAGGTCGACCGTGTCACACGCAGGCTTGCAGAAGGTGCGCTTGACGATCTCGCGATCAAGGACCGCTATCTCGAATACCGCTATGGCGGCGATGAATTGCTCGAAGATCTGAGTAAGACCGGCGGCAGGCAGGGTTAGGCCGCATGCGTGTCACCCTGAAACACGATCTTGGTAAGGAGGAAGTGCGGCGGCGCATGCGCGAGCGCGCGCATGAAATCGCAGGCTATTTCCCCGCCGGAATGGCAACGGTCGATACCGATTGGCCTAGTGAAGACGTCATGGCTCTGACGGTGACGGCAGTGGGGCAGAAGATCGACGGAGCGGTCGAGGTCGAAGAAGACCATGTCGTGATCGAGATGAACCTGCCCGCTATGCTGGGCTTCCTGCGCGGCACGCTCGAACACGCAGTGCGCAATCACGGGGCCAAGCTGCTCGAGTGAGCCCAAGCCCCGGTCGACTTTTCAGCGCAGGGCGGTAAAATATTCAAATTGAACCTTTTTTCTCACCTCCTTGCGGGGGGGGGCTACGGGAACCTACCAGGTTGTCCGAACGTTGCTTCCTTTGCAAATTGGCTCTGGCAGTGTCATTTTAGGTAGACAGAATCGTAAGCGGGATCGGTTTACACCGCCAAGAAGACCAGGGATCTACGAGGGGGCAGATCATCGAGAATACGCGCATCCTGGACGAGAACAGCGCCTGCCTGCGCTCCAGATTGCGTACCGCGACCGCTCGCTCTCATGACAGTCTCGATCGATCCATGCGAAAGGCAGGTGGCTGGGACACGCTTGAGAATTACGCGCGGTTCTTGAAGCTCCAGCACGCGGCGAGGCAACCCGTCGAGGCATGGTTGGGCCTCAACGCACATTCCAGGGACCGCCCTCCCAATCAAACCGGGCTCATCGCGCAAGATCTGGCCCAGCTTGGCCTAGCGCCGCTCGCGACGGACGAAACATTCGCGATCGCCGGAACGCGAACCGGGCAAGAGGACGATCTCGCACTCGGTGTTGCATGGGTGCTTGCCGGATCCTCTCTCGGCAATCTCTCTATCGCTGGCGAAATCCGGCGTTGCGGTAATGCGCAATGGCCGACAGCTTTCCTCTCCGATCCCGCCATGCTGGAATTCTGGAAGAGGCTGCGGGCGAAGCTTGAGAATTCGGCCAGCGAGGCTCGCATCGACGCCGCGTCGCGAGCCGCCATTGCCGTTTTCGATCACTTTCTCACCCATACAAAGCGTCCTGCGACGGCGCGGACAGCAGCTGTCGCGGAGGCCTGATGAGCACGCTTACCACCAAGCATGAATTGACCGAATGCGATCGCGAACCGATCCATCATATCGCCGCGATTCAGGGATTTGGCGGGCTTTTCGCCCTCACCGGCGACTGGGTGATCGCCCATCGGTCAACCAATTGCGCCGAAATCCTCGGTCTCGAAGAACTGCCTGACGTGGGTGACCCGGTCTCCGAATATCTCGCGCCTTTTGCCCTTGTCGCGTTCAAGGACGCTTTGAGCCGTATGTCGGAGGACGTCACGGTCGAGCGGATCTTCGGGCTACGACTGACACATGGCGGCGACCTGTTCGACTGCGCGATTCACCGGAGCGATCGCAAAGTCGTTATCGAGTTCGAACCGCACGCTCAGGACGAATATGCCGATCATCTGGCCTTGATCGGGCCTGTCCTCTCCCAGCTGGAGCCGGTGCGCGACCTCTCCGCCCTCTGCAAAAAGGCCGCGAAGCTGGTTCGGAATATGCTCGGATACGATCGGGTGATGATCTACAGGTTTCATCGCGACGAAAGCGGCGAGGTCATCGCCGAAGAGCGGCGCGAGGACCTCGAACCGTATCTAGGCCTGCGCTATCCACGCGCCGACATCCCGCAACAGGCTCGCGAACTCTTTTGCCGCAACCGTTTCCGCATCATCGCCGACATGGATGCAGAGCCGGTGCCGATCGAGCCCGCGCGGTCGATGAACGATCAGCCGCTCGACCTTTCGATGAGCGTCTTGCGGTCGCATTCGCTCATGCACGTGAAGTATATGCGCAACATGGGCGTGCAGGCTTCGCTCGCGATCGCGATTGTCCGCCATGGCAGGCTTTGGGGACTTATCTCATGCCACCATAACACGCCCAAGCTGCCGCCCTACTCGCTGCGCACGGTGGCAGAGATGTTCAGCCAGATGTTCTCGCTGATGCTCGACCGGATCTTGATGGATCGCTCCGAACAGTTGCGCACGCGAGGGCAGCACCTACACGACCAACTGATGCTGCGGCTTGCCGGCGGCACCTCGCTGTCTGAAAGCCTTCCGATGCTCGACGAGATCTTGCAGGAAGTCATCCCTCACGACGGGGCATCCGTGTTCATCGAGGGCAAGTACCGCTCTCGCGGCGAAGCGCCGGGAGAAGATGAATTCACCGCGATCTCACCAGCCCTCGGGAGCGCGCCGATCAGCACCATCATTGCGAGTTCGCAACTCTCGGAGCAGATCCCCGCTGCCGGAAAATTCGCCGAAGTCGCTGCCGGGGCGATTGTTCTGCCGATATCACGCAGCCCACGCGATTATCTCGTCCTGTGGCGCAAGCCTCTGATCCAGAAGGTGAAATGGGCTGGCGACCCGGAAAAAGCGATCGTACCTGCAGGAGAACGCCTGCAACCGCGTTCCAGCTTCGCCGCATGGGAACAGGCTATCGAAGGTCGCTGCGAGGAGTGGACCGAGGACGAACTCCAGATCGCCGAGGGCATCCGCGTGACGCTGCTCGAAGTCATCCTGCGGATGACCGACGAGACCGCGCGCGAGCGGGCGCGAGCCCAGGAGCAGCAGGAATTGCTTATCGCCGAGCTCAATCACCGCGTGCGCAATATCCTAAATCTCATACGCAGCCTGGTTTCGCAGTCACAGGATGAAGCGATGAGCGTGGCCGAGTTCACCAAGATCATCGGTGGCCGGATATCGGCCCTTGCCTCCGCGCATGACAACATCACGCGCGAAAACTGGTCGCCCGCGCCGCTCTCGAATCTGTTCGAAACCGAAATCGGCGCCTATCTCAACGAGAAGAAAGAACGCTTCCAGATCGATGGCCAGGACGTACTGATCCGGCCCGAAGCCTACACAGTGCTCGCATTGGTGGTGCACGAGCTCGTCACCAACTCCGCGAAATACGGCAGCCTGTGCGACCGTTCGGGAAGCCTGTCGGTCAACCTGTCGACCAACCAGTTCGGCGATTTGAGTATCAAGTGGCGCGAGCGCGGCGGCCCGCCGGTCAAGCCGCCGACGCGGCGCGGTTTCGGTTCGACGATCATCGAGCGGTCAATCCCCTACGAGCTGAAGGGCGATGCCATTCTCCGCTTCAAGCTCACAGGCCTCGAGGCCGATTTCACGATCCCGCAACGCTTTATCGAAATTCTGCCCACGCTCGAGAGTTCTAGCGGAGCCGATAATGGAGCAGGCGATTCAGAATACATCACCGTCGAGTTCGATGGCGCGATGCTACCCGAGCACGTCTTGGTGGTCGAAGACAGCATGATCATCGCACTCGACACGGAAGAGAACCTGAAACGCCTGGGCGTCAAATCGGTGAGCGTCGAAAGCAGCGTGGAGGGCGCGCTTTCCTCGATCGGAGATCGATTGCCCGATTTTGCAATCATCGATTTCAATCTCGGTTCGGAATCGAGCGAGCCGGTCGCCAAGGAACTCGAAAGGCTTGGCGTGCGCTTCGTGCTCGCAACCGGCTATGCGGAAATGGCTGACCAGATCGAACAGCTCGGTGCCTCCGCGTTGCTGCGCAAACCCTATGGCCGCAGCGAAATCGAGGAATTGCTCAGCGCCGGAACGGTCCAGTAGCGGCGTGGTGCATTCAGGCTAACCCGTCGGGCAAGTGAGAAGCGTCAGCTCTGCCGCGGCAAAATCCAGTGCATCGATACCCGGCGCGTAGAGGCACTCCCCGGCCACGGCACGCATGCTGCCCGATTTGTCACTCACTTCGCCCTTCAGCGGAAGCGCGAACAATGCGCCCTTATAGGTCGACGAAACCCGCGCGTCTGGTTTACCTTCAATCCGATCGAGCCTGAACCGAGGGCCGTCAATCAGCGCCTCTCCGCGTTCTGCGACCGATCCCTTGTGCCGGCGTGGATAGGGTTGCAGATCCGCGACCGCCATCGCACGTTCCAGATGCAGCTCGCGCGGTCGACCGTAATCATACAGCCTGAAGGTCGTGTCGCTCGCCTGCTGCACCTCCACGAGCGAAAGCCCCGGGCCGATGGCATGCACGGTTCCCGCCGGCAGATAGAATACATCGCCAGCGCGCGCTTCATGCCAGGTGAGCAGGTCCTCGATAGAACCGTCGCGCGCGGCCTGCTCGATCGTATCGGGCGAATGCGTGTCGTCGAAACCGATGGCAAGGGATGCGCCCGGCTCCGCATCGAGCACCAGCCAGCATTCCTCTTTGCCGTTTTCGCCGGAAAGCGCATTGTGATTGCCGGGGTGGACCTGGACCGAGAGTTTTTCGCTCGTGAAAAGGTATTTGACGAGGAGCTGCGGCAACTGGGCGGGAGGCTCAAACCAGATTTCGCCGATCCGCTTGCCATCAGGAGCTTTGAATGGAGGAGGAAGCGTTTCACGCCCCCACACCTTTTCGACCATTCTTGTGGGCAGTTGGAAAGGTCCGGCCCGAGTGCCCCCGCCCCCTGTCATTGACTGCTTGCTCCGGGGAGCTTGCCGACACGCTGCGCACCTTCGCGCGTGGTGACCAGAACCTCTTCGCCCGACACGACGATGACCACATCTTCCAGCCCCACGACAGAGATGCGCGGACCATCGCTCAGCGCCAGCACATCGCTGCATCCGTCGAGATCGACCGGTCCTCGGGCAACGTTGCCCGCCTCATCGGATTCGCTACCCAGCGCATCCTTGAGCGCGGCCCAATTGCCGATATCCGACCAGCCCATGTCCACCGGGACCATCGCCGCGCGTGCAGTCTTTTCCATTACCGCATAGTCGATCGAGTCGCCCTCGATTGCAACAAAAGGAGCGGAAGCAGGGAGGAATCTCGAATCCTCGCGCCTGCCCCGAGCGACCGATTCTCTGACGAGCCGTGCCATTTCGCCGCGATGTGCCTCGAGCTCGTCCAGCAGTCTACCTGCGCGAAATGCGAAAATTCCGCCATTCCAGCTGTGCTCGCCGCCAGCGACATACCGCTCGGCGCGCTCACGATCGGGCTTCTCCACGAATGTGTCGATGCGATAACCGCCGGGCAGGCTTTCTCCTCGCTTGAGGTAGCCGTAGCCGGTTTCGGGGTGCGTAGGGGCTATCCCGAATGAAACCAGCCAATCCCGGGAGGCGAGTTCGGCAGCCGCCTTTGCCGCTGCGCGGAATGCATCGGTATCTGCAATGTGATGGTCACTCGGGCAGACGAGCATGACATCGTCAGGCTCAAGCAGAGCAGCCGCGAGTGCAATCGCCGGTGCAGTGTTGCGCGGTGCCGGCTCCACGATGATGGTGTGCCCGCATGACTCGCCGATTTGCGCCTCGACCAGGTCCGCATGCCGTTCTCCGGCGACGACCATAGGTGGGGCGAACAGCTCGGTGTCCGAAGCGCGTTCGAGCGCCTCTTCGAACAGGGTCCGATCGCCCACCAGCGGCAGGAACGGTTTGGGCTTGTCCTTCCGGCTGACCGGCCAAAGCCGGGTCCCGCTGCCACCGCACAGGATGACCGGATGGATTTTGATCGGCATTTATCGAAGCTCCGCAGTCATCCCGCTCCGAGCGGTTTTCGGCCCGGGCTATACCAGCCGCGCCGCCCTATTCCAGTGGCCAATTGGGAGAATCTTCTTCGTCTTCGTGGCGATTTAGAACCAGCGTTGTCGCCAATAGAAAGGCGCAGGGACAGAATTGCCATTGGCATCCGTCGCAGGGCGGAAACGAAGCCGCTCCTCGACCAGCCGGCAGGTGATGCGATCGGCTTCAGGATCGGGGCTGGGGCGGTAGATCGAGCAGCCGCGCGCTCGTCCATCCACTCCCACCGTGACCTTTACGATCACCTCGGTTCCGCGCCGGGCCTCGCGTCCGCCGGGAGGCGTGGGATAATCGCGCGCATTGTTGATACTGCCCGAGATGTGCACCGGCTTGCTGACGGCAACGCCGCCCCGCCCGCCGCCCCTGTTGCCGCTTCCCGTGCCCGTTCCGGTCCCCGCAGCGCCCGTACCTTCGCCGGTGTCGCGCGCACCTGAACGGGTTGCGGTGCCTGTCGAGGATGCTTGCGGCCTCGGCGTCGGCTGCGTCTCGATCCGCGAGGTTGGCGCGGTGACGGGTTCGGGCACCGCCTCCTTACCCGGATCGCCCTGCGCGCCTTCATCGGATTCCGGCTGGTTTTCGGGCGGTGGCGGGTCGGGGGGAGCCGTTATGGTTACCGTGAACGCCTCGACCACGCTGCCTTCGACCGATGCTGTAAATTCTGGCGCAAGAGCGCGGGCAAGCCCGTAGAGCGCAAGAATATGGAGCAAGACTATCGCTAGCACGAGCCACCAACGTGGCCGCTTCATTGTGCTGGAATAACGGGTTTTTGCGGGGGTCTGCATCAATAGGTCCCTTGGCCTTTTGCTTCATATCCGAGCCACTTCCGCCCGTTCTTCCCGGTCAATCCTATAGCAAGCTCGGAGAAATTTGCGATGGAGCGCACGTCAGAGCTTCTGGCAAAGTCCGAAGCGATATCCGCACCCGACTCCGCCGGAAGCGGGGTGCCGGACGGCAAGAGCGTGGCAGCCGCCCTGATGGGCGGCATCCTGTTTTTCGTGCTCGCAATTCTGAGCCTGTCTCTGTCGAAATTCGATGCGACGCTCGCGAGCATATGGCTTCCCAATGCCGTCGCCGTCGCTGTCCTCCTGAGGACCCGCCTCGCCAGCGAGTGGCCCTATTTCCTCGCGGTTTTCGTGGCCAGCACGTTCGCCAACGCCGCATCCGGCACTCCGATCCTCGTATCCATGGTCTTCTCGCTCGCAAATGTAATCGATATCGGGCTTGTCGCCTGGATCGTTCGCCGCGGCGGCAGGCGGCACCCCGATATGGCCGACCTGTCCGACCTGTCGCGCTTTGTGTGGGCGGGCGGTTTCCTGGGCCCGGCCGTGTCTGCAATAGTCGCAGCTCTCGCCATGGGGCCGTGGACCGAGGCTGCAAGGGAAGTGGCACTATCGTGGTTCCTCACCGACAGTGTGGGCATGGTGTTGATCGTTCCGATGATCCTCCTTGCGGTCGATGCACTGCAATCGCCGTCGCCATCGACAGGGCAGCAGCTGATCGAACGCGCAAGCTTGCTTATCGGTGGTCTGGTCTGCGCGTTCTTCGTGTTCTGGCAAGACATCTACCCTCTGCTTTTCCTGTTGCCCCCGATTACCCTCCTGCATGCCTTCAGGCTTGGAAGCCTGGGAACGGCGGTGTGCGTTATCGGACTCGCGGTGGTGACTTGCGCGATGACATGGGCGGGTCTCGGCCCGATCGCCCGGCTCGAGGCATCCGCTTCGACCGAACTCATGCTGATCCAGGCGTTTATCGCCGCAAACTTCCTGACGGGCCTGCCGATTGCGGCCATCCTTGCCGGGCGTGAGCGAATGGTGGAACAGATTGAGCGTAGCGAGCGTGAACTTCGCCTGCTCGCAGAGAATATCAACGATGCGATCCTGTTCTACAACGAGCAGGGGATTTGCACCTATGCCTCGCCATCTGTCATGCCGGTGCTGGGGCGTCAGCCGGATTCCTTCATCGGAAAGCGCGCATCGGCAAGAATGCACCAGGACGCGCGCGACAAGATCATGCAGGCGGAAGAGGCGCTTCTTGCGGGCACGCGCAACCACTTGCGCTTCACATATCGCCGTCTCAACGATGCAGTTGACGGATCCCCGGTCTTCATCGAGGCGGACGCCGCCGTCGCCCACCACCCCGACACCGGGGAACGGCAGGGCTTTGTCGTCGCGGCCCGGGACGTTACCGAAAGGGTGGAACTCGAATTGCTGCTTACCCGTGCGCGGCGCCATGCCGAAAATGCCGCCCGCGCAAAGTCCGAATTTCTCGCCAATATGAGCCACGAAATCCGGACTCCGATGAATGGTGTCCTTGGTTTTGCCGAGCTGATGTTGCAGGGCGATCTTGACGAGGACCAGCGTCGCCAGACCCAACTGATCGTGCAGTCGGGCCGGTCGATGATGCTCCTGCTCAATGACATCCTCGACCTTTCGAAAATCGAGGCTGGGCAAATCGCCATCGATCGCAAACCCTTAGATCTGCATGCGACCCTTTGGGAATGCGTGTCGCTACACCGTGCCAATGCGGAGAAGAAGGGGCTCGACCTGCGACTGGAACGCGATGACGCAGAGACGGACAGCGCGGAATGCTGGCTCGCCACAGACGGGCTGCGGCTGCGTCAGATCGTGCTCAACCTGATCGGCAATGCCGTGAAGTTCACCCAGAACGGCAGCATCGTGGTGAGCTACTCCGTCCGCGAGGACGAATTTCTCATACGGGTCATGGATACCGGGATCGGGATCAGCCCCTCACGACAGGACCTCGTGTTCTCACCGTTCACACAGGGAGAAAACGATACGTCACGGCGCTTTGGCGGAACGGGTTTGGGATTGACGATCAGCAGGCAGCTAGCCGAACTGCTTGGCGGCACCATCGAGCTGAAGAGCGAGCCCGGTGTCGGGTCGTGTTTCACCGTCATCCTTCCGGCAAGGCACGCCCAACCTGCGCCTGAGCGACCCTCGAAGCCAGAACCGCTGCAACTGGGTGACTTGCCCACGGACGCACGCATTTTGCTGGCCGAAGATCACGACGTGAACCGCATGCTCGCCACCGAGATGCTCCAGCGCTGTGGACAGTCCGTGGCGATCGCGCATGACGGTCACGAGGCGATCTCTATGGTCATCGACAGCGTGATGCGCGGCACACCTTACGATCTTGTGCTGATGGATATCCAGATGCCCGGCTGCGACGGATACGCGGCAACCCGCGCGATCCGTGCCGAGGGGATCACGCCGGATGACTTGCCGATTATCGCGCTCACCGCGAATGCCTTCCCTGAAGACGTCGCCGCCGCGCGCGATGCGGGAATGCAGGCGCACCTTGCCAAGCCACTGGTGTTCGCCGACCTGGCCCGTGCCCTTCAGCGCTGGCTCCCGACGAGAATTGTCGAGGCGGATGATGGGTGCGAGCCGGATCGATCCGAGCGGCGACAAAAGACGCTCAAGCCCGAAACAGCACAGGCGGCGGCAGCGGAGCCTTCGCACTCGCCCGCTCTGCTCGAGCGCTGGCTGACGCGGCGCAAAGAGGCGATCGATGCGGTGCGCAAGGCGGCTAATGACGGAACGCTTGCCGATGGCGGCGGGACGCACGATCTTGCGCGGCTCGTCCATAAGCTCGCCGGCACTGCCGCTATGTTCGGAGAGGCCGAGCTGGGCGAACAGGCCGCCGAATTCGAGCGTGCGCTACGCTCGGGCGCAGAAAGCGAGACGCAGCAGGCACTCGCCGCTGAACTGCTGAGCCTGGCCGACACGCGGATGGCGGACGAAAGCGAACGCGGCGCAGCCTGACCACAATTCGGAGCTCCTAATTCCGGCTCCGCCTTTCCGATCCGACATAAGCAAACGGCGGGACCCGAAGGCCCCGCCGCGCTTGTTCGTATCGAACGGTGGATTACGAATTAGAATTCGTAACGCGCACCGATCTGGATCCGCCATGCGGTGCTCGACTCGAACGTGTTCGCCTCACCCGAGCCCGGGTTGAAGTTGGTGATCACGTAGCGACCCTGGTCATCAAAAGCGCCATCGACAAGGTCGACACGTCCGTCGAAGCCGCCCAGTGCACGGCGGGTATTCCAGCCGCTGTCGAGCAGGTTCAGGAAGTTGTCGAAGTCGACAAACAGTTCGATGCGATCTTCGGTGATGCCGGTAAGCGTACCGATAAAGGGCAGTTCCTGGCTGAAGCGCATATCGAGGTCGAAGAACCAGTCGTTGCGGCACTGGTTGCGCTTGACGGTCTCACCGCGAGTGAAGTTGCAGTTGAGGTCGCTGACAATGCCCTCGCCGTTTTCGAGTGCGGCAAGAAGCTGGGCAACCGCCGCAGGGTCCGAACCATCACCGGTCCACACGCCATTCGCGTCGAAAACCGGCGGCGCGATGTTCGGATCGTCAATGCCGGTGGGCACGTAGAGCAGCGCATTCTCTTCACGCGAGTTGCTGTCGTTGAAGAACGGACGACCATCGTCGAACACCAGGCTGTACGGACGGCCTTCCGATGCACGGAAGAAAATGCCGAGGCCGGTGTCGAAACCGTCGATGAACTCTTCGCGGAAATAAAGCGAAGCGGTGAAGTTATGGCGAGTTTCGAAGCCCGACTGCGAGACAGCCAGGTTCTGGCGGTCGAATGCAGGCGTGTTGTCGAAGGTCGAGGTTGCAGTCGACGAACGGAAGTTGATCGTCTGCTGGCTATCCGTGAAGGCATAGCCGAGATTGACGCTCACGCTACCGCCTTCGGTAAGCACGCCTTCGCTGAAGCGCTTGCGCAGGATCAGCGATGCATTGTGGCTGTCGAAGCTCGGACCGTTGGTCAACTGCAGGAAGTCGTCGACGCCAACACCGCGGCCGCGGGTCCCGTCAGGGTTCAGCGCCGCAAAGCAGGCATCGGTCACGTTGCTGTAGGTCGGCGGAACGCCGCCGGTGCCTTGAAGTACGGCGTTACAACCCGGTGCAATCGGATCGATCGGACGATAGATCGGACGACCATCTACAGTGAAGCCGTTATTGCCGAGCGACGGATCGACAACCTGCACCAGGTCGACAACCGCGAGGTTGTCGTTGAAGCGGGTGTAGATGTAGTCGAGGTTCAGCTTCCAGCCGCCGAAGAATCCGCCATCACCGCCGAGATCGGTGGCGAAGCCGAGGTTCGCGCGAACCGCGGTCGGGATGTCGAGGTTCGGGTCGATCGACTGGACGTCTGCGCGGCCAGCCGAAGCGCGGGCTTCACCCGCGGCAACGACACACTGCGGGATGCCGGTGAACTGGCCATTCACGAGCACCTGCGGCTTGCCGTCGGCGTTGCGGTTCAGCTCTGCGTCCGAACAGCTGTTCGACGTGCCCAGGCCAGTCGAGAAGCCGTTGTTTGAGAACGCGTTCGAGAAGTACACGACCGGGTCGCCGCCCGAGAAGATACCCACGCCTGCGGTCAGGCGGCTGTTCGAGAAGAATCCGTCGTTGTCGAACTCATAGGTCGCCGCGAGACGCGGCAGCACGACCGGATCGAGCTTGCCGAACGAAACGGCGTTGGTGAAGCCGAACCGCTGCTGGAACAGCGGATTCACGCGCGGCGCATCGCCATCATATAGCTGCACGCGGACACCTGCGGTCACCGAGAGCTGGTCGGTGGCCTGCCATTCGTCCTGCGCGAACACCGAATAGGTGCGACGGCTGAAGAGTGCAGCAGCGTTGTTGATGTCGAAGCCCGGCGCAACGTTGATGTCCGCGGCATAGGCATCGCCGAAGAAAATCTCGTCGTTGTTCGGGAAGAACTCGTCGCCCGGCGAAAGAAGGCCGGCTTCAAAGTCATCGAGGTTCTGGAAGTAGAGCGAACCGGTCGCGTTGATGGCGAACAAGTTGAACACTTCGAGATCGTTGATCTCGGTGCCGAACTTCAGGAAGTGACCGTCGCCTGCATCCACGTTGAGGATGAAACGCGCCTGGTCGATCTTTGTATCGAGCTGGTTGGCCGAACGGAAGATGCCGGGTCCGGTCGAGAGCGTACCGATGTCGCCCGGGCCGTCAACGCCGACGACGAGACGCACGGTCGGATTCTCCGACTGCGCTTCACCGAAGCCGACAGGGCCCTGAACGTCACCGACTTCTGCGCGGCTGATGCGCAGCTCAGTCGAAACGGTGTCGCTCCAGTCCGAATAGAGACGAAGCGAGTAGTAATCGGAGATCGTGCCTTCGTCTTCGAACGAGTTTAGGCCGCCGAAATTGTCGCGACCGAAATCGGGCTCGACATTGGTTTCCTCAAGACGCTGGTAGGTCGCTTCGAGACGGTGATCGTCGGAAATGTTCGCATCGATACGACCGAAGTAACGGACGTTCGATTCTGGCAGCTGGGTGGGGATGCCGCCGATGTCCTGGCCGTAGACGCTGCTTGCAATCTGGGCGAAACGGTCGAACTGCGCTTGCGTGAAGAAGTCCACGCCGGTCGTGCCCGGGCCACCATTGAAACCGTCGCCAAGGTCGGTTTCTTCGTAACCGAACGAGAAAAACAGTCGGTCGGGGATGATCGGGCCCGAAAGGGTTACGCCCCAGCGCTTTTCCTCGCCCGCATTGAACGGATCGACGCTGCCATCGGCCTGTTCCACCTCATCGGCCTGCATGCCGCCATCGAAGTAGGTGATGAATGCCGAGCCGCTGAAGCGGTTCGAACCGGCCTTCGTCACGACGTTAACGAGACAGCCGGTAAAGTCGGAGTATTCGACGTCAAACGGAGCGAACTCGACCGAGGTCTGCTCGATCACGTCGTACGGGAGCGGAAGCGAGTTGCGCGCTGCAAACGGCGTGCCGTTGAGGCCGAAAACGTCCGACTGGATGATTCCGTCGACGGTGAAGGTGTTGCCGCGGTCGTTGCCACCGAGGCAGGATATACGATCGACATCGTTGTTGCGCTCAAGGCTGACACGCGGGTCAATGCGGATGATATCGCGAACGTCGCGGGTGATCGACGGGAACGCTTCGAGCGTCTGGGTGTCAAATGCGGTACCTGGGCCAACGGCCAATTGCGTGACCTGCGCGCGTGCGCCGGTGACGACGATGACATTGTCGGCTGCACCTGCAGCCGTAGCGGAAAGGGTGAAGTTGAAGCCGGTGTTACCCGAAATGCTCGTGAACACCTCTTCGACGGTCTGGCCTTCATAGCCGTTCGCGGTGACGGTCACGGTGTAGGGGCCACCCGGCGGCAGCGAGCCGACGCGGAAGTTACCGGCAGCGCCGGTCGTCACGGTGCGCGAGGACTGGGTGCGTTCGTCGGTGATGGTGACGGTTGCACCCGGCAGCGCTGCGCCGCTTTCGTCGGATACCTGGCCTTCGATGCCAGAGGTAATCTGCTGTGCGGCAGCCGGAGCTGCAATCGTGGTAGCGGCAGTGAGGCTGACGACGCTCGCTGCCAGGAGATACTTCAATTTCATGGATTAGCCCCTGATCACTTGGAGAGTGGGAGAATGAAACGTGACACTTGTCGGAGTGCGCGCACCCGCTGGTAGGCGCGTTGCGCTGCACAAAAACGACGGATTTGTGACAGAACGATGAAACGCTGATGCGGTGCAAGCGCGCCTAGCCTTACTGTGGACAAAAACAAGGCTGCGACCCGCAGAATCCCGAGGATTGAAAGCGACTGTTGCAGCCGCGCAACGAGCGAGGGTTATTTCCCGTGCATAGGTTTGCATGAACCACGCGCGCCCTGCGTGCCGAGTCGCCGCGATTCGGGTCGGCGAAGCCGATCCTCAGCGTTCAGGCGAGGTTGATTTCGCGCAGCCGCTGCTGGAGGAATTCGTGGGCGGTAATCGGTTCGAGATCGACACCCGGGTCGGCATTCGGCAAGCACGAAGGCAGTGGCTCGATCAGGAAATCCGGCCTGAAGTGCAGGAAAAACGGCATGGAGTAGCGCGAACGCCGCGCCGCTTCCCCGCGCGGATTGACCACGCGGTGCGTTGTCGACCGCAGTGTTCCCGCGGTGAGCCTTTCGAGCATGTCGCCGACATTGATAACAAGCGCACCTTCGGGAACGTCGACCGCGAGCCATTCGCCCGATTTGCTCAACAATTCCAGACCTGCTTCTTCGGCGCCGAGCAGCAGTGTGATCGTGTTGATGTCGCCATGCGCGGCCGCGCGTATCGCGCCTTCCGGCGCGTCGGGACCGAGCGGCGGGTAGTGCAGCAACCGCATGACGGAATTGCCGTCCTTGACCGTCGGTTCGAAGTATTTCTGGTCAAGGCCAAGGTGCAGCGCGATCGCTTCGAGCACGCGTCCTCCGGCTTCCTCGAACGCGGAATAAAGCGCGCTGAAGGTGTCGCGGAAACTCTCGACTTCTTCGGGCCATACATTGGGCGCCATGTATTTCGCGAGCGGGTGGTCCTCGCCCAGCGAACGGCCGATATGCCAGAATTCCTTCAAGTCGAATATGTCGGCATCCTTGGCTTTCTCGGTGCCGAAAGGGGTGTAGCCCCGCGCGCCGCCGCCACCTTCGATCTTGTAGCTGCGCTTCACATCGTCCGGGAGCGCGAAGAACTCTTTGGACTTGGCTTCTGCGCGCGCGATCAGATCTGGTGAAATCCCGTGGTCGCGCACGACGGCGAAACCGTATTCGGCAAAGCTGTGGCCAAGCTCGCCCGCGATGGCCTCGGGTGGTTTCGCAAGCGAAACGCTCGCAATGCCTGCGGTTGTGCGGCCCGCAGTGTCGTTCTTGTTGTCAGTCATGAGCGCGGCCTTACACCTGCCCAGCACCCTCTGCCAAGCGTTTCGCTCAGCCCCGCTACATCGGCAGGAATATGCTCGCCAGCGCCGCACTCATGAGGTTTGCGAGGCTGCCTGCGGCGAGTGCCTTGAGCCCCAGACGCGCGATCACCGGGCGCTGGTTGGGCGCGAGTCCCCCGGTCACCGCCATCTGGATTGCAATGGAGGAAAAGTTCGCAAATCCGCACAGAGCAAAGGTCACGATCGCACGGCTTCGCTCGGTCAATTGCCCTTCGGTCATCGCGCCAAGATCGATGAAGGCAACGAATTCATTGAGAACGATTTTGGTGCCGAACAGGCCGCCTGCGATCTGTGCTTGCTCCCAATCCGAGATTCCGATCAGAAACATGACCGGCGCGAACAGGTAACCGAGCAATTGCTGGAACGTCACATCGGGAAAGCCGAACAATCCGCCGAGCCCGCCGAGAATACCGTTGGCGAGCGCCACGAGCGCTACAAAGACCATCACCATCGCGCCGACCGCGACCGCGAGCTTTACCCCCGTTTGCGTGCCTTGTGCTGCGGCTTCGATAATGTTGGCAGGGCGCTGGCCTTCCTCAAACGTCTCGGCCATTTCGACTTCGTGCGCCTTCCCGCCTTCGACAATGGCAGCCGGCCCCTCGCCAGAAATGCGTGATTGCGGCAATTCGATCTCTTCACCGTTCTCGTCATACATGGTCACGCGCGTCGTCTCGGTCGGCTGATCGACCGTTCCCTTCGCGCGAGCCCCCGCCATCTGGGCGACGCTGGGGTTTGCGGTTTCGGGCTCGGGATCGTCCGGCATGATGATCTTCGCCATCAGAATCCCGCCGGGCGCAGACATGAAGGCAGCTGCGAGCAGGAACGGCACGGCTTCCGAACCGATAAAGCTCGCATAGGCAGCGAGGATCGTTCCCGCGACGCCCGCCATGCCCACGCTCATAAGAGTGAAGAGCTTGGACGGTGGCAAGGCGGCGAGATAGGGCCGCACGACCAAAGGGCTTTCCGACTGGCCGACGAAGATGTTGGCCGCGCTCCCCAGCGCCTCGACCTTGCTGATCCCCGTGATCCAGCCGATCGCCCCGCCGACCCAGCGAACCAGTCGCTGCATGATGCCGAGGTGGTAGAGGATCGAGACGATCGCGGCGAAAAACACAATCACGGGCAGCGCCGCAATAACGAAGGTGTTCGTGAACGGGTTGGCATCCATCGGACCGAAAACGGCGGCGATCCCGATCTTCGAATAATCGAGGAGCGCGATCACCCCGTCCGACAGGAATTGGATCGTCGCGACACCGAAACTCGTTCTCAGGACGAGCAGAGCCATGACTGCCTGCAGCGCGAAAGCCGCGCCTACGACGCGGAACTTGATGTTGCGTTTGCCAGAAGACAGCAGAAAAGCGACGGCAAGGATGGCAACAATGCCGAGCAGGCTGAATAGGATGGACGTGATACTCTCGTTCACGGCTGGTGCGATGCCCCCGGATGGTTTGAGGTGGTTCGTAAAGCGCCTTCGACCGGGCGCCTGCGCGGGGCGTGGCATTTTGATCGCGCCAAGGCAAGCCGCGTGCATCATTGCGCGGGTGACAGCTTTTAGCGCGCATCTTCCCTTTTGGCAGCGACCGCCTTACGCCACTGGCGCATGAGCGAGACCGAGAACACTCCCCAGCACACAGGCCCGAATGCCGAGCGCGCACTGGCAACGCCGATGGGCCTTTTCGTCTACATTATTTTGTATGGCGGGATGACCGTGCTTGCAGGCGTGGTCGCGTTCAAGCAGGTGCAACTCTGGCTGAGCAATCTCGCGGTCGAAGCAGGTATTTTCCCGTTCTTGCTCCTGGTAGTGATCACCAGCACGATTGCGCAGCTCTACGGACAGAAACTCGCCAACAAGCTAATCTGGGTGGGGTTCATCCCGCTCGCGCTATCCGCGCTCCTCATCTACCTCGTGCTGTCGCTGCCGGCATCCCCAGAGATGCTGGAGTTCCGTTCCGCCGACCTGGCCGCATTCGAAACGGTGCTGGGCCAGACACCGCGGATCCTAATGGCGGGTCCGGCGGCATACATCACTTCGCTGCTTCTCAATGTATGGATCTTCTCGCGCCTGCGCGGCAGCGGCGAGGCGACGACATTCGGGCTAATGGTTAGGGGCGCAATCGCATCGGCGCTTAGCCAGGCGGTCGATTCGATCATCTTCATCACGCTCGCTTTCTACGGCGAGTTCGACATTACCAGCCTACTGATCGGCCAGGTGATCGCGAAGGTTACACTCAGCATCGTGCTGGTGCCGTTCCTCATCACGTTCGGCGTGAAGCTCGCACAATGGCTGGATGTACGAGAGCCGCGCGTGGCCTGAGCGGCAAAGCGAGGGCACGGAAAACACGCGCTCGGCTAGTAAAGCAGCGGTAGGGCGGAAAACGCGCTCTCAAGTAGCGAAGCGGTAGCGCGGAAAACGCACGCTCAAGTAGCGAAGCGATAGCGCGGAAAACGCACGCTCAAGTAGCGAAGCGATAGCGCGGAAAACGCACGCTCAAACAGCAAAGCGATAGCGCAAAAAGGTGGTGAGCCCTGCAGGGGTCGAACCTGCGACCTACTGATTAAAAGTCAGTTGCTCTACCGACTGAGCTAAGGGCCCCCATAGGGTCTCGGCGTGGGTTCCACTGCCGATCGGAGCGCTCACCTAGGCAGGGTGCGCGCACGGGTCAAGCGTGCATTCAACTGAATCAGCGACAAACCCGAAATGGGATCGCGCCAAGCCGGTGCAATCGTGCTCGCCGGGCCAAGCACGAATGCGCGTTTGCGGAACTCGGCATGCGGGATCGTGAGTGAGGAGTCGCCCCAATGTCCGCCGCTCCAAAGGATGATATCGAGATCGAGCACGCGGTCGCCCCAGCGGCGGAAGCTGCGCCGACCGAATTCGCGCTCGGCGTGTTTCAACCCGGCCAGCAGCGAAGGCGGATCGTATTCGCTTTCCAATAGCACCGCTGCATTGGCGAAGCGGCGTTGTGCGGGGCCGATCGGGCTGGTCGCGACGATTGCGGAGCGCGCGGTGACGGTGCCGAGCGCGGTCAGCTCCTCCATCGCCGCGCGCACGATTTCGTGAGGATTGCCGTAGAGGTGGTGCCGCCGGTTCGATCCGATCGCGACAAGATAGGTGCTGCTCACGCGAGCCGCTCAGATGTCTTCGCAGACGCGGCCGTAAAGCTGCGGACGGCGATCGCGAAAGAAGCCCATTCCCGCGCGATGTTTCGCCGCGCGTGCGAGGTCGAGCGTGGTGACGAGAACGCCTTCTTCGCCTGCGCCGAACTCTTCGACGAGATCGCCCCACTCGTCCGAGATGAAGGAATGCCCGTAAAAACTCTGCTCGCCCTGCGGGCCTTCGGCACCGATCCGGTTGGCGGCGACCACAGGCATGCAGTTCGAAACCGCATGCCCGATCATCGCCCTGCGCCACATACGGCTGGTGTCGAGATCGGCGTCATAGGGTTCGGAACCGATCGCGGTGGGGTAGAGCAGCAGCTCGGCTCCCTTCAAAGCCATCACCCGCGCGCATTCGGGATACCATTGGTCCCAGCAGATGCCGACGCCGATACGCACCGGATTGCCCCCGTCCCCCGGCACATCCCATACCTTGAACCCGTCATTGCCGGGGCGGAAATAGAATTTTTCCTCGTAGCCCGGCCCGTCGGGGATATGGCTCTTGCGATAGGTGCCCATGATCTCGCCGTCGGGGCCGATCATGGCGAGCGTGTTGTAGTAATGATGCCCGTCGCGCTCGAAAAAGCTGGTGGGGATCGCGATCCCGAGCCTCGCCGCGAGTTCGCGCATTGCGATCACGCTGGGGTGCTCAGCTGTAGGCCGGGCGAGCGCGAACAGCGCCTCGTCTTCCACGCGGCAGAAATAGGGGCCGGAAAACAGCTCGGGCGGCAGCACGAGCTTGGCCCCGCGCGAAGCGGCCTGTTCGACCAGTGCAGCGACGGCTGCGATATTCGTGTTCTCGTCCTCGCGACCCAGCGCAAGCTGGAGGGCGGCGACGGTGATGGTGCTCATGCGCCGCCCCTTAGAGCTATTCGGCTTTGCGGAAAAGCAGTGTCATCCGGTCGCTTTCGCCGATCGCAGCATATGTCCCGCGATCCTCGTCGCCCTTGGCGTAGCTGGGCGGCAGGGTCCACACGCCGTCTTCGTAATCGGCAGTGTCCTTGGGATTGGCATTGATCTCGGACGTATCGACCAGCTCCAAGCCCTTGCCCTCGAAAAAGGCGATCAGGTCGTCCTGCGTAAGGTAGCCCTTGTTCCCGTCGACGTAATCCTCGGGCGCGTCGGGCTTGGCGCGGTGCTGCACCACGCCGAACAAACCGCCGGGTTTGAGCGTCTTGACAAGCGCCTCGATCTCGCTGTCGGCCACGCCCCAGCGGATAAGATTGTGCATCATCCGGATCATCAGCACCCGGTCGACCGCCCCGTTGAGGTCTTCGGGGATCGCATTGGTGTAGTAGAATGGGACCTTTTCAGGTGGCAGGCCGAGCGCTTCCGATTGCTCACCCGAGAAGCTCTCGCCAAAACCTCGCACCCGCTCGACGAACTCCTCGCCCAAAGGAGCGGCTGCCTCGGGCGGGAAGCTTACCGCGAAATAGCGCCCGTTTTCGGCCAGGTAGGGCGCGAGGATGCGCGAGTACCAGCCGCCTCCCGGCGCGTATTCGATCACCGTGTGGTCGGGTTCGACCTGGAAGAAGGCAAGCGTTTCCGCCGGGTGGCGGAATTCGTCGCGCGCGCGGTCATCGTTGCGGCGTTCGTGTGCGAGTACTTCTTCCAGTGCCGCATTGCGCTCGGCGCTGTCTTCGACCTGGGTGCCCACCGGATCGGCAGAACAGCTGGCGAGCACGACCGAGCCCGCCAGTGCGATTGCTATTCTTTTCATAAGTCCCTCCGTCGATCTTCGATCAGTCCAGCTTCCTGAACAGCAGTGTCATGCGATCACTTTCGCCGATAGCGAGATACTTCTCGCGGTCCTGGTCGCCGTAGCGAAGCACAGGCGGAAGCGTCCACACGCCGCCTTCCCAGTTGGCCGGATCCTTTGGATTGGCGTTGATTTCGCTCGAATCGACCAGCTCGAATCCATTCGCTTCGAATATGGCGACGACCTGCTCGGTCTTCATGTAGCCCGGCGCGGGCGAATAATCGGAAAACTTCGCATCCTTGGGTGCGCGGTGCTGGACCACGCCGACCATGCCACCGGGCTTGAGCATCGTGTAGGCCGCATCGAGCACATCGTCGGCCGTATTGCTGTTGGCCAGGCCGTGCATCGAGCGGAAGATCAGCACGCGATCAACCGTGCCTGCGACGTCTTCGGGCATCTCATCGATTTCGAAGGCGATCACATCGTCTTCCGACATGCCCGACCCTTCGGCGAGACCCTTCTTGAAATTCTCGGTCCAAGCCTTTGCGCGCACTTCGCGTGCGCGGCTATCATACGTTCGCGCATCGCTGTCACCGTTGAACGCAATGTAGGTGCCCTGCGGCATGATCCAGGGTGCGAGCACGCGGGTGTACCACGCGCCGCCCGGACCGTATTCGGCGACGGTCATGGTCGGTTCGACCTGGAAAAATGCAAGCGTCTCCGCCGGGTGGCGATACTGGTCGCGCGCCCGGTCATCGTCGCGGCGCTCGTGCGCGAGCACTTCCTCCAGCGTCGGGGCGGAAGCGCTGTGATCGTCGGCGTTGACCGGCACGGTCGAAGCGAAAGCCACGGCGGCCATTGCGGCGAGCGGGGCAAGGTGAAGCGGTTTCATGGCAGTGGGATCCTCTCTTCATCGAAAAGCTGGAAACGTCCTGACGCAGCGCGGACGCTATGACAAGGGATTGGCACCAACCCTTTCAAATCCGGTCGGCCTTCCTATGTCGCTGATCGAATAAAGGAGTTCAGAACCGATGGAACAGGCGATTGTGGCAGGCGGCTGCTTCTGGTGCACAGAGGCGGTGTTTCGCGACGTAATAGGCGTGACCGAGGTCGAAAGCGGCTATATCGGCGGCGACACCGCAAACCCGACCTACAAGGAAGTCTGCACCGACAATACCGGCCACGCCGAGGCGATCCGCGTCACCTTCGACCCCGATACGATCAGCCTGGGCGAGATCTACGATGTCTTTCTCGGCACCCACGACCCGACCCAGCTCAACCGGCAGGGCAACGATATCGGCACGCAGTACCGCTCTGCCATCTTTCCGCTGTCGGATGAGCAAGCGCAGGAGGCCGAAGCAGCGATCGGCCGGTGGAATGCAGAGCACGGGAAGGTAGCGGTGACCACCATCGAAGGCCTCGAAGATGGCCAGCAGATCAAACAATGGTATCCGGCCGAGGACTACCACCAGGAATACTGGGAAGGTGAAGGCCAGCGGAACCCGTATTGCCTCGCGGTGATCCCGCCCAAGATCATGAAGCTGAGGAAGAGCTTCCAGAAGTACGTCAAAGCCTGATAGATCTCGCCGCGCCGGGGGAGGACGTATGGCGCGGCAATTCACGAGATCCTACACGCACGACCATGAGGTGAACGCCGACGGGTCGGTCGCTTTCACGTGCTCGACCGAATTCGAAGCGTGGCCTTGGCTCACGCTCGGTCCGCATCATCCGGTGGTGGTGCAAGCACAGAATTTCTGGTGCAGCGTCGGCGCAATCCTGAAGCTCGATGAGATGCAAGAGGGCCAGTGGTCTGCACTCACTTGGACCGAATGGGTATGCGGAGAGGCCGGTGTCAGCGATGCGGTTCGCGGAACCTACGAGCGTGAGAGGTCGGGCAAGGATCGCCGCTATCTCATCACGCTGTTCGACGCGGAGGACCGCGAAGTAGTCCGGATGCGCGGGCGCGGCGTGGTTTTCCGGACCCGCAATTTTGAGGAGTGGCGCGGCGAGGCAAAGCGCGAGGCGAAGTGGCATGCCGATCGCGACAACTTCGAATTTGCACCTCGCGAACTACTCGGCATAGGCGAATGCGAGCACTCGCTGGTAGGGCTTGGCACGAAGCATGATCCCGACACCATCCCGGCGCTCGTCACTTCGGAGAACGGGCTTCCGCCTGCCAATCCGATGCTTGGCGGTTCGGGCGACCACGTCAATTCGGTCCACATGATAGAGGCCGCGCGACAGGCCATGGCGGTCCTCAAGGGCGGCCCTGATTTCGAGATTTCAGGCGGGGAAATGCACCTCAATCGCTATGTCGAGCTGGGCACGCCCTTTTCGCTTCGAGTCGAGAATCAAAGCGAAAGCGAGGTTGGATTTCAGCTCGACCAGCTTGGGAAACCCTGTGCCGAGATCACGCTGCGCTTCGGCGATGCTTAGGGCTTGCGCCAGCGACAAATAAAAAACCCGTCCAGCCCGCCATCTTCGGCGAGCATGCCGGGATGCGTGCGGACCCAGCCCTCGGCGGTCGGCTTGAGACCGGCTGGCAGTTCCTCGTCGGAGACCGGCAGCGGATCGAGATCGAAGGTCTCGTCGATCCACGCGGCCTGCTCCTCGCCCTCCTCGCGCTCGAGCGAGCAGACCGCGTAAACGAAGGTCGCGCCGCTCGGCAGCCATTCGATGGCTTTCATAATCAGCGATTGCTGGATCTCGATCATCTCGCCGATCTGGCGCGGGCCGATGCGGTGGAGCACATCGGGGTGGCGGCGACAGGTGCCGGTCGCTGTGCACGGTGCATCGAGCAGGATCGCGTCGAACTGCTTTGCGGGGACATAGGAGAGTGCGTTCGCCTTAACGACTTCGGCTTCCAGGCGAGTGCGTTTGAGGTTTTCGCGCAGCATCTGAAGCCGCTTTCCGCTGATATCGAGTGCGGTGACGTTCCAGCCGGCGGCGGCCAGCGCCAGCGTCTTGCCGCCTGGCGCGGCGCACAAATCGAGCACGCGCCTGCCTTCTCCCTGCCCAAGCAGGCGGGCGGGCAATTGGGCGGCCAGGTCCTGAACCCACCATGCGCCTTCCTCGTAGCTCGGCATCTGCTCGATCGGCGTTCCGCGCGGCAGGCGGATGTGTCCCGGAGCGAGGCTCACACCGCCCATGTCGAGCGCTCGCGCTTCGGTTTCGCTCGCATCTTTGAGCGCAAGATCGACCTCTGGCGGGTGGATGAGGCCCGGTGCAATTTCCTCCGCCCGCTCGCCCCAGCGCGCCTGCACCGCATCGGGCAAGGTCGGCACATCGGGCAGTGAGGCCTCGCGTTTCATCAAGGTCGAGAAGACGCCGTGCGTGAGGCGACGCGGGCCGCCGGACAACAGAGGCAACCCGGTTGCGACCACGGCATGCGGAGGCGTGCCCAGCCGCAGCGCCTGCGCGAGCATCAGCCGCAGCACGCTGCGTGGTTTCGCATCGTCGGGCAGCCGCTTTTTCGTCGCGCTGTCAATGAGTTCATCGAGATCGGTCAACCAGCGCAGGGTCTCGCCGGCAATCGCCCGGGCAAGAGCACGGTCGGCAGGGCCGTCGACCCCCTTCATCGCCGCGCTTTCTGCCTGTTCGAGCGTCTCTCCTCGGCGCAGAACGGCGTCGAGCAGCTTGAGCGCGGCGCGGCGCGCTGGAAATCCTGGTTGGACGGGCATCGCTGCTGCCCATAACAGCATTGAAACCAAGCGCCAGCATGCGCATTGTTATGATGCGATGACCAAGCAGAAATCCAAGGCCGCCAAGAACTTCAAAAAGCCCGCGCACTGGACCAACGATCCCGTGCCCGAGCCAAAAGCGGTCGATCCGATGAAGGACGAACCGCTTGAGCAGTCTCCCACGCGCTATGGCGACTGGGAGAAAGACGGCATCGCCTGGGATTTTTGACCCATTCTAGTTGTTGAGGGTGTCGACAGCGGACACGTATCTTACTTCGACCTTGATCGGGATTACATCGACGTTCTTCAGTTGGTGGATCCCGCAAAACCCCATTGATGATGAACCGGTGGAGCCGGTTCCAACGATCTCGGTGGCACCGCCACCCTGCTTGATGATGGAGCGGACTTCGAGTTCGCCGCCGCGCGGCCACGGCTGGCGGACCTGCCATGTATAGGGGACGAAACCGGGCCCCGCGCAGGAGGACTGCGGAGCCTGGGTGTGATGGTCGGCATAGAGTTCCATTCCGCCGATTTCGCGTAATTCACCCGGCTCAAGACTTATCTGGAGCGTATCCTCGCCCCACAGCCGATATCGCTGGTTTATCTCGATCTCGGGTGCGCGGGGACCGACCTGGGATTCAGTCGCGGACAACTCGGGCTGACCGGTTGCAACGGGTAATGGTGTCGGTGTCGGCATCGGATCCGCATTGCTGCCAAACAGACCGTCCATATTCGAAATTACTGCGGCAGATATCACTCCCACAAGTCCGATCACGGCAGCGATGATGATTGCTCGATCCTGGGCAGACGTCATGTGTCCCACTCCTCCAACGCCCACGCGCAGGAAGATAGCATAGTCGGGGCCAATTCTGAATTGATCGGTATCCGGATCGGTTCAGGAAAGAGGCACGAACGTCACTTTCAGACCGTCCTTTGGCTGCGGGATCGGCCATTCCTGCCATGCAGGCGCGTAGCCTTCCTCGACCTCGATGCGGTAGCGCTGAAGCAATTGCGTCATCAGCACCTTCACCTGCATGTAGGCAAAGTGCAGTCCCAGGCACATGTGGGCGCCGCCGCCGAACGGAACCCAAGCATATTTGTGCCGCGCTTTCACCTTGTCCGGCGTGAAACGCATCGGATCGCAGGTGTAAGGATCGTCCCAGTATTCGGTCGAATGGTGGGTCCAGTAGATATTGATCCCGCACGGCGTGCCTGCCGGAATGCGATATCCGCCGAACTCGAAGCTTTTGAGTGCCCGGCGCGGCATGGAAGGCACCGGCGGAATGAGACGCAGCGTTTCTTTGAACGCCATTTCAGTAAGCTCGAGCTTGCCCATATCGTCATAGTCGAGCGGGCGCGGCCTGCCCGAACCATCGGGGCCTCCGGTCACGGCGAAGACCTCGTCGCGAAGCTTTTCCTGCCATTCGGGATGCTTGGCGAGCTGGTACACCATCGAGGTAGCGCTTGATGTAATCGTATCGTGCGCCGCCATCAGCAGGAAGCTCATGTGATCGACCACTTCATCGACCTCGAGCAGCGAGCCATCCTCGTGCGTAGCGGTGACGAACTGGCTGAACATGTCCTGCCCGCCGCCCTCTTTCCGGCGGCGCAGCGTCTCCTTGGTGAGATACTCCACCATATAGGCACGGCCATCGACACCTTTCTTCATCTTGGTGAAAGGCAGAGGTCGACGGACAGGCGCGACCGAGGCCTGCACCATGTCGACAAAAGCGGTGTTGATCTTGTCCGCTTCGGGGCCCCACGGAATGCCGAGGAAGCTCTCTGCCGCGAGGTCGAGCGTAAGCTGCTTGATCGCCGGCTGGAACAGCATCTCGCCTTCCCACTTGTCGACTTCGCTCGCGATACCGGAGTTGAGCGAGCCCGAATAATGCCGCATCGGCCCGGGCTTGAACGCGATCGAGAGCGCACGCCGATCAATCCGGTGATGGTCGAAATCCATCAGCATCAGACCGCGGGGAAACAGCTGATCAAGCACCGGACCCCAGCCTTGCTCGCTCGAAAAGATCTTGTCCTTGTTGAACAGGACCAGTTCGTTCGCTTCTGCCCCGACAAGCGCCACGTTCCAGCCGCCGAAGGCGCGTGTCTTGTAAACCGTGCCGTAAGTCTCGACCATGCGTTTAGTGAAAGCATGCGGGTCGGCGAGCATCTTGAAGGTATTGCCGACCACAGGCCAGCCGCCCTCACCGGGAATGTGTGAGAGGTCGCCCTCTGTCGGATTGCCTTCGGTCCAGTGGGTCGGGGTTGCGGGCGGGGTCTGTGCGAGAGTGGCCATGGGGTGGGGTCCGTAACAGGTTCGGATTAACAACTAACCCCAATGTAAATAAGGTTCGGGTTCAAATCCAGCCGGAAAGCTCGCGCCGGATCATCGCGTCGAGCATCGCCACCCCGGCAGCACTCGCATTAAGGCAATCGAGCACGGCATATTGCTCGCCGCCAGCCTCTAGAAATTCGTCGCGACCCTCGAGCGCGAGCTCTTCCAGGGTCTCGACGCAATCGACGGCAAATCCGGGCGCTGCAACGACGAGCCGCCTGGTTCCCTTCTCGCCTTCCGCGATCAGCGTGTCGTCGGTCGCGGGTTCGAGCCACTGCGCAGGGCCGAAGCGGGACTGGAACGTCGTCTCGAACCTTACTCCTGCAAACTCGTCCCGCTCCGCGAGCCGCTCCCGCAGCAGTCGTGCCGTCTTCTGGCAGTGGCAGTGATAGGGATCGCCCTTTTCGAGCGTGCGCTGGGGCATTCCGTGAAACGACAGCAGCATCACCTCGGGCTTGAATGAAAGCGCGGCAACCTGACGCGTCAGGTCTTCGGCAAGCGCATCAAGATAAAGCGCATCGTCATGATAAGGCGGGACGAAGCGCAAGGCGGGCTGCCAGCGCATCTCGCCGAGCACACGGGCAACCTCATCGAACACAGTGGCGGTCGTCGCGGCGCAATATTGCGGATACATCGGCGCGATCAGGATCCTGTCGCAGCCCTTTTCGGTGAGTTCGGTGAGGCGCTGTTCGATCGACGGCGAGCCGTAGCGCATCGCGTAGTCGACCACGATATTTTCGCCCAGGTCGCCCGCAATCGCTTCGGCCTGCTTCGCGGTAAAGTCGGCAAGCGGCGAGCCGCGATCCGTCCATATCTTCGAATAGGCCTCGGCGCTTTTTTGCGGCCGCGTGTTGAGAATGATCCCGCGCAGGATCGGCTGCCAGGCGATCTTGGGGATCTCGATCACGCGGGGATCGGACAGGAACTGCTTCAGGTACCGTTTTACCGATTTGGCATCGGGCGCATCGGGCGTGCCGAGATTGACCAGCAAAACGCCGATTGCCCCGCTCTTTACGGGCGGATGCTCGTTGGGAAGGCGCTGCGATTGCCAGGTCATGATCGGGGTAACGCGCAGGGCGCGCAAGCTATCCTTCTTGGTCTGGGCATTTGCGTGGTTGCGGTCAGCCCCGTTCAGATCCCACCTGAAAGTAGGGGCAGACGGCGCAACCGCAAGCCCGTCGCCGAAAACAGCGCATTGGCGATGGCCGGTGGAGCGATAACGGCGCCGAGTTCGCCCGGATCTGCAGGCGCTGCGGAGCTGGCGATAAACTCAATCTCGATCTCGGGACAATCGGCGAGGCCGGGTACGCCCAGGCTCGCATAATCATAGCTTTCGGGAAGACCCGAGCGGAAACGCACCGCATTGCCCAGAGCAATTCCGATGCCGAAGATCAGCCCGCCTTCGATCTGCTGGCGGGCGAGGTCGGGGTTGACGATCCTGCCGATATCGACCGCTGCCGAAAGCTTGGAAACGCGCATGCCCCCTTCGCCTTGGCGCGCCGTCGCAACGCAGGCGATACGCCCACCGGTTGGCGCATCGCCAATCCGGTAGCAGGCGAGGCCCTGACCGCTCTGGTCGCGCCCGCCGCCCCAGTTTGCAAGCGATGCCGCACGCTGCAGGCAGGCAGCAAGCCGTACATCATCGCCGAGCATGGGCATGCGGAAGGACAGCGGCTCAAGTCCATTGGCCGCAGCAATCTCGTCGATGAAACTCTCGATCGCGAAGGCTGTGTAGCTGTGCGAATTGCCGCGCACGCGTCCGACCGGCAGGCCGATCTCGACTGGAACGTGTTCGACCACCAGGCTGGGGAGGCGGTAGGCGGGAACCGCGCCTTCGCAAGCTAGCTCGTCCTTGCGACCCGAGCTGTCGCGGATAGCGGCGGCGGGCGTTGTGTTATCGAACAGACGCTCGCCGAATTCATGCATTGCAGGCGGGCAGGCAATCCGCATACGCATTGCGTCGAGGGTCGAAGTCCCGCCTTCGGCAAGTTGCGCGCCGATCAGGACGTAAGCGGGTGTGCGCGGGCGCGAATGAATCAACTCGTCGCGGCGCGGCCATGTCAGCTGGACCGGGCGGCCCAGCTCTTGCGCGATCGCCGCAACTTCGATCGCATGATCGTGTTCGAGCCTCGCATCGAAGCTTCCCCCCGCGGGCATGGGATAGAGCGCCACATCTTCGACCGCGAGGCCTACCGCCTTGGCAGCTGCCGCTCTTGCCTGTTCGGGTGCCTGGCTCGCGATCCACAATTCGAGCCGTCCGTTCCGGAAACGCGCAACAGCGCTTGCAGTCTCGAGCGGAGCGGCGAATGCGGGTTCGATTTCGTATCGGCGCGCAATGTCGACCCGGGTCATCACATCCTCGCCGAACCCTGTCTCGGCAATGCGAAAACCGGCCCCTCCATCGACCGATGTGTCGAGCCGCGCATTCATCTCTTCGGACCCCACCGGATAGGCGACCTTGAATTGCGGCTTCATCGCTTCGATCGCCTTGTCGGCGGTCCACCAGGTATCCGCCGCCACCGCCAGCCAGCGCCTGGACCGAACCGCGCCGACCACGCCATCGATGCCTTGCGCGGCGCTCTCGTCGAAGCCGGTGAGCTCCGCGCCATGATTGGGACCGTGCCTGATAGAGGCATAGACCATCCCCGGCAGCCGAACGTCGCTTGCGAACTGGTATGACCCGTCGACCTTCGAAGGGAGGTCGATGCGCGGGTAGAGTGGGGGGGCATCCGTAATATCGGGCAGCGCTTCGGCAATCGGCGGCTCCGGGCGCAGCGGTGGGGGGTCAAGCGGCGTACGCGTCGCAGCGCCTGCAGCGAGCTCACCGAAGGTCGCGCGTTCGTTGCCGTAAGACACGATCCCGGCCTCAACTTCGCATTGCTCCCAAGGGACGTCCCAGCGCTCGGCCGCCTCCTGCGCGAGCATCGCCCGTGCCGCTGCACCTGCGGTCCGGCAAGGCTCTTCGAATGCGAGCAGCGAGGTGCCATCGGCGGTCGCAGTGAAACGCTGGGCTCTTGCAAACCGCTCGGTCAACAGCTCATCGGTCGCCTCGCTAAGGCCGCGTCCCAACGGATCCCACAGCGGCATCCATTTCGCTGCGAGAGGGATGTTCGCATAGGCACCTGAGATCGGCGCAGGCTCGATCGCTATCTGGCGCCAGTCCGCACCCAGTTCGTGAGCGACGATCTGCGGCAACAGTGTCGTTACCCCCTGCCCCATTTCAAGCTGGGGAACCGCGACGGTAACCACCCCGTCCTCAGCGATTTTCAGCCAGGCGTCGAAGACGTGCTCCCCGCGCGAAGGCACGAGCGGATTGGGGTAGGTGCGCGGCATCAGATACCATGCCAGGATCAAGCCGCCGCCCGCTGCCGCTCCGGCGATGAGTTTGCGTCGCGTCAGCTCCATCTGGTCAGATTTCCTCACCCGCGAGCCACGCGGCAATCCTTTGCGCAATAGCATCGAAAGGAACCGCGCTCTCGCCATCACCGGCAGCCGGCGGCTTGCCTGCGTCTCCCGCGATGCGGGTTTCGAGACGAAGCGGCACTCGGCCGAGGAACGGGATCTCGAGAGCAGCGGCAAATTTTTCGACCCCGCCCGTTCCGAATGGATCGCTCACTTGGCCGCAATGCGGGCATTCATACCCCGCCATGTTCTCGACCAGCCCGATAATCGGAACCTCGCCTTGTTCGAACAGCTGCCCCGCGCGCGCCGCGTCGATCAGCGCAAGGTCCTGGGGGGTCGACACCAGCACCGCCCCATCGGGCTTGTGCTCCTGCATCATCGATAGCTGCACATCGCCGGTGCCGGGCGGCAGATCGATGAGCAGCAGGTCGGTATCGCCCCAATCGGCCTCGACCAACTGGCCGAGCGCCTTGCCCGCCATCGGCCCGCGCCAGGCGAGCGCCCGACCCGCAGGTGCGATGTGACCCATCGAGAGTACCTTCACGCCGAAAGGACTCTCCAGCGGGATAAGGGTTTCGCCGCGCGCTTCGGGTTTGTCTTTCTCGGTCGCGAGCAGCTTGGGCTGGGAAGGACCATAGATATCGCCATCGACCACGCCGACCTTGTGACCCTGCCGGGCGAGCGCGACCGCAATGTTGGCGGTGAGGGTCGATTTTCCCACACCGCCCTTGCCCGATCCGATTGCGACGATCCGCATCCGCTTGCGTTCGGCTGTAAGGGCGACGCGGACCTCGTCCACCCCTTCCACGCCCTTCAATGCCTGTTTGTAAGCAGCTTCAAGCACTTCGCGCTCTTCGGGGCGCAAATCGCCTGCGTCGGCGACGACGATCGCGCGACCATTCGCCAGCCTGGCGGACTGGACGCGGCGCTCGATTTTGTCCGGCATTGCGGCGCGCAGACGCGCCTCGATCGCTTCTGGAGTTTCACCCGTCGACATTGCGAATGGCCTCTAACACCAAAATCGCATCTTAGACCCCTGTTTTTCGCCAGATTGCGTTCCTATAAGGGAGTTATGCAGATTTTTGATCGTTTGAGAGAGCGCTTCGCGATGGCAGGACAGGGTCTGGCCATGGCAGGCAAGAAGAATCCCTGGGGCAGCTCCGGCAACAAGGGTGGGGGAAGTGGCGGTGGAGACGGCGCCACCCCGCCGAGCGGCGATGGCGACAAGCCGGAAGGACCGCGCAATCCGTGGTTGCCCGGCGGGAGTTCCGGCGATGGCCAGAAACGGGGGGGGCGGCGATCGGCCAGCATCGAGGACATCTTCAAGAATCGCGGTCCCGAAGGCCCGCGCCGCGGCGGCGGCGGAGGTTCGGGCTTCCGCCTGCCCGAACGCCCCGGCGGCAAGAGCTGGGTTCCGATCGTTATCGTGTCCATCGGGATCCTGTTCCTGATCCTTTCGAGCATGCACCTCGTCGAGCCGCGCGAGAAAGCGGTGGTGAAGACACTCGGCAATTACAGCCGGACACTCGATTCCGGGCTGCACTTCACCCTCCCCTTCCCGCTCGAGACCGTCGATATCGAAGACGTCGAGGGCGTCCGGGCGGTCAACATTCCCGGCTCGGGTGAGCGCGCCAAGCTCATCCTCACTGGCGACCAGAACCTGGTCGACCTCAGCTACATCGTGCGCTGGCGCATCGCCGACCTTCCCGACTTCAAGTTCCAGCTCGCCGAACCAATCGAGACTGTGAACGAAGTCGCCGAAGCCGCGATGCGTGCGTCGGTAGCGGAAAAGACGCTCGATGAGACTTTCACCGGTGCAGGCCGCGCCGAAATCCAGCAGCGCGTTCGCGAAAGGATGCAGGAAACGCTCGACGCCTACCGCGCTGGGATTACGGTCGTCGGTGTCGAGATCGAGAAGGCCGACCCTCCCGGTGACGTGGTCGATGCCTTCCGCGACGTTTCGGTGGCCGAACAGGACGCTGACCGTGCGCGCAACCAGGCGCGCGGTTATGCGCAGCAGACGATTGCCGGCGCGGAAGGTGAAGCAGAGGCCTTCGACAAGGTCTACGAGCAATACCGCCTCGCCCCCGAGGTGACCCGCCAGCGCCTCTACTACGAAACGATGGAGCGCGTGCTTGCGCAGACGGACAAGACCATCGTCGAAGCCGATGGCGTAACCCCCTATTTGCCGCTGCCCGAATTGCGTCGCCGGGCCAACCAGTCCGCCGAGATCACCGCGCGGCCACAACAGAACACACAGGGCCAGTAATCATGGAAAATCTCTGGACCAATTATCGCTGGGCGATCATCGCGATCGTCATCGTCGCCATCGCTTTCCTGATGAGCGCCTATATCGTCGAAGAAGAAGACCAGGTGGTCGTCATCCGGACGGGTGAACCGGTCCGCACGGTCAATACGCCGGGCGGCGATTCCGAAGCGGGGCTGTACCTGCGGATCCCGCTTTTAGAGTCAGTCCGCGTGATCGAGAAGCGCGTCCTCGACCTCGAAATGACCGAGGAAGAAGTGCTTTCCAACGACCAGCAGCGTCTGCTCGTCGACGCATATGCCCGCTTCCGCATCGTCGATCCGATCCGCATGGTCGAACGCGCCGGCACGACGGACGGTGTTCGCACCGCGCTGGAGCCGATCCTCAACTCGGCTCTGCGCCAGGAGCTCGGTCGCCGCACCTTCGCCGCGATGCTCACCGCCGAACGCGGCACGGCCCTTGCCAATGTGCGCGCAAACCTCGACCGCGAGGCTCGCCAGTACGGTGCCGAGGTGATCGATGTGCAGATCAAGCGCACCGACCTGCCATCGGGCCGCCCGCTTGAATCCGCATTCCAGCGGATGGAATCGGATCGCGAGCGCGAGGCGCGCACCATCCGCGCTCAGGGCACACGCGATGCCCGTATCATTCGCGCAGAAGCCGACGCGGAAGCCGCCCGTATCTACGCCGAAAGCTTCGGCAAGGACGAGCGCTTCTACGATTTCTACCGCGCCATGCAGAGTTATGAGCAGAGCTTCGCCAGGGGCGAAGGCCGCGGCGACAGCTCTATCATCCTATCGCCCGACAACGAATATCTGCGCCAGTTCCGCGGACGGCGTTAAGGCTTGTCGGTTGCTGCTCGCCGGGATCATCCGTCCGACGAACCGCCAACCGCATGCTATCGACTACAACCGTGTTCAATCGCGGTTAAGTGCGTCCCCGCTCAATGTAGCAGCGTAGTTTAACGAGAGGCTGGCCTCGAAACGGGTGGGAATTATCGCCCGTCTGGAGGCCACGAAAAAGAGGAATTAGAGGACGTGAACAACGTGCGATACGTATATGGATTGACGAGCGCGCTTCTGGTTGGAGGCGCCGCTATCTCGCTGATGACCGGTTATCCGGCCGGCGCGCAGGTCGCGCAGAACGATGACAGCGTGATGAGCAATGTGGTGCCGAGCGCGGGAGCGCCTGCGAGCTTTGCCGATCTTACCGAGCAATTGCAGCCCGCCGTGGTCAATATCGCAACGCGTCAGCGGGTCGAAGTTAGTCGCAACCCGTTTGCAGGTACGCCATTCGCCGACCTGTTCAATCGTCGCCGCGGCAACCAGCCACAACAACCGCAAACGCGCGAGGCGCAATCGCTCGGCAGCGGTTTCATCATCTCGGCCGACGGCTTCGTAGTGACCAACAATCACGTCATCTCGCCGAACAACCGCGCGACGCTAGAATCGATCACCGTCACTATGCCCGACGGGACCGAATACGAAGCCGAGCTTGTCGGTGCCGACGCGCAGTCCGACCTCGCAGTCCTCAAGATTGACGCCGACCGCACCTTCCCGTTTGTCGAGTTCGGCGATTCCTCGCAGACCCGCGTCGGCGAGTGGGTGATCGCGATCGGCAATCCGTTCGGGCTTGGCGGAACCGTTACCAGCGGGATCGTCTCGGCGGTCTATCGCAATACCGGCCAGGGCGGCGCCTATGACCGCTATATCCAGACCGACGCCAGCATCAACCGGGGCAATTCGGGCGGCCCGCTGTTCGACATGCGCGGCAATGTCATCGGCATCAACAACGCGATATTTTCGCCTTCGGGCGGGAGCGTTGGTATCGGTTTTGCGATCCCGAGTGAAATCGCCGCGCCGATCGTCGAGCAGCTCAAGGCGGGCCAGGAGATCGAGCGCGGATTCCTCGGCGTCGGCCTCAATCCGATGACGGACGATTTCGCCGACTCGCTCGGTCTTCCACGCAATCGCGGCGAGATTATCCAGAACGTCCAGGATGACAGCGCGGCGGACCGTGCCGGGCTTCGCCCGGGCGACATCGTAATTCGCGTAAACGGCCGCGAAGTCACCTCCGAGCAGACCGTGTCTTACCTCGTCGCCAATCTCGAACCGGGCGCCAGCGTTCCGATCGACATCATCCGCGATGGCCGGGAAATGACCGTTACCGCCGTCCTCGGCAAGCGTCCAAGCGAGGAAGAACTGCTCCAGCAGCAGCAGACCTTCGATCCGGAAAGCGAAGAGCCGATGGATCCGGAGGCGATGGACAGCGAGATCGCCGAGAAGCTCGGTCTCCAGGTGCTCGAAATGACCCCGAATATTGCGCGTTCGCTCGGTGTCGACGACGGCACGACCGGCCTCGTGATCGGACAGGTTGATCCCAATTCGGATGCGGGCCGCAAAGGCTTGCGCCGCGGCGACATCATCCTCTCCGCTCAGTACAAGACGGTCGAGACGATCGACGACCTGCGCTCAGCCATCGCCGATGCCGAAGCCAATGGCCGTGAGGCGATCCTCCTGCGCATCCAGCGCCGTGGCCAGCCGCCGCGCTTCCTGCCGGTGCGCCTGCGCTGACAAGAGCCGCTTCGACCAAGGAAAAAGGGCGCCGCAAGCTGATTGCGGCGCCCTTTTTCTTTGCAGTCGCGCAGAGATTAGCCCGGAGGCCGCGTCACTCTAACCGGCTGGGCGCCCCGGTCCGGGGGTTGCGGCGGTTGTTGCGATGGTTGGACCGCGCGTGCGGCAGGTTGGGGGCCACGCGGATTTCCAGGAGCGCGCGAAGTATCCGGTAGCTCGCCACCGGTTGCACGTTCCAGAAAGTCCTCGCTCGCTGCGGGAGGTGGCTCGGGGGCCGCAGGCGTCCCCCGGTTCTGTTGACGGTCTTCTCCGAGAATGCGTTCGCCCTCGATATCGAAAGGATTGTCAGAAGGATCGCGGCGCCCCGGTTCGACCAGGTTCCCGTCCTCGTCGATGAAGTAGTAATCGTCAGGATCGCCAAAGAGATATTCCTCATCCGGCTCGAGCCGCCATTCGGGAAGGTTCAGTTCGGTGTCGAATTCCTCGACCGCGCGGTCTTTCACCGCGTAGCGCATATAGGCTGAAAAGGCGCGCGCAGGTGCCGTGCCCCCCTGAAGGCCTCGCACCGGTTTGGCATCGTCGCGGCCCATCCAGACGCCGGTGGTTATGCCGCTGGAAAAACCGATGAACCACCCATCCTTGTTCGAGCTTGTCGTGCCGGTCTTGCCAGCGACCGGTCTGCCGATCTGCGCGGCGCGGCCAGTTCCGGTCTGGACGGCGGCCTGCAACAAATCGGTCATCCCGGCGACAACATAGTCGGGCACCAGGGCCACGGATCGCGGCTCCTCGCGTTCGTAGATCACTTCACCGTCGGCGGTCTGGACGCGTGTGATGCCATAGGGTTCGACCCCGACGCCGCGCGCCGAAATCGCGGCGAAAGCGCGGGTCATGTCGATCAGGCGAACCTCTGAAGAGCCAAGCACCATGGAGGGATAAGTCGACACCGGAGTTGTTATGCCAAAGCGGCGAGCCATCGATGCGACCGTACCGAAGCCGACTTCGTTGCCTAGCTGGGCGGCGACGGTGTTGATTGAATAGGCAAACGAAGTCCTGAGGTTTGTCTCGCCGATATTGCGCCCATTCGAATTGCGCGGACGCCAGCCATCGATCTCGACCGGTGTATCCACCACACGATCGTCAGGCGTGTATCCCGCCTCCAGCGCGGCAAGATAGACGAACAGCTTCCACGCCGAACCGGGCTGGCGCAGTGCATTGGTCGCGCGGTTGAAATTGGTCTCGACGTAATCGGTGCCGCCGACCAGCGCGAGGATTGCACCATCGCGGTCGAGGCTGACGAGCGCACCTTGCGCACCATCGGGGGTGTTTGCGTCGATCGCGGCGGTCGCAGCGCGCTGCATCCCGACATCGAGCGTCGTCCAGACTTCGATCGGAGCGAAGGTTTCGGGCAGCAGCAGATCGAGCTGCGGCAGCGCCCAGTCGGTGAAGTAACGCACCGAATTCTGCCCCGACTGTTCCTTCAGATCGACCGTTGCGACATCGACGGCCGCCTCTTCCTCGGTGATGAAACCCTGCTCGCGCATCAGGCGCAGCACGGTCTGCGCGCGGTTGACTGCCGCATTCACATCGGCGGTCGGGGAATAACGGCTCGGAGCCTTTACAAGGCCTGCGATAATGGCGCTTTCGGCCACCGACAGATCTCTTCCCGGATGGCTGAAGAATTTGCGGCTGGCACTGTCCACGCCATAGGCACCGCCGCCGAAATAGACCTTGTTGAGATAGAGCTCGAGAATTTGCTCTTTCGAAAACTTCCATTCGAGCGCCATCGCAAGCACCGCCTCGCGCGCCTTGCGGTCGATCGTGCGGTTCGAATTGAGGAAGACGTTGCGAGCGAGCTGCTGCGAGATGGTCGACGTGCCACCGACCCGCGATCGCGATCCGGTGAACCCTTCGACGATCGCGCCCGCCGTGCGATAGAAATCGACCCCGAAATGCGAATAGAACCGCTTGTCCTCGACCGCGATCATCGCGTTCTTCATGTTGTCGGGGATCTCTTCGAATTCGAGCCATTCGCCAAAACTCGGTCCTAATTCGACGATCTCGGTCCCGTCGCGCGCCCGCACCAGGATCGTCTGCGCGTTCTGGGTTGCCTTGAGCTGATAGAAGCTCGGGATCGAGCGCGCGGCAAAACCGACAGCGAAGACCAGGAAGATCGCGCCGAGCAATGCCGCAGCCCCGCCCCAGATCGCGATGCGCCTGGTCCATTTCCAAACGGGACCGCGCTCCTTCGCGGCGGTGGTTTTACGCCGTTTGGAGCTGCGCGAAGACGAACGCGACCGGGCACGCTCGGTGGCCGCCCGGCGCGAGCCACGCTTGCCCTTGTTGGTCAGTTTGTCACCGCGTTTCGACATGCCGCCTTAATCGTCCACCTGTTGGTTCACGCTGATCCCGGCCTGCATAGGCAAGTTGTAACATCGCGTGAACACACGGCAGGCGACTTGCCCCGGAGCTTTGCCTTGAAGCGGTCGAGGCACACGGCGATTGCCCGGAGCGCGCAGTTCAGTCGTCCTTCGCAAATTCGAGCGCGGCGGAATTGATGCAGTAGCGCAGGCCACCTTCTTCGGGCGGGCCATCGGGGAAAACATGGCCAAGGTGGCTCCCACACTTGCCGCACAGGACTTCGGTGCGGATCATCCCGTGGCTCGTATCGCGCCGCTCTTCCACCGCATCTTCATCGGAAGGTTTGGTGAAGGCGGGCCAGCCGCATCCGCTGTTGTATTTCGCAGCGCTGATAAACAGCCGCGTGCCGCACGCGGCACACATGTATTCGCCGTCTTCGTAGAACTTGTCGTACTTACCGGTGAAGGCACGCTCGGTCCCGGCTTCCCTGAGGATGTGGAATTGCTCTGCCGTGAGGCGTTGACGCCATTCTTCTTCTGTAAGGGCCTTGGGATTGTCGGTCATCTTGCTCTCTACCCCTCGTTAAGTGGCGCGAGGTTTACGATGTTCCAACCCTAACCATCCACCAATGCATAGTGCGCCGGCGGCTTTATGACATCCATGCGCTCGGTCAACAGCGGACGGAAGCTCGGGCGGCTCTTGAACACCGAATACCAGCCACGCGTCTGCTCGTGCCCGGTCCAGTCGATCCCGCCGAGATAGTCGGCGACACTGATTTGCGCGGCAGCGGCGAGATCGGCCATGCTCATGGTCGATCCTGCGAGCCACGGGCGGTTGTCGATGAGATAGTCCATATAGTCGAGGTGGCCGTGCGCCATCCGCATCGCCTCGCGCAAAGCGCGGCTATCAGGCGGTTGGCGCAGGACAATACGTTTCTTCATCCGCTCGGAAAGGAGCGGCGCAGTGACATCGTTGTAGAAATTCTCGTCGAACAACGCGACAAGCCGCCGGATCTCAGCGCGCCCGGTCGCAGTACCGTTGATCATTGGCGACCGGTCGACCGTTTCCTCGAAATATTCGGCGATCGCCCGACTGTCGGCAAGGACGATGTTCTTCTCTTGATTGACCAGCACCGGAGTGCGGCCTGCCGGGTTGAGATTGAAAAAATGGTCCGAAGCGGCCCATGGATCTTCGCGGACCAGTTCGTAGGCCACGCCCTTCTCGCCCATGAGAAGCCTGACCTTACGGCTGAAGGGACAGAGCGGAAATTGGTAGAGTTGCCACATCGCGCCGGAAACAATGCCTGACACGGGCGGATTCGTCCATATTCGGCGGCGATCAAAATGCGGTTTTTCCGACGCTTATCGCCCCGGCTCGGTTTCGTGCACCTGCTCCATCGCTTGACGCATACGATCGGCCAATTCGAGGAAGGACGGGATCATTTGACCCATCCCATCCGCCATCGCGCTCATCGAGTTCATTGCTTCGGGAACGCGGTCGGCGAATTCTTCGGACATGTCTTCTACCTCGGGCGCAAGATCGCGCAGTCGGGCATCGGAGGGAACGTCTGGCCCGCTGCCATCGGTCGCACGGTCAATCGCATCGACAAACGGCCCGATCTCCAGATCGAGCATGTGCCCCATCAATACCTGCACCATCGCTGCGGCATGCGCCTGGATGTTCGGATCGGCGAGCTTGTTGGACAATTCCGCCAGTTCGGCTTCCGGCGCTTCGACCGGCGGCTCTTCTGCCTGTGCGACGGAGGGCATGGCGAACGCGAGCATGGCGGCTGCGGCAGCTGGAAAAGCGCGCATGGACGATCCTTTCAAAATTCCGGGGTACCCACGACTTAGTTCAGGCTGAATGACCTTTACCTGAACGAAGTTACCTCAGACGCCTGACCCCTCAAGCATCAGCAGGCAGCCGGGCATCACCTTTTCGACTTCACCCTTGTCGAGCAGCCGCCGCGCCTCGGCGCTGGCCAATTGCGATATGCCTTCGCGCCCAAGCTTCGTTTCATCCATTAGCTGCGCAAGCGCGCGAACGAAGAATTCGCGTCCGCGCGTGTCGAGCTTGGGCCATTTCAGCGAGGCCTCGTTGCCGACCGACTGGCCGTGCGAGACGAGCGCAAACGCAGCCGAACAGCGCAACAGCGCCTTGCTTTCCTGGGTCAGTGCCGGCGTTGCGGCTTGTGCGGAAACGGCTAGCAGGGCCGCGCCGATCAGGGGTGTCATCATGGGGATGCGCCCTAGCATGGCCGATGTGAACCGCCCACTACGATTTACCCGCTTGCCGCCCGACCGCCGCTCGCTTACGCCAGCGGCCGGACCAAGAGAGGAGATTCCATCCAATGCTCAACCACGTGATGATCGGCAGCAACGACATCGAGCGGTCGAAAAAATTCTACAATGCGGTGCTCGGCGTGCTGGGCGCAGGCGAGCCGATGGAGCACGTCAACGATACCGGCCAGACCCGCCTGTTCTACATCCACAACGGCAGCACATTCTCAGTGAGCGAGCCGATAAATGGCAAGCCCGCGACCGTGGCCAACGGAAGCACGATCGGTTTCGTGTGCAATTCGCCAGAACAGCTTCAGGAATTCCATGATGTCGCGATAGCCAATGGCGGTCAGACGATGGAGGACCCTCCTGGTCTGCGCGAAGGCAGCATGGGGCCGATGTACCTGTGCTATTTCACAGATCCCGATGGCCACAAGATCTGCGGCATCCATCGCCCCTCTTGATCGGCCTGACCGATCGTTAGCGCGATAGCTGAAACACCGCGAATTCGGCGCGCCAGTTTGCTGCTGGTGCGCTGATTTCTTTCTCGTTCGCAAAGAACCACGCGCGCTCGATATTCGCCCCTTTGGCGCGCGCGAGTTCGCGGAAATCCTCGACCGTAACGTGGTGGATATTCTGCGTTTCGTACCACGTGACAGGAAGCGCGCGAGTTACCGGCATCCGACCGCCAAACATCAGCGCAGCGCGGGTGCGCCAATGGGCGAAGTTGGGAAACGAGACGAACGCGCGACGGCCCACGCGCAACAGCTCGTCCAGCATCAGGTCGGGCCGCGTCGCGGTCTGGAGCGTCTGGCTCAGGATCGCATAGTCGAACGCCTTGTCGGGATAATCGGCAAGGTCGGTGTTGGCATCGCCCTGCACTACCGAAAGCCCACGCGCGACGCAGCGTTCGACCATCTCCAGGTCGAGCTCCATGCCTCTTGCATCGACTTGCGATCTCGCCTGCAATTCGGCCATCAGCGCGCCGTCGCCGCAGCCGATATCGAGCACACGGCTGCCGGGCGCGACATGTGCGGCAATGGCGGCGAGGTCGGGACGCAGTTTCGATTTTGACGGGCTCACTCGAGGAACCCCTTCACCACGCGGTCTAGCTGCTCGTGTTCAAGCAGGAAGCTGTCATGGCCATGCGGCGCCGACAATTCGACAAAGCTCACCTTCGCACCTGCCGCATTGAGCGCGTGGACGATGTGGCGGCTCTCGGCCGTGGGATAGAGCCAGTCGCTGTCGAAGCTGACGAGGCAGAAGCGCGCCTCGCTTCCCTCGAAAGCATTCGCAAGTCTTCCACCGTGCTCTTCGGCAAGGTCGAAATAGTCCATCGCGCGGGTGATGTAGAGATAGGAATTGGCATCGAAGCGCCGTGTGAAGCCGCTGCCCTGATAGCGCAAATAGCTCTCGACCTGGAAATCGGCGTCAAAGCCGAAGCTCTTGGCCTCCCGGTCCTGCAGACGCCGTCCGAACTTCTCGGTCAGCCCTTCTTCGGAAAGGTAAGTGATGTGCGCGGCCATGCGGGCGACGGCCAGGCCATTATCGGGCCGGGTGCCGCGAGCGTAGTAGTCGCCATCGGCCCAGGCAGGATCGGCCATAATGGCCTGCCGACCGACCTCGTGAAAAGCGATATTCTGCGCCGAGTGCCGCGCAGTCGAGGCAATGACGAGCACCCGCTCAGCGCGGTCCGGCCAGTTGGCGGCGAGGCTTAGCGCCTGCATCCCGCCCATCGATCCGCCGACCACGGTGTGAACGCGCTCGATTCCGAGCCCGTCGAGCAACGCGACGGTTCCGCGCACCATGTCGCGGACAGTGATGACCGGGAAGCGCATCGCGAAAGGTTTCCCGTCCAACGCTTCGCTCGCAGGACCGGTAGAGCCCATGCAGCTGCCGATCACGTTGGCACAGATGACGTGAAAACGGTTTGTGTCGATCGGCTTGCCGGGGCCAACCATTCGATCCCACCAGCCGGGCTTGCCGGTGATCGGGTGGGTGCTCGCAACGTATTGGTCGCCTGTGAGAGCGTGGCAGACAAGCACCACGTTCGACCGGTCCGCTGCGAGCTCGCCATAGGCCTCGTAGGCCACCTGCGCACCTTCGAGCGCCTGTCCGCTGTCGAGCGGCAGAGGCTGGGGTAGCTGGTAAACCTTCGAAGGTGCGGCGGCGTTCATCGCAGCGGGCGATGCGGGAGCGCGCTTGCCCTGTCAATTGTGCTGTTATTGCGGCTGCGAAGGCGTTATCGCCGCGCCTCTATGACGATGCGCCCGAATTCCTCCCCCAGGCCCAAACCCTGGATCCTCGGCATCCATGCTTACAAGCCTGGCAAATCGACCGCGAGCGATGGCCGCGCGCTGGTCAAGCTGTCGGCGAACGAAAACCCGCTCGGCACCAGTCCTGCGGCCCTGGAAGCGCTGGAGCAGGCGCGCGGAGAGGCGGCAACCTATCCCGATCCCGGTGCAACGGCTCTGCGCGGCAGGATCGCGGCCCTTCACGGGCTCGACGCTAAACGGATCGTTTGCGGGACGGGTTCTGACGAGCTGCTCAACCTTGCCGCGCAGGGCTTTGCAGGCCCCGGCGATGAGGTGCTGTTCAGTCGGCACTCCTTTGCCGTCTACGATATCGCTGCACGACGCTGCGGCGCGACACCGGTCGAAGCAGCCGACACGGAGTTCGCGGCCGATGTGGACGCGCTTCTTGGTGCGGTGACAGACAAGACGCGCGTGGTGTTTCTCGCCAACCCGAACAATCCGACCGGCACGTGGATACCGGCGGAAGAGGTGCGGCGGCTTCACGCCGGGCTTCGCGACGACATCCTTCTGGTGATTGACGAGGCTTACGCCGAGTATCTCGATCCCGCCGAGCAGCGCACCGGTTTCGACCTTGCCGCCGCGCATGAAAACGTCCTCGTCACCCGCACCTTCTCGAAGATTTACGGCCTTGCCGCCGAACGGGTCGGCTGGGCGACCGGAGCGCCGGGGCTGATAGATGTCCTGAACCGCATTCGCGGACCGTTCAACGTGACTGTCAGCGGGCAGGCTGCAGCGCTCGCCGCGCTCGATGATCAGGGATTTGTGGCGCGCAGCCGCGAACACAATGCGACCGAACGATCGCGGCTCGCAGAAGCTATCTCCGCTTTGGGAAATCACGGCCTCTCCGCTGTGCCGAGCGAGGCCAATTTCCTGCTTGTCGAATTCAAGGGCGATGTGACCGCCGAGGCGGCACTCGATGCGCTGGCCGAAGGAGGTTACGCCGTCCGGCATCTGCCCGAGGCAGGCCTCCGCCATGCGCTTCGCATCACTATCGGGAAGTCCGAAGATATGGACCGCGTCATCGCCACACTGCGCAAACTGTGCGGGGAATCGGCATGATCGAAAACGTCGCCATAATCGGTCTGGGCCTGCTCGGCGGTTCGATCGGGCTTGCGATAAAGGAGCATGCCGAGGCGATCCACACGACCGGCTTCGATCTCGATCCCCAAGTGCGCGAGGCGGCGGCCAGGCGCGGGCTGGTCGACCAAGTGTGCGACACCGCAACCGAGGCCGTCGCGAAGGCCGATCTCGTCATTCTGTGCGTGCCCGTGGGCGCGATGGAAGATGCCGCACGCGATATCGCCGATGCCGTGCCGGAAAGCGCGATCGTCTCCGATGTCGGTTCTTCGAAACAGAATGTCGGTAAGGCGCTCGCCGCAGCGCTGCCGGGCCGCACGATTATCCCGGCCCACCCGGTCGCTGGGACCGAGCAGAGCGGGCCGGAGGCGGGCTTTGCGACCCTGTTCGAGAATCGCTGGTGCATTCTGACACCGCCCAAGGAGGCCGATCCGCAGGCAGTCGAGTCCTTGAGCAGGTTCTGGAGGTCGCTGGGCGCCAAGGTCGAGGTGATGGACGCAGAGCATCACGATCTCGTGCTCGCGGTCACGAGTCATATCCCGCACCTCATCGCCTATACGATCGTCGGAACTGCAAGCGACCTAGAGGACGTGACCCGCAGCGAGGTGATCAAGTATTCGGCCGGCGGCTTTCGCGATTTCACCCGCATCGCCGCATCCGATCCGGTGATGTGGCGCGACGTCTTTCTGTCCAACAAGAACGCGGTGCTCGAAATGCTGGGACGGTTTACAGAAGACCTCACCGCATTGCAGCGCGCAATCCGGTCGGGCGATGGTGAAACCCTGCATGAGCTCTTTTCCCGCACCCGGGCGATCCGGAGGCAGGTCATCGAAGAGGGGCAAGATGACGCAGCGCCCGACTTCGGCCGAGATCATTAGTTCAGGGCATTGATCGCTTTGTGCACGCGCTCTTCGACCTCGGCGCGTGGCAACCCGGCGGGGATCATTTCACCTACCTTGTAGGTGATCGTGCCGGGACGCTTCCAAAGCCGATGATAGAGTGGGCCGGAATTCACCGCGATCGGCACCACGGGTAGCCCGAGCAGCTTGTAAATGCCCGCGAATCCCGATTGCAGGCTCGGCAGCTCACCATGGGCGACACGCGTGCCCTCGGGGAAGATCACCAGCGGGCGGCCTTCTTCCGCGCGCTTCTTCGCCGTTCCGATCATTTGCCTCAGGGCTTTCGCCCCGCCATCGCGGGCGACTGGGATCAGGCCGTACACCTTTGCCGAATAACCCCAACCCGGAATCCGGAACAGTTCCCGTTTGGCAAAAACGCTGGGGAAGGAAAACAAGCGCGACATGTCGATCGCTTCGAAATAGCTTTCGTGCTTGATTGCGAAGAGAACCGGCTCGTCGGGAATTTCGCCTTCTTGCACGATCCGGATGCCGAGAATCCTGGTCACACACCAGTGGTGCCAGCGCCCCCAGGTCGCGACCACGTGTCGCAGCCACTTTCGTCCGAACGGCACGGCAAGCACCGATGCCACCACCAACAAAGCGGAGAACCCGTAAAAGACCGGGTAGAACAAGAGGCTGCGAAGAATCGACACGAATGGGCCCATTAAAGCCCGATCAGGCCAGCCGTCCAGCTTGCAAGCAGCTTGTGATATTCGAGGAACAGGCTCGCGAAACTCGGCTCCGATGGCACCGCGTCGCGCACGACTTCAACATCGTCGGGAAGCGCCCGCGCGAGCTCGCTCGCCGCGCGGCGCATGTGCCAGTCGGTTGTGACGAGGCGCAGCGTCGTGACCTCGTTATCCTCGACCCACTGTGCGGTTTCTGCGGCGTTGCTGCGCGTATCGACCGCCGCAAAGCCAAGCGTCACGCAGCATTCGAGCTGTTCTGCGGAAACGCCGAATTGCGCGGCGAATTCTGCAGGGCGCACTTCGCGGTCGACTCCGGTCACCAGCATCTTGTCGGCGAGACCTTTATCGAGAACGGACAGCCCCTGCGCAATCCGCCCTTCGCCGCCCGTGGGTACGACGACGGCGTCGGTACGCTCGCCATTCGCCGGTTGCGGCAAGGCGGCGACGAACCACATGAAGCCCAGGGCCCACACGAGGAACAGCGCCGAAAACGCGCGCTTTATGATCGATGATCCCTTCACAGCATCGACCTTAATGCCAGCCTGATTGTTACCCTTCCCGTAACGAGCGCCAGCAAAACCCCTCCGACCGGGATCAATGCGATAACGACCCAGTCATGCCACCCGAGCCCGCCGCCTGCGACCATTCCGCTATCGAGGGCTGCGAATTGGCGGCCGAGCAGCCACACTGCCGCAATGCCGAGCACGAGGCCGATAAAAGCACCGAATGCCGCATCGCGCAGGACCGCACGCTGGAAAATGTTCGCGACCTGCGCATCGGTCCCGCCCAGCAAGTGGATCACTTCGACGGTCTCGCGGTGGTTGGCAAAGGCGTTGCGCGCGGCCAGCCAGACAGCCGCTGCGGTTGCGATCCCGACGAGTGCGATCAGAGCGAGCGCCAGATATTGCAGCGCCGACAGCGCATCGTAGACAGGCTTCAACCATTCCGATTGCGCATCGACGCGCGCACCCGGAACGGTCTGGTCCAACACGGCTTGAAGAGCGTCGACTTCCTGCGGCGAGGCACGGCGAGAAAGTTCGACGTCGATCAGCGCCGGGATCGGCACGTCCTCGCTTGTCGCTGCCGCCCCTAGCCACGGTTCCAGCAGCGCTTCCAGTTCCTCTTCGGGCACGATCCGCACCGAAGTGACCAATGGCTGGTCCGCAATCGTCCGCGCCGCGCGGGTCGCCAGTTCGGCTCGCCGTTCGGCATCGGCCTCGGGGATCTGCACAGTGACGGCGCCGGACAGGTCCGCGCGAGCGTTCTCTGCCAGATTGCGGAGCGACAGTCCGCCGGCAGCCGCAATCACCACCAACGCGATCAGAATAGCGATGACCCACGGAATCGGTCCGCCAATGCGCGTCTGCGGCAGGAGGCGCGAGGCCATGCTGCCGCGCATGTGCGGTTGCTCCGTCGTTTCGGGCATGCGCGTGCTTTCCTTCGCCGACTGTTCGGGAAGCGGCGGAGTGTTCATGAGACACCCCTGCGCTGGTTGTCCGGTCGCGGCGGGAAACGCAGCGCGCCGGTCGGGTCGGACAGCCTGCCTTTGTGAAGGCGCATGATGAGGGAATCCGGCACTTTCTTGAGCAGGTGGACGTCGTGTGTCGCAACCACGACGGTCGTTCCGACGCGGTTGTTGAGCGCTTCGAACAGTCGCAACAGTTTCAGCGCCATGTCGGGATCGACATTGCCGGTCGGCTCGTCGGCAATCAGCAGCTGTGGGCGTGCGATCACCGCCCGGGCGATCGCGACACGCTGCTGCTCGCCGCCCGACATGGTCGCCGGTATCGCCTGGGCCCGGTGCGAAAGCCCGACCCATTCCAGCATGTCGGAGACAGCTTTCATGACCTTGCCCTCGTGCGCGCCCGAAAGCCGCAATGGCAACGCGACATTATCGAAGGCGGACAGGTGCTGCACCAGGCGGAAGTCCTGGAACACCACGCCCAGACGCCTGCGAAAATCGGGCAGCCGCTCGCGCGGGAGGGTAATCATGTCTTCGCCAAACATGCGGATCGCCCCGCGCGAAGGGCGCTGCGCGAGGTAGAGCAGCTTAAGGAGGCTGGTCTTTCCCGCGCCGCTCGCCCCGGTAAGGAAATAGAAGCTGCCGGGGAAAAGCGTAAAGCTGAGGTCGCTCAGCACCTCGGGATCGGTGCCATAGCGCAGCCCGACATTGTCGAATTTGACGATTTCACCGGGCCGTTCGCTCATGGCGCGGACTTATCAGCGGCCTCGGGCGTGGGGAAGCGTTACATTGGCGAATCCCCCACCGCGGTGTAGCGGTGTGGAAAAATGCGCGGAATTGCGGCTATTAAGCCACGTTGCCCTTGCGGCCATCCACGCCTTGATTCATGCCGAGAAGACCATGATCCTGTCCTGCCCCGCTTGTTCGACCCGCTATGTCGTGCCGGACTCCGCAATCGGCGCCGATGGCCGGACGGTTCGCTGTGCCAAATGCAAGCACAGCTGGTTTCAGGAACCCGACCTGCTCGATCTCACGGATATGGAAGCCAAGCCGGCTCCCAAGCCCGCTCCGGCGCCTACTCCGGCGCCAGCGCCTGCTCCCACGCCGGCACCGGCTCCCGCACCTGGACCGCCACCGACAGCGGCACCTTCACCGACCGAAGAGCCGGGCGATGCCGATGCTTCGCCTTCGATCAGCCATTGGCGCACGCAAGACGGTGCGCGGCCGGAGGTTTCCCAGGAATCGAGCGCTTTCGCCGCTCGCGCCATGCGACGCGGGATGGGGATGGCCGACGAGAATCGCGAAGCCGGAAAGCCGATCGAAGGGAACCAGCCTGCCCAAGCACCATCGTCGAAACCGGAAGCCGATCCGCCGCCTCCTTTCGAAGAGACTGTTTCCGAGCCTTCGCCCGAGGCGGTGAAGGAAACCGAGACGGAGACGGCACCAGAGCCGGAAGATTCCGGGGAAACGATATCTGACTGGGATAGCGAGCCACCTGCGGAAACCGCGTTCGATCCAGACAATGATCCGCTCATCGATCGTATCCGCGAGGATGCGCCAGTGGATGAGGCCGACTATTACGACGAGCCTTCGCAATTCGATTTCGTCCCGCCCTTCCGCGCGCGGCGCAACCCCCTTAAGATGTGGACCATTGCGGCAGCCGCATTCGCCCTGCTTGCAACCGGTACAGTCTTCGCGGCGAGCTATTACGGACTGCCCGACTGGTTCCCGTTGCAGCGCCCGACTTTCGGCGTCGGCCAGCCCGACCTGACGCTGGATTTCCCCAAGGATCAGCAGCGTACCGAGGTGCTCGAAACCGGCGAGAAGATTTTCCGGGTGCGCGGGAGCATCACCAACACCAGCCGTGAGACCGTTTCGGTCCCAACCATGCTGGTCGTCTTCCGCGACGAGCGCGACCGCAATGTCGGCGACTGGCCGATTGTTCCTGCTAAACGTGAACTGGCACCGGGCGAGAGCCTCAATGTGACAGAGGCAATTGCCGATATCCCCCCTGCCGCCCGCGACGCCGAAATCGGCTGGGCCCCGAACTGACGAAAGTGGCACCGAGCCCGCGCGACAGGTAAATTCGCGGCTCTTTCGCAAAGCATGGTCAAAGCCCTTGCGCACCCCTTTGCGCCTTGCTAGGGGCGCGCTCCTACCGAGGGCGGCACAGTGTTTGTCACCCAAATCCCTACCGAGTGCGGTCGTGGCGGAACTGGTAGACGCGCAACGTTGAGGTCGTTGTGGGCTAACGCCCGTGGAAGTTCGAGTCTTCTCGACCGCACCATTCTCTTTCCTGACATGCAAACAGCAAACCCTCGCCTCGCACGCGGGGCGTGCTATGGCATTGCGCAGAGGTTGCGTTGGTGAGGGAGAAACCGTCATGAAAACACGTGCCGCCGTGGCGTTCGAGGCCAAGAGGCCGCTCGAGATCGTCGAACTTGATCTCGAAGGGCCTAAGGCGGGCGAAGTGCTGGTCGAGATCATGGCGACCGGCATTTGCCACACCGATGCCTACACCCTGGACGGCTTCGACAGCGAAGGAATCTTCCCGAGCGTGCTCGGCCATGAAGGTGCGGGGATCGTGCGCGAAGTAGGCGCAGGCGTCACCAGCGTGAAGCCCGATGACCATGTGATCCCGGCCTACATTCCCGAATGTCGCCAGTGCAAAAGCTGCCTCTCGCAGAAGACCAATCTGTGCACCGCGATCCGCGAGACGCAGGGCAAGGGCGTCATGCCCGACGGGACCAGCCGCTTCTCCTACAAAGGCGATACAATCTACCACTACATGGGCTGCTCGACCTTCTCGAACTTCACCGTTTTGCCCGAAATCGCCGTTGCCAAAATTCGGCCCGACGCACCGTTCGACACCAGCTGTTATGTCGGTTGCGGGGTCACAACGGGCGTCGGCGCGGTCATCAACACGGCTGGTGTCGAGCCAGGTTCGACCGTCGTGGTTTTCGGCCTGGGCGGGATCGGTCTCAACGTGATCCAGGGCGCGAAAATGGTCGGCGCGGCTCAGATCGTCGGTGTCGATCTAAACCCGGACAAGGCGAATTGGGGCGAGAAGTTCGGGATGACGCATTTCGTCAATCCCAATGACACCGCCAATCTGGTCGAGCACATCGTGAACCTCACCGGCGGGGGCGCGGATTACAGTTTCGATTGCACCGGCAACACCGATGTGATGCGCGATGCCCTGGAGTGCTGCCACCGAGGCTGGGGAACCAGCGTCATCATCGGCGTGGCAGAGGCGGGCAAGGAAATCAGCACCCGCCCCTTCCAGCTCGTTACCGGCCGTGTTTGGAAAGGAACCGCCTTCGGTGGTGCGAGAGGCAGGACCGATATTCCCAAGATCGTCGACTGGTACATGGATGGACGCATCCAGATCGACCCCATGATCACGCACCGGCTGACTCTTGAGGAAATCAACAAGGGCTTCGACATGATGCATGCGGGGGAGAGCATCCGCAGCGTGGTGGTCTACTGATGGCCACGCCAGCAAAAGTCTGCCTCGACGATAAGTTCGCGCTGTTCTCCGATCACTGGGCACCGCGCCTGGCCGCGCGCTACAACGACAACGAGGTGCGGCTCGCCAAGGTCGAGGGCGAGTTTCACTGGCATATACACGACGAGACCGACGAACTTTTCCTCGTGATCGAAGGCGAGCTCGACATGGAGTTCCGCGACCGGACCGAGCGCATGTTGGCTGGCGATCTCATCGTCGTGCCTGCGGGGACAGAGCATCGGCCCTGCGCGCGCAGAGGCGAAGTGAAGCTGCTCGTGATGGACGCTGCCGGCACACCCAATACCGGAGACGCGGCGACCGCTTTCACGCCGGTAGAGGTCTGACGTGAAGATCGAAACCGTTTCCGAAACGAAGTCGCACGGCGGCGTTCAAGGCGTCTACCGGCACCGATCGCACGTCACCGGCTGTGACATGACCTTTGCCATTTTCGTGCCCGCGCATGACGACGGCGAAAAGCTCCCGGTTCTCTGGTATCTCTCCGGTCTCACCTGCACTCATGCCAATGTCATGGAGAAGGGCGAGTATCGTGCAGCATGCGCCAAGCACAGGATCGTGTTCATCGCGCCTGATACATCGCCCCGCGGCGATTCCGTACCCGATATTGCCGAGGAATACGATTTCGGTAAGGGGGCGGGATTCTATGTCGACGCCACAGAAGAACCGTGGTCGCAAAATTATCGGATGCGCAGCTATCTAGAGCGCGAACTTCCGGATTTGATTGCTGCGAACTGCCTGTTCGATATGGCCCGTCAATCGATAACCGGACATTCGATGGGCGGCCACGGAGCGCTCACCATCGGCTTGAGCAATCCCGATCGTTTTCGCTCGATCAGCGCGTTCAGTCCCATCGTCGCACCGGGTCAGGTGCCTTGGGGCGAGAAGGCATTGAGCCGCTATCTGGGAGAAGATCGGGCTGCTTGGCGCGAAAACGATGCAGTGGCCCTGATCGAGGACGGAGCGCGCAAGGACGAGATCCTCGTCGATCAGGGTTTGGCTGACGAATTTCTCGAAGAGCAATTGCGGACAGAATTGCTTTCGCAGGCAATGGAGGTCGCCGGCATGAAAGGAACTGTCCGTATGCAAGCTGGCTATGACCATTCCTATTTCTTCATCTCGACATTCATGGCCGAGCACATCGCGTGGCACGCGGAGCACCTTCGAAGATGACCGACACCCGTTTCGATCCGCCGGGTGGCGGCCTTGTCCCGCATATGGGCATCGAACTGGTCGACGAAGGCGAAGGCTGGCTGGAAGCACGCATGCCGATCCGCCAGCACCATCTTCGCTCCGGCGCAAAGGCGCTGCACGCTGCGAGCATGATCGCGCTGGCCGATTCGGTTTGCGGATTTGCCGCGGGGCAGGTCCTGCCCGAAGGCGCGACGGGCTATACGACGATCGAATTGAAATCGAATTTCCTCGGCTCAGCCTCGGACGGCACGCTCTTCGCCCGCTCGGATGCCGAGCATCTCGGGCGCACCACGCAGGTCTGGTCTTCGGTGGTCACGCATGAGGAAACCGGGCGTAAGCTCGCGCTGTTCCGCTGCACGCAGATGATCCTCTACTAGGCCGCGCGGCTTTCGATGGCCTACGCCCCGATCGTCAAAAAGCGTCCGCCGAAAAAGCCGAGCGCGCGCAGTTCGACATCGCTACCCGGCGCTTCCATCGCCTGCACTTCGCCGAGGATCATCGTGTGGTCGCCCGCCGGATAGGCGGCCCAGCGCTTGCATTCGATAGTCGCCAGCGCATCGCGGATCACGGGAAGGCCGCGCTTTGTACGGGAAAAGTCGGCAGAGCTCAGTGCCGTGTCGCCGCGCGCCGCATAGCGCCGGGCGAGCGCCTGCTGGTCGTCGGCGAGGATGCTGATCGCGAATTCCTCGGCCTCGAGATATTCCTCGTACTGGCTCGCCGAGTTCTGCAGGCTCCAACACACCAGCATCGGATCGAGCGAAACCGAAACGAGTGAATTCACGGTCATGCCCGAAATCCCGGCCTCTCCCTCCTTCGAAAACGAGATCACGCATACGCCGGTCGCAAACAGTCCCATGAGCTTGCGAAACGCGGTCTGGTCGACCGGGCCTGCAGGGGGATTGTCGGACACGAATATTCTCCGGGAGAAGACTGGCGTTGCGCAAACGGACGGTGCCCAAGCGCGTTCCCCCACAGCGCGGCAATTGTCAATCGCGGGCCGCCATTCCCACCGCTACACCATTGAATATGCTTGCCCTTCCGAAATCCGTATGAATTCGGACGATTTTCGGGCACGTAATGGCGAATTCCGCGTTGAATTCGCAAGGTAACAATATCTCACAGATTGCAGGACGGGATTTCCCATGATTGACCGCGTTGGAGCAGCGCTGAAGGACTTTTTGCAGCAGGAAAGCGCGGGCGGCATCGTCTTGATCGTCGCCGCCGCGCTCGCCCTTCTGATTGCCAACACCCCGGCGGGCGTCGGCTATTTCGAGGCGCTCGGCACGAATCTCAACCTCTCCTACGGCGCGTTCGCGATCGACAAGCCTCTGCTGCTGTGGATCAACGACGGGTTGATGGCGATCTTCTTCTTTCTCATCGGCCTCGAGGTGAAACGCGAAGTGCTCGAAGGCCAGCTTTCGAGCTGGGACAAGGCATCGCTGCCGTTGATCGCCGCAATCGGCGGGATGGCGATCCCCGCGCTGATCTTCCTCGGATTCAACTGGAACTCGCCTGAAACGATCAACGGTTGGGCGATCCCTGCCGCAACCGATATCGCCTTTGCGCTGGGCATCCTGTCGCTTCTGGGGCCCCGCGTGCCCGTCGCTCTGAAAGCGCTGCTGCTTGCTGTCGCCGTGATCGACGATATCGGCGCAATCACGATCATCGCGCTGTTCTACTCGGGCGAATTGAAGCTCGACATGCTTATGAGCGCAGGCTTCACGCTGCTCGTACTCGCACTGGTGGGCCGCGCCAAGTTCGGCTCGCGCATTCCCTACGTCCTGCTGACGGTCCTGATGTGGTATTTCGTGCTCAAGTCGGGCGTCCACGCGACGCTCGCGGGCGTCGCCGCGGCGATGTGCGTCCCGATGGTATCGCGCCGGGGCGAAAGGCTGCTCGAAAAGATGGAGCACGGCCTGCATTCGTGGGTTGCCTTCATCATCATTCCGATTTTCGGTTTTTCCAATGCGGGCGTTTCGCTTCATGGCATCTCGCCTTCGGACCTCCTTGCACCGCTGCCGCTCGGCATCGCGCTCGGCCTCCTTATCGGCAAGCAGGTCGGCATCTTCGGCTTCGCGTGGATCGCGGTGAAGACAGGACTTGCTACGCTGCCCGAGAATGTGAACTGGCGGCAAATTCACGGCCTCTCGCTGCTTGCAGCGATCGGCTTCACGATGAGCTTGTTCATCGGCAATCTCGCCTTCGACAGCGCGGCTCAGGTGGATGCTGTGAAATTGGGCGTGCTGTCGGGTTCGCTCGTAGCGGCTGTGCTCGGTTACTTCCTGCTGAAGACGGCGCTCCCGAGTGTCGCAGCCCAACCGTCCGTATCCGAGCCGGAGCCCACCCGAGCGTGACCCCGTTTCTACGCGCGCGCAGCGTCAACGGGATCGAACTCGCCTATTTCGAATGGGCGGGCGCACCGGGCAATGAAGAGCCGCCGCTCATTTTCGCTCACGCGACGGGATTCCATGCGCGAGTCTGGGAGGCGGTGATCGAGCATTTCCCGAACCGGCGGGTGATTTCGATCGACCTCCGTGGACATGGCCGGTCGGGCGGCGGACCGATCGAACACTGGGGCGTATTGGTGAGCGACGTTTGCGGCCTGCTCCGCCAGCTTGGAATTAGCGACGCGGTTGGTGTCGGCCACTCGATGGGAGCGCATATCCTGCTCCAATGCGCCGCCGACATGCCCGGAGTTTTCAGCAAGCTCGTCCTGTTCGATCCGGTCATTCTCGCGCCCGAATACTACGAAGACGGCACGCCGCTCTTCACGCCCGACAAACCTCATCCGGCTGCGCGGCGCAAACGCGATTTCGACAGCCCCGAAGCGATGATCGAACGTTTCCGCGACCGCGATCCCTACAATCTATTCGACCCACGTGTTTTCGAGGATTACTGCCGCCATGGTCTCCTCCCGCGCGCCAATGGCGAAGGCTACGAACTCGCCTGTCTCCCCGAAATGGAAGCCAGCGTCTACGGATCGAGCCGGAGCAACAGGGGCATCCACGATGCTGCGAAAGGCGTCGACATCCCGGTTCTGGTCGTTCGGGCAAAGCAGCTCGATTTCCACGATTTCAAAGGCTCACCCACCTGGTCGCAGCTCGCTACGATCCTCCCGCAGGGCGAAGACCTTTATCGCCCCGACATGACCCATTTCCATCCTTTTCAGGATCCCGGCGATGCGGCCCGTATCATCCGCGATTTCATCGCCTAGACGGCGGCAAGCAAGTCGGCAAAATCGTCCCGCGCCTGGCGGATCTCGTCCAGCTTGGGCTGCGACAAGTTGCGCGCGATAAGCGCGGCAAGCCCGCCATAGAATTGCACCAGAGCGCTGTGCAACGGATTGTCGGGCGCGACCGATCGCGCAAGCCACAACGCGATCGAATGAGCGCGGGCGATTACGTCGCGCGGCGCTGAGTCCGGCGCGCGTTCGAGGGCCACCTCAGCCTGCCCCAGCGCTCCCACGACTTCCTCGAGGCACAGCCGCGTGAGATTTTCGGCTTGCGAAGCCTCGATCCGCGCATCGAGATCGACGCGGCGATAGGCGGCGGCGGGGTTCTTGGACAACGTCTGCATGGCGCCAGCCTAGTTCCGGCTGTTCCAGATATCGATTTGCTGCTCGAGGAAAGTCAGCGTCGATTGCGATGTGCTGATGCTCCGTTCTGCGGCAACCAGGCTGTTCGTCAACCGCTCGCGCAGTTTTTCCTGCTGCTCGGCCACGCGTTCGAGCCGCTCGTCGCTGCGCTCGACCTGCGCTTCGTAGCGCAAGACAGACGCACCGAGCGAGCCGGGACTGGAGCGCGAGGCATTTTCGCGCGCGAGGTTATCGATGGTCGCGAACACGCCGAAAGGGCCGGCGGTGAACATCGCCGCAGCTGCTTCGGGGCTTTCGGCAAGCGTCGCATTGAGGCGAGCCGTGTCGAGCTGGAACGTGCCCTCGCGCGTGAAGGAAAGACCAAGATCGGCGAGCGTGCGCGGTTCGCCCTCGGCCGCGCCTGGCATCACGATCTCGTTCGTCAGGCGCGCCAGATCGCGTTTCAGCTCGCGCGCGCCCGGATCGTTGCCCAGCGCACCGCCCTGCGCCGCAGCGGTCTCGTTGACCTGCGCGGCAAGATCGTTCAGCGCGGCAACGAAATCGCCCATCACCTGCGTGATCGCTGAGGTGTTATTCGCGAAGGAAATGGTGGTTGGCGAACCGATATTGGTCGACTTGAGATCGAGCGACAAGCCTTCGGGAAGGCCGGAAACGGAGTTGCCCGCGCTCCGCATCTCGACCGTGTCGAGCTTGAACAGCGCATCGCGCGAGGCTTGCCGCAATTCACCCGCATCGCTCGCCGGATTCCACGAGAGATAGCTGAGGTCGCCCGGCTGGCTAAGCGGCAGGATCGCGCTGCTCTGCCCCTCGAGCACGAAACCGTTGGCCGCACCCTCTTCCCCTTTGAGGACCAGTTGCGCGCCGCCCGTCCCTTGTGCGACATAAGCCTCGATCGCACCGCCGCTCGCACTGGAAATCTTGCCTGCGAGCGTTTCGAGCGTGTCATCGGCGGTGACCGCGATTTCAAGCACGGCGCGGGAGGCATCCTCGGTGAAATTTGCGCCGTCGGCGGTGCCGAAACGGATGTTGAGCGTGCCTTCGCCGACGAAGTCACTGCCGCTCGAATAGCTTTTCGAAACCAGCGTCTGCGCCTGGGCAAGCTGCGTGACTTCGAGTGAGAAGGAGCCGCTGGGTGTAGCCCCCGCTGCGATGCCTACAGAGGCGATCGAAGGGTCGCCAATACTCGCCTGCGGAGCGAGGTCGCCATTACGGACCCGGTCGCCGAGCGCCGAAGCCAACTCGTTCAGCGAGCTGCGGAGCAAGGATGCGGCTGAGATCTTCGCTTCCAGCGTCTCTATGCGGTTCGACAGGTTGTCACGCTGGAACGCGTAGCTTGCGGACGCAATGTCTTCGGCCAACTGGATGAAGTTCACGCCGCTGCCCGCGCCGAGCGATGCGATGATCGATGAGCCGATGTTTTCCATGCCGCTTAGAACGGCTTAAGCGCGCAAGGATTAAGCGGTTCAAACAGCCCCCTTGTCCGGCCTTCCTTCGGAATCGAAGCGCAGTTCTGACGGCACTTCGATTTCCGGCATGCGCGGGTGCTCGCCACGCTTCAACGAGAGGACGAAAGCAACCAGCGCCGCGATCGCGACATAAAGCTCTTCGCGGACCATCTGGTTGGCGCGCGTCGTGAAATAGACCGAGCGGGCAAGCGCGGGATATTGCAATACCGGCAGGCCCTCTTCGGCAGCGATCTCTTTCATCGCGAGCGCGGTTTCACCGCGCCCCTTCGCCAGCACCACCGGTGCAGGCGCAAGCGCTGGATCCCAGACCAGCGCCACGGCGAAATGCATCGGGTTCACGATCACGAACTGCGCCTGCTTCATAGCCTTGCCCACGCTCCCGCGCGCAAGATCGCGCTGGCGCTGGCGCCGCGCCATCTTGACCTCGGGCGAGCCCTCTGTCTGCTTGTTCTCGTCTCGCATGTCCTTGTGGCTCATGCGCAGGCGCTTGTTGCGTTGGAATCGTTGAAGCGGATAATCGACCACCGCGATCACGATCAGCCCGGCAACGAGCAGCGCGACAAGCGTGATCCCGGTGTCGAAAGCGTAGCCGATCTGCGCGTCGAGCGTGCCGCGACCCAGGCCCATGATTTCGGGCAGGGTTTCAGATGCCCACCACCACGCAATGCTGGCGAGGAGGACAAGCTTCAGGATGCTCTTTCCAAGCTCGATCAGCCCTTGAAGACCGAATATCCGTTTGAGGCCGGTAACGGGGTTTATGCGCGATCCCTTTGGCTTCAACTGCGAAGGCACGAAACGCCCTTCGCCCAGCAGCAATTGCGCACCTACCGTCACCACCATGACCGAAAGGCCGATCGCGATGATCGGCGGCAGCAGCGCCTCGGCAGCGGAGACAAATGCGGCTTGAGGGGCAGTGTTTTCGAGCGCGCTCCGGTCGAACACGAAACTGCCGCGCGCGACACTCGCTATGTTCGCGAACAGCCACGGCCCGGCGAGCATCATCGCGAGCGCTGCCGTCGCCATCCCGGCTGCGGTCCCGACCTCGCGCGATCGCAGCACGTCGCCCTTTTTGGCGGCATCGCGCTTGCGCTTCTCCGTCGGCTCGAAACTCTTCTCGCCCGAATTGTCCTCGCTCACGGCATTGCTCCGGTCTGTTCGACCAGTTGGGCAGAGCGATCAAGCGTCACCTCGATCAGCGCTGCGAACTGGTCGACGATGATGGGCATTACGATGATGAGTGCTGCAATCCCCGCGAGCACGCCTGCGGGAAGGCCGAGCGCGAACAGGTTGAGCGCCGGGGCCGAACGCGAGATGACACCGGTGACGATCTGGACGAGCAGCAAGATCAGCACAACGGGAAAGGCGATCAGTGCGGCGGTCGCGAAGCCATAACCCATGAACAGCGCGATATCCCGCCCGCTCGCCGCGTCGAACACGAACGATCCGGCAGGCAGCACCTGGTAGCTGGCCAGCAGCAGCTCGAACCAAAGCAGGTGCGCACCGATCGCGTAGAACAGGAGCGTCAGGATCAGACCGAAATAGGTGCCAAGCGCACCCGATTGCGCGCCGCTATTGGGGTCGATCGAGGTGGCGATCGCAAGACCCATCGTGCCCGCGATTTGCTCTGCGGCGACAAGCGGGATGGCGAAGGCAATCTGGAGGAGCACACCCAGTGCCGCGCCGATCACCGCCTCCTGCGCAATGGCGAGGAATGCAGCAAAGCTTAGCATTTCCGGGGTTATGGGCGGTGGCATCCACGTAGCGATGAACAGGCCGAAAGCGAGCGCGAGCAGCACGCGCACAGTCGGCGGTATCGCCATCCCGCCGATCATGGGCGCGGCGAGGAATGCTGCGCCACAGCGGATCGATAGGAACAGCACCTGCCATAATTGCTCGTCAAGCACGCCCAGTCCGAAATCGAGCGTCTCCATCGCCCCGCGCGCTCCGATCAGGCCGAAATCTGCGCGACCTGCGCAAATATCTCGCGCAGGAAATCGCCCAGCAGCGCCATCATCGTGCCCCCCAGCACCACGAAGACGAGCGCGACGATCATCAGCTTCGGCACGAAGGTCAGTGTCTGCTCGTTCACCGAGGTTGCCGCCTGGATGATCCCGACGATGAGACCGACGGTAAGCGCCGCGAGCAGCACCGGACCGGCAATGAGCGCGGTCACCCAAAGGGTCTGGTCGGCAAGCGCGAGGAGCTGCGCGTCTTCCTGCATGGCGCGCTCCTATCCAAAGCTCATCGCAAGGCTGCCCATCAGCAGCGCCCAGCCATCGACCAGCACGAACAGCAACAGCTTGAACGGCAGCGACACGATGGTGGGTGACAGCATCATCATCCCTAGGCTCATCAGCACGCTTGCCACCACGAGGTCGATCACGAGGAAAGGCAGGAACAGCATGAAGCCGATCTGGAATGCGGTTTCGAGCTCGCTGGTCACAAAGGCGGGAAGCAGTATCGAAAACGGTATGTCTTGCGGATCCGCGAAGGCTCCCACTCCTGAAATGTCGGCGAACATGATGAGGTTTGCCTCGCGCGTTTGCTGCATCATGAACGCGTGGAAAGCCTCGCCCGCACTCGCAATCGCCGCGTCGGCAGTCAGCGCCCCGGCGGCATAGGGCTCAATTGCCGACGTGTTTACCTGTGAGAGCGTTGGCGCCATCACGAACAGCGAGAGGAACAGCGCAAGGCCGACCAGCACCTGTGTCGGCGGGGAGCCCTGCAATCCAATCGCCTGCCTCAGGATCGTGAGCACGACGAGAATGCGCAAGAAACTCGTCATCATCAGCACCAGGGCGGGCAGGATGGTGAGCAGGCTCATCAGCACGAGCAGCTGGAGCGAGAAGCTCAAGGGCGTATCCTCGCCCGCACCCTCGCTCCCGAGCGCGCGTTCGATCGCGCTCCCGATTCCCGGCGTGTCCACCGCCGGGCCGGCGGCGAGGGCTGCATCGGACAGGGCAAACATGGTTAATGCGGCGAGACAGGCCAGTCCCGCGATGAGAATGCGGAGGCGCATCAGCTGTCCTCCGTCGCCTGCGATATGCCGCTGCGAGCCTCGCTCTCGCCGAGCCTTACAAGCCCCTGACGGGAACAGCCGATCAGGATCTCGCGGTCATGGAAACGTACTACGGCGAGCTTCAGGCCCGGCGCGATCAGGCTCGTCTGGACGAGGCGGAGCGACTGCGCCTCCGCGGGGTCGCCTACCATCCGCGTCTGGAGGAACTTCGTGAGCCTCAGGCTCCCCCAGATCAGCAGCGCGAGCAGCGGGAGCAGCAGCGCAAGACGAAGGATGTATTCGGCCATCATGGCTGTTTGGAACCAGCAGGCGAAGTATCGGAGGCGTCCGCTGGCTCTGCTTCCTCTTCGTCTCCGCCTTCAAGGCTGACGATGCGCAGCGCAAACCGCCCGTCTTGCGCAACGACTTCACCGCGCGCGATGACCTTGCCGTTGGCGGTTACGTCGAGCAATTCGTCGGTCAGACGGTTGAGCGGAACGACGCTTCCCTCGCCGAGCGCGAGCACCTCTTTCAAAGGCAGGTCGGCGCGGCCCAATTCAACCGAAAGGCGCACTGAAACATCGCCAAAGCGGTGAAGCGCGCTTGGGTGAGCGGTCATGATGAAACTCCAGGTGAAGGATTGGCGGTCAGCCGCAGCGCCATGCGATCCTCGAACGTGCCGAGGGTGCCATGGGCGAATACCTCCTCTCCCACCTTGAGCGGGACAGTGCGCGGCATTGCGAGCGGGATTTCATCTCCGGGCTTCAAGGCTCCAAGCCGCCCAAGAGAGAGGTCTATCTCGGCAAGGACCGCTTCGAGCGTCAACGGGATGCGCGCGAACGGTCGTTTGGTCGCGGCCGTTTCGGGCGACAGCGTTTGCCGTTGGCCGCACGTGCGGTCGGTGCCGGGAAGAAGGATGTCGAGACGGTCTGCCGGGAGCGCCAGCAGCGCGCTCCACGACAGGTCCGCTCCTGCAGAGATTTGGACTGTCAGCACCGCGCATTCGGTATCCGGACCGAACGGCTTCAGCCGCGCCGCGCTGTCGCTGCGGGCGATAACGTCTCCGCTCACGGACGCATTGGTAGCGTCGCCCGCCTCGCCATCGCCCGCCGCGCCGATTGCACGCGCTGTAAGGACTGCGAATTGTTCAACCAGCAAAGTGGCCGATCGAGGCAGCTGTTCTGGAATGTCTTCGACCGGCTTGCCTTCACCGCCGAACGAACGATCGGTGAGCGCGATCGCCGTGGCAAAGTCGAACGAGAGCAGCACTGTGGTCTGGCTCTCTCCGCAACGCAGCAGGCTGTACGCCGCCACCGGCCCTATGCGCTCGAACGCTTCCTTGCCGGTAAGCGTCTCGGGCTCACCGATGCTCACCTTGGGGCGGTCGCCCGAGAGCAGCTGCGCCAAATCGCGAGCAAGAACGCTCGCAAGATCCCGCCGCCATGCGGCGAGCGCCTCGGCGCGTTCTTCAGGACGCGGCCCGCGCGTCACCAATTCGGCGCAATGCTGCGCGACCGGTCTGGCGGCGGCGAATGCCTGGCTGTTGTCGATGGGCATGCTCACTGGACGAGGAACCCTTTGAAATGCACGGCTTCGATTCCGCCGAAACCTTCCTTTTCCTCGAGCACTTCGTTGATGGCCTTGGTCAGGCGCTCGGAAAGCTTTTTCTTGCCTTCGACCGAATACACCTCGGCCTCGGGTGTCGCGGCTAGTTGCGCGAGGATCGCCGAGCGGATCGCCAATTCGTGGTTCTTGACCCAAAGCAGCACACGCCCATCGCGCTGGGTCGATACTGCGAGGTCGACCTGGATCAGTCCCGGCGAATCCGCGAGGTTCGAGGTGAAGCTCTCTTCGAAGCTGTAATAGGCGGTGCGATACTCGCTTCCGCCGTCGCCGTAGACTACAGGCGCCTCGTCCTTGCCTCCGCCTTTGGACGGCAACTCGTAAGGATCGGCTTCTCCCTTGCGTACAAATTGCGGGATATCCGGGCCGCTTTCGCCCTCCCCGCCAAGCAACCCGGCGGCAAAGGCGCCATAGGCACCGCCCGCGCCAATGGCCAGCAGGACGATCGCCATAACGATGATCTTCATCGCACCGCCCTTGGGTTTCTCGTCTTCGTCTTTCTTGTCCTTGGCCATCGCGTCTCACTTCCTCGCGGTTCCGCTTGCGGGCGATCAGGCAAAGACGCCTCGATTGCGCCCCTCAGTCTTGTCGGAAGACCCGGAGCGATGTGTGGGCGCTCCGGAAGCCTGCCCCGCCACGTCGTCCTGCCCCGGATATGGTTTACTCGATGCGTGACCCGACCCTGGGGAAGACCCGTAGCGCGGATCCGAGCCAGAACCGGTCTGGCCGCTCATACCCTGCCCGGCAGGCCCATGACCGCCGCCTTGGTCGCTGCCCCGCTGCTGCGCGGATTGCCCGGTGTCGGTCGGCGCGATGATGGTGCGCTCCGCAAGCGCTGCCTGCATGGCCGGAGCGAAGGCCGGGTCCCGGCTGTTGAGCGTTGCACGAAGGTCCGCGCCGATCGCTTCGATCCGCATGTTGACGAGACCGAACTCGCTGTGCCTGAGCGCCAGTTCGGGCCGCAGGTTGCGCCCTGTCTCGCGGGCTTCGGCCAGCTGATCGATGGCGTGGCCAAGATCGGGCTGGATTCGCATTTCAGGCGCTAGCGGAACCGGAGCAGCGTGTGCGAGCGTTGCAGATGGTTGCGGCACCATCACGGATTGCAAGGAAGGGGAGCCTTGATTCGAAACCGGTGCTGATCCGGTCTGGGCCGGATGGGCGGAACGGGGTTCGAACTGGGGCTCACCACCGAAAGAACCTTGCTCGCGCGCCGAAGCGAAGGCTTGTGCTGGACGTTCGCCCAAAGGCGAATGCAGCGTGCGACGCCCGGTCGCGGTCAATGTTTCTTGCGCAGCTGCTTGAACATTCGGGGATCCATCGCGCGCGCGCGACGTCGACCGCTGCTGAGCCCGCAAAGCGGCGGTGGCCATGCTGGAATACGCAAGCGGCTTTTCGGCAGGCGTATGCTCCGCCGTTTCGGGCAAATTCCGTTTTATATCAGTGGCTCGAGCGGTTTCCGCTTCGAAGTCGGGCTGTGGATCACGATCGACGCGGACGTGCGTAACGTCAAAGCGTGCGCCGATGGCCTCATCATCTTTCCCATCATGGCTCAGGCCGGAGTATTCCGCAGTCGGATCTATGGGCTCAGGAACCTCTGGCTTCTTGGGGGCAGCTTCGGCAGGCGAGATCGCACCCGGCGGCGCCTTGGACGGTCGAGCAGATGTCTCTCCAGGCAGGGTTGCCAGCGCAACGCCTCGCGCGCCTACGGGATCGCTTGAATTCCCGATCGCTCGGGCCGCGGGCCTGTCTTCATTCGGGGCGGTTTGGCGAAGATCCGCCGGCGGCACGGTTGAGGACACCTGCCGAGCAAGAGGGTCGCGCTCCGGCAAATCCGATCCGGCTGGCGGCAAGACCCTGCCGCCCGGCTGCGCAGGCGAAGACTGATCATCTCCTTCGCTGGGCCGGTCGAGTACTTCCTGCGGGGTCGGCTCCGAGGATCGATCGGCGGTCCTCGGTCTAGCAAGATCGCTCGAAAGCGGCGATTGCAGAGCAGGGTCTAGCTGCGCGCCCAGCAGTGCAGAGAACTCAGGTATTCGAGCGCTTCCGGCGTCTTGCACGTAAGATTGCTCATTCGACGGCGTTCCTTCCAGCCCGGGCCTTGTCGGGTCACTGCCCAGCGCCAGCGGTGCGCCGGGCGGGTGCGAACGGATCGAGGTTTCTGGCTGAATCGGGATCATTGCGGGTTATCCTGCTTGGCGGCATTTCGGTGTGACGCGATCGTCGTGACTATCTCAGCAACTTGCGTGCCATCTCGGCGTTGGCGGCCTGCGCGCGCCGCTCGATCGCCTTTTCCAGCTCCGCCCGCGCCGCCTTTTCACGAGCATCGAGACGTTTGATGCGCGTCTCGGCTGCGGCGAGCGCCTGCTGTCTCATTTCCGCCTGCCGTCCGGCGTCGACGCGTGCGCAATCCGCCTCCTTCGCGATATCGGCAAGTGCGCCTGCAAACTTCGCAAGGGCGCGTACCTCGTCCCCTTCAGACTGTCCGGGATCTGCGCGATACTGCCGGGAAAGCGCCTTGCTCTTTTCGGCAAGCGCTGCGCTGCGCGCTTCCACCCCGATGGCACCTGCCAAGGCCCCCATGGCCTCGCGCCGGGCGACATTGGCAAGCACCTTCTGGCGTTTCACGAGTGCAAGGCGGCGGCGTTCACGCATTGGCTGCAAGCTCTCGCAAGGCGACGAGGCTCTGCTCAAGGCCGACCGCCTCGCCCCGCTCCTGCGTCAGGAACGCATCGATTGCCGCGGAATGCTCAAGCGCCGCATCCACCAGCGGATCGGAGCCCGCACGGTATGCTCCCATAAGTACGAGATCGCGGTTTTCCTCGCGCGCGGAGACGAGCGCCCGAACGCGTCGCGCCGCCTCGGCGATTTGCTGTTCGACAAGGTCATCCATCACCCGGCTCAGCGAAGCGGGCACGTCTATCGCAGGATAATGGCCGCGCTGGGCAAGCTCGCGGGACAGCAGGATGTGTCCGTCGAGAATCGCGCGCGCGGTATCGACAACCGGGTCCTGTGCATCGTCTCCGTCGGCGAGCACGGTGTAGAGCCCCGTCACCGCTCCGCCGGTTCGCGCCGAATTGCCGGCGCGCTCGACCAGCCGCGTTATCGTGGCAAGTGCGGAAGGAGGATAGCCTCGGGCGGCCCCGGGTTCGCCAAGCAGCAGGGCCAGCTCGCGCGCCGCATGGGCAACACGCGTCAGGCTGTCGACGATCAGCAATGCATTCTTGCCCTGCGCGCGGAAGTATTCGGCTATCGCGCTGGCATATTGCGCGGCGCGAAGGCGCAGGTTTGGCGCATGATCTGCCGGGACCGCGACCACGACGATCCGGCCGCGCCGCGGACCTTCCATGTGCCGGGCGACGAAATCGGAAACCTCGCGCGCACGCTCGCCGATCAGCGCGACGACGATCACATCGGCCTCTGCATGGCCGGCGATCGTGTCGATCAGCACGGACTTGCCGACGCCCGAACCCGCTATCACGCCGAGCCGCTGTCCCACGCCCATCGTCGCGAGCGCATTGATGGCACGCACCCCACAATCGAATGGCCTCGTGACAGGAGCACGTTCGAGCGCGCCCTCGCGCTGGCCGGCCAGCGACCATGTCTCGGTCAACGCCAGTGGCGGCCCTCCATCGATGGGTTTGCCCAGCCCGTCGACCGCACGACCGAGCAGCGCATTGCCCAGCCGCACCGAGCCGGGATTGCCAAGCGCGCGAACTGCGGCATCTGGCCGCAGGAGAACAGTGTCTCCGAGCAGCATCATAAGCGAATGACCGCTGCGAAACCCGATCACCTCGGCGAGCGACTGCCCGCCATCCTCGTTCTCGATTGCTCCGAGCGAACCGATGGGAAGCGGCAGGCCCGCGACCTCGATCATCCCTCCATCGCAGCTGACGACCCGGCCCGTGCGAACCGGTCCGGCTGCAATGTGCACCTTACGCATGCGCGCAAGCTCGATCTGCATGACCTCGATCATCCGCGGAGCGCCTCGGCAATGGCACGGCGCCACTGGTCGGGGCCGTCATGGACTTCTCCATCCGGGCTCTCCAGCCTTAGCGAGCCGCGCGGCAGTTCGGGATCGGCCACGCATTGCATGCCTTCGAGGGCTGCATGGCCCAATTCGCCGATATCGTCTGGATGCAAGCGCAGTTTCATATGTTCCGGCGCTCCCCCAAGGAGCATGGCCGCAGCGCGTGCGCGTTCGGAAAGCTGCTGTTTTTCGATCGCGCACTCACTAAGCACTTGCCCACACAGCTCGATCACGGTTTCGGTGAGCTCGGCCGCCAGCGCGTCCATCGCCGCCTGGTCGAGCGCGCGGAAAGCCAGTTGCAGGGCACGGCGGTTCTCATCGGCCTTGCGATACTCGGCCTGCGCCGCGGCACGTCCCGCAGCCTCGCCTTCCTCGCGAGCCTTGGCAATCGCGGCCTCGGGTTCGGCCGGCGGCGGCTCGGGAGCCATGGAGAGGGGCTTGCGCGCAAATGGCGGCCCTTCGGCAAATTCGGCAGGACTGGTTAGGGCAGAGAGCCAAACGGGTTGGCCACTGCCGGATGCGGCAAGGTTCTGAATCCACTCAGACGAATTCGCCACTGTCGTCTCCGATCACGATTTCGCCTTCGTCCGCGAGCTGCCGCGCGATTTCGACGATTGCGCGCTGCGCCGCTTCGACCTCGGACCGGGCGAGCCTTCCGCGCAGCTCGATCTCGTCCTTGATGCCATCTGCGGCGCGGCTCGACATGGCGGCGAAGAACGGTTCGCGCTCTTGTTTGGATAGGCCCTTCAGCGCATCGACCAGCTTCTCGTTGTCGACGTCGCGCAGCAGGCGGCCCATTGCCTGCGGATCGAGCGTGAACAGCATCTCGAATGTAAAGAGCTCCTCTTCGATCGCCTCGGCAAGCGGCGGGTCGCGCTGGGCGATGGCGGGCAGTACGACGTTGCGCACCTCGCCCGCAGCAAGGTTGATGAGATTTGCCGCCTCGCGCGGGCCGCCAAGCGCAAGCGCGTCCGCGCCGAAGCTCGCGCCAATGCGCTGGGTCAGCAGTCTGTCGATCATCTCGATCGCACGCGTCGAGACCGGCCCGATCCGGGCAATGCGCTCTACCACGAGCGATTGCTGCGCACCGGGAAGGCCGGACAACACTTCGGCTGCAGGTTCGGGTTCGAGCATGAGGAGGAGGGCGGCGATCACCTGCGGGTGCTCTTCCTCGATCAGATGCACAAGGACGGCAGGCGCGAGCCAACGCGCTATTTCGATCGTGCGCGGCCTTGCTTCCGGTTCGATACGCCGCATCATACTCTCGGCCTTGGTCGGCCCGAGCGAGCGTTCGAGCAGCCTGCGCATTTCCGCCGAGCGATCGCGCGCTGGCAGGACTTCGCGTTCGGCCTCCGTAACGAAATCCGCCAATGCTTCCGCGATGCCATCTTGCCCGACTTCGCCGAGCGCGCACATCGCCCTGCCGAGCCGCTGGAGCTCGGACGGCCCCATTCGGGCGAGCAGGTTGGCGGCCTCTTCTTCGCCGAGCAGGGTGAGAAACACTGCTGCCCGGTCCGTTCGGCTCATCACTCCTGACGGTGCCTGCCTGGTCGCGGCTTCGCTTGCGACGCTCATGACGCAGCCGCCTTTTCCGGTGGCGGTTCCAGCATACGCTGTAGCGCCTCGACCGCGCGGTCTGGCTGCGAGGCGGCGAGTTGGCGGGCAAGCTCGACCTGTTGTTGCAGGCTGGCGTGAGAAACGGCTTTGTCTACATCTACCGAACCGGCTTCGGCCTCGTCTTCACTTGCCTCGTCTTCTCCCTTGGAGGTGGCCACTGCCGGACCGCGAATGCCCTTCATAAGCGGGCGTACGACGAGGAACAGAACGAGCAGGACAGCAATCAACGCGGTGCCGTAACGCAGCGCCATCGCAAACCATGGCTGCTCGTAAAAGGCGAGCGGGGCAATTTCCGTGGTGCCGAATGCGCTGACGACGACCTCGACCTGGTCACCGCGCGCATCGTTTGCGCCCACAGCAGCGCTCACCAGCGCCTGCAATTTTTCGGCAGTCAGCGGTGCGGCTGCCTTCAGCGCCTCGTCACTCACCGCGACAGCGACCGAGAGTTTGGTAAGTGAACCGGGGCCGGTGCTGGTCACTGCGACCTCGCGACCGACTTCGTAATCCCGGCGGATCGCGGTGTCGCTGTCGCCCTTCGTATTGGCCGCAACCGCCGTTTCGGTGGCTTCGGGTGGAGCGTCGACCACTTCGGCATCGGGTGGAGGCGTGTTTGCAGTGACGCCGGGGACACCGCCGACTTCTCCGCCCGCAATCCGGGTTGCGCTGCGTTCGGTTTCGCTGCGCACCACGCCTTCCTTGTCATAGGTCTCGCGCGCGGCCGTGACCTCGCTATGGTCAAGCTCGGCCTGCACCTGGGCGGAGAAGTTTCCTTCGCCGAGTAACGGAGTGAGCAGAGCGGTGACTTGCTCGTGGAGTTTGCTTTCGAATTCCCGTTGAAGCAGCAGCCCGTCGAGCTCGGCCTCGCGTGCGGAAGAGAGAAGGCGCCCGTTGTGGTCGACCACGCGCACGGCCTCAGGCGTCATACCGGGGACCGATCCCGACACGAGATTCACGATTGCCTCGACCTGGCTCTGACCGAGCGACCGGCCGCTCACGAGCCGGACCATGACGGAAGCGGTTGGCGCGCTCGCATCGCGCACGAAGACCGAACGTTCAGGGGTCGCAAGGTGCACGCGAACCGACTCGATACCGTCGATTTCGCGGATCGTAAGCATGAGCTCGCGTTCGCGCGCCAATCGGAGGCGTTCGCCTTCGAGGGTGCGGCTTGAGCCAAGGGGTATCGCGTCGAGCATCTCGCTCGCGCCTTCGGGAGCGGCGATCCCGGCGTCGCTCGCGACCAGCATGCGCGCGCGGTACAGATCGTCTTCCGACACAGTGAGCACACCGGTCGCATTGTCGATCGCATATCCGATACCGCCGCGCTCAAGCGTTTCGACCACCTTGGCGCGTTCCCCGTCGGAAAGGTTCGAATAGAGGATACGCTGCGGCCCGGATGCAATCGCGAAGTAAAGCGCGGCGAGCACCAGCACTCCGGCAAGCCCGGCGATCGCGGGGAGAGCGCGCTTGATCGCGGGCTGGCCCATGAACGTGTTCGCCCAATCACGCAGGCGATCAGGAGCGATAGACACAGGCTGCGCCGTGACAGTAGGTTCGATTGCGGTCCCTTCGGCGGGGACCGGACTGGTGGTGTCGGCCATCTATCAGCCTCCCATCCGCATGATTTCCTGGTAGGCGGAAAGCAGCTTGTTGCGCACTTGCAGCGTCGCTTCGAATGCTACGCCCGCTTCCTGACGCGCAAGCATGACCTGCGCGATATCGGTGACTTCGCCTCGCTCGTAGGCAGCCTGCATCTCGCCCGAACGTTGCTGCACCGCGCTCACCTGCTTCAATGCATCGCCGAGCGTATCGGCAAAGCCGCCCGTCGGGTCTGCGGTGGCGGGCACCGTGCCAGCCTCGCTCGCGGCGCGAACGTCCTGCAGCGCCTTGCTGCGAGCGAGCACTTCCTGCCGCAACGCCATAATGTCCTGGACGCCGGACGTGGGGCGGACGGCGCTCATGCCTCACCGCCTGCGGCCAGCAGACCGGAATCGCGCATCGATGCGAGACGGTAGCGAAGCGTGCGCTCGGATATCCCGAGGCTCTTGGCAGTGCGTGCGCGGTGGCCGCCATGGGTTTCGAGCGCGTTGAGGATCGCTTGCGCTTCGGATTGGAATGCGACGTCGGACAGTGTGCGACCGGTCACCCGGGCGGGTGTGGGTACTGAAGCCGGCTCGGCCAGCGAGCGCACCGGCTGTTCGAACACGATATGCTCCGACCCGATCTGATGCGATTCGCCCGCGAGCAGGATTGCCCGGCGGATAACGTTTTCGAGCTCGCGAACATTGCCCGGCCAGACATGGCTTTCGAGGAGGGCGAGAGCCTGCCCGGCGATCCAGCCGGGTTGTCCCTCGCGGCATCCGTGGCGCAGGAGCATCCCGAAAGCGAGCGGCGCGATATCGCCGCGCCGCTCGCGCAGGGCGGCGAGCTCAAGGGGGAAAACGTTTAGGCGATAGAGCAGATCCTCACGGAACCGCCCGGCCTCGACTTCGGCGGAAAGCGTGCGATTGGTACAGGCGACGATCCGCACATCGACCTTGACCGGCGTAGTCGCGCCGAGCGGGAGAACTTCGCCTTCCTGCAATGCCCGCAGCATCTTCGATTGCAGCGCGAGCGGGAGCTCGCCGATCTCGTCGAGCAGCAGCGTTCCTCCGTCAGCTGCACGGAACAGACCCTCGCGCGCCTCGCCCGCGCCGGTGAAGGCGCCCTTACGATGGCCGAACAACAAACCCTCGAGCATCGCTTCGGGCATCGCAGCGCAATTGACCGCGACGAATTTGCCTTTCGATCGGCGCGAGAGACGATGGACCAGCCGCGCGAAAACTTCCTTGCCGGTGCCGGTCGGCCCTTCGAGCAGGACCGGTATCTCACTCCCCGCAATACGCTGTGCGAGGGTGAGCAATGCCAGACTGTGATCGTCGCCCGCGATCGGCAATCCCCCTTGAGAGGCGGCGGCCAGAAGGGCCGCACGCGCAGCATCGGGGGCATCGCTGCGATATGAAAGCGCAATGCGGTGTTCGCCTAGCCAGCGAAGCATGGTCGTCTCGCTGTGCGTGAGGTCGACCTCGATCCGGTCCTCGCGTCGGCCACCTGGCGGACAGCCAAACCGCCCGTCTTCTCCGAGCATCAGACGCGCGCCCTGCCAATCGCGTGCGAGCAGCGGCAAGGTGCTGCCGAGCAGCGCACTATGCCGCTCCAGAAGTTCGGGATCGATCGCAAACGCGCCCTCACCGTCAGCGAGGTTGGCCTGCGAGAAGTGTTGAGAATGAAACATGGCGGGTGCGTTCGGCCTTTTCTTTCCGTTCCGGTCTTCGTGCCGGAAAGGATTTGCCGGGTGCCCGTCCAAGATAGCGCAAATTTAAGCCCCCGTGCGAATACGTAGGCCCGCTCGGCTCTCGCCTCGCGCACCCATTATATAGCCACCACCGGTTGATTGCGGATGAAATTGAACGGCGCGCTTAAACATCGCGGACGATGGTCGCTCTTAGCATCACCAGCAGCGCTCACACCTTCGCTGCGGGACGCTATACCGGAGAAGACCAATGTCAGTGATCAACACCAATATCTCGGCACTGCGCGCCCAGAACGCTTCGATGCGCGCCAACGAAATGCTCGGCACCGCGATGGAGCGCCTTTCCACCGGCCGCCGCATCAACGGCGCCAGCGACGATGCCGCAGGCCTCTCAATCGCAACCGGTTTCACCTCGGAGATCCGCGCGCTCAACCAGGGCATCCGCAACGCCAGCGACGGTATCGCGCTTGCCCAGACAGCCGAAGGCGCGCTCGACGAAGTGGCCAACATGCTCCAGCGCATCCGCGAGCTGGGCGTGCAGTCGAGCACCGGCACTTACGACACCGAAGCGCGCAGCTTCATGGATCAGGAAGTCGACGAGCTGCGCGGTCAGATCAACGACATCCTTACCAACACCCAGTTCAACGGCGTGACGCTGTTCAGCACAACCAGCGGCACCGACGTGACCGTCGATATCGAAATCGACGCAGGGCGCACCGTCACGCTGACCAGCAATGCAATCGACGGGAACAACCTCACCGCCACCGCACTCGACGTAACCACGGCAACGAATGCGGCGACCACTATCGGCAATGTCGACAACGCATTGAGCGATGTGAACACGGCGCGATCCTCGCTGGGTGCAGGGCAGAACCGGCTCGAATCGGCGATCAGCAACCTGACGACAACCGCCACCAACCTTGCCGACGCACGTTCGCGGATCATGGATGCGGACTATTCGGCGGAATCGACCGCACTCGCCAAGGCACAGATCCTCGGCCAGGCATCCACCGCGATGCTGGCGCAGGCCAACCAGTCGCAGCAGAACGTCCTCTCGCTGCTCAGGTAAATTCCGCTCCGCCCGCTGCGACCCACGGGCGGAACGACAGGAAACCCGGGGCCGAAAGGCTCCGGGTTTTTTGGTGCGTCATCTCAAGAGCTGCGTAGCCTCCCGTTCCCTCCACCCGGATTGTATACCGGTAGGCTCCGGGTGGAAGGGTGGAGGAAGCGAGAGGCCCGACCGCGACGAACTATGCCGCGCTGCGGTCCTGCCAGTCGATCACTTCGAGGTAATTGCGCAACCGGTTCTCCTCCAGCCGGGCGATCAGCGGGTTGGCATGGTAAGGCAGCAGGAACTGCGCGACCGCTTCCGACCATGGAGCATCGGCATCGAAGACGATGCCCAGTCCGAATACGGCAGGCACATGGACGTAGAACAACGGACGCTCTTCGCTGTCGGCTTCTTTGAGGAAATCCTCGACCGCAGTTAGAACCCCATTCTTCGGCCCGCCCGCATCGAGCGCGACGGCGAACTGACCACGTCCACGAAAACCGCGATTTTCAAGCACGCCGTCATGGCCGAGCGTCACGCCGTGGTCATAGCTATGGGGGTGCAGCCATTGTTCCGGAATACGATCGGGCGCATAGTAGAAGTCGCGCCGCGCGCATGGCCAGGAGACATCGTGGAGGAAGGCGAGCAAGGGCCGCTCACCCTCTCGCGAGATGCGGTCTGCCTGCTTCAGCTCGTTGATCACTGTGTAGTAGTTGTGGTCGCCATCGATGAACCATGCATCGGCAGGCTCGGCGCTTTCAAGCGCTTCGAGGCTCGGCAGCGCAACATGTTCGACCGCGTCACTTTCCGCAGCCCATGCCGCAAAACTCGGATCGGGCTCGGGATCTATGCAGGTGAGCTTGCCGCCCCTCTCTGCACAATGTTCGGCGAGGACGCGCGACATGCCGCCGAACTCGCTTCCGATCTCGGTTATGGAGGCGACGCCCGCCTCGTCGAGACAGGGCAGGATGATGGCCGAAAATTCGGACATGGAATGGATGAGCAGGTCGGTCATGCGGCTTTCCCCGGTACGGTGATTGTTGAAGTGACTGTCGGTGCTTTTTCCGAAGCGCGCCCCCGGTGGCGGATCGGGCGGAAGACGATTTCAATCATTTGCGGCTGGTCCGACGAAGGGACAGCATCGGGCATGACGAGCACCAACGCCTCTTCGTTTCTGCATTCAACAAGGCCAGGCGCGTGCTCGATGAAGCCTTCATACCGAGCATTGACCGGCAGCGGGGCAGCATCGTTGTGCGACCCACCAGCAAGGGCGCTCAGCGGCGAGCAGGTGATCGAGGCAATCTCCACCCATCGGAAGGCAGCGCCCAATTGCAGCGCCACGCCATAGCCCGCCTCGCCGACCGGAATGCGCGCAGCGAAGTATCCATCATGTGTTGCGCGAGCCTCGATCTCGGTTTGCGAAGCCTGCGTGGCGCTGAGATAATAGGCCGGCAGCGCGATCGTGCGAGGAGCGTGATCGGCATAGGTCAGGCCAAGTCCGAACCGCTTTTGCACCAGCAGCGATAGCCGCGTGCTCATGTCCTCCTGCGCAAGCTCCGCAGGCAGGAACATCCGCGCAGACCCCTTCATGTAAAAAAGCCCGCGGCGGCGCATTCCTTCGCCCGCACGTTCCGGATCGAACAGCGGCACCATGCGCTCACTGCCGAGATTGACGTCGTGTTCGAAACGCCTGACGATCTCCAGCTCGCGGGGCTGGGGAAGGAACATGAAACGTGCAAGAGCACCCGCAGCCGCCTCACGCCAGCCGCGTTCTGCGTCGTGGTCCTTCATACGGATGACAGGCGGATCGGTCGCAGCTTCAGCGAACCTTACGACTCCGGCCTGTACCGCATTGCGAACACTGCTTTGGCGCCCCTTTACTGCGCTTCGCTTGCGGATCGGCTCGCCCTTTTCAGTGTAATCGACGACCGAACCCATCTCGCACGTCGCAAGTTGTTCGATCACGGCGACATTGCTGCACATGGCCTCGAGGAAGGCGGGATCGTAATGGCGCGGATCGATGAGGCCCTGCTTGTCGAGGCCGGTCGCCTGCATCTCGCGCATGAGAAGGTAACGTCCGGCCACTTGCACGCCGAACGCTTCGGATAGCAACGCATCGACGCGGTTCTGCGCCGATCCATTGTAGCCAAGATCCACCAGCATCAACGTGTCGCCCGGCTGAGGATCGACTGCGGCGCGGATATGGGCGATGAGCCGGTCGGCAAAAGCGCGGGCACGGCGGATGGTCAGCTTCCGACGCTGTCCGCTGCGCAGTTCGGCGAGGAGGCGCTGGCTCGCTTCGGTCAATTCGGCATCGCTGGAAGGACTGCCCACCACCTTCGCGATCTCGTCTTCGGCAAAGAGCATCTGGAGTGCGAGCGTTGCGGGGTTGAGCCCGTGTTCGAGAGCGACGTGGCGATCATAGGCTGCGCGGCTCGCCAGTGAAGCGGCGGTCGCGGTAAAGCGACTGAGTTCGACGCGGGCAGTGCTCGGGGAAGCACCGCCCGCATCGTGCACGATCTGGGGGAGGTGCCCGTCGCGCAGGAGGAAAAGCCAATGAACGGTGCCGCCGTGTGCCTGTTCGAGAGCTTCCGCCTCACGGCGCAGCCAACGATCGAAGGCATGAAAAACTGGCCCGAGTACGGTGAAGCCGAAGCCTTGGGCAGGGTGTGTGGTTTGCGGTTCACCGATGGCGATCAAGGCGCGGTGCGGCATCAATCCTCGCGCACCTCCATCTGCTTCGCCTGCAATCTGCTGGCACGCGCGCTCGAACCGGAGCCGCTGGCGCGCGGCATCGGTGAACTGGACGAGATGCAGCGCTGGCACGCCGAGTGCACGCGATGCGTCGAAGTCTGCGGCTTTGTTATCGCCGATATGAAGCACTTCATGCGCTCGCAGCTTCATGGCCTTCAATGCCTTCGCGAGAAGCCCCTGAGCCTTCGAAACTCCGGCTTCGCACGATGCAAAAACGCGGTCGATCAGGTCCGCAACCTCGTCTCCGGCGGCTTTGCGGATGAGATTTTCGAGCTGGCGCGCGCTGAGGTAGGTATCGGACACGATAATGACCTTGATGCCTCGGCGTTTCGCCTCCCGCATGAGATCGACCGTAGGCGCGAAGGCGAAGCAGACGCGCGCTTCGAGGTCGAGTTCCCCGGCGATCGCCTCTTCGCGGATACTCTCACCGGCGTTGGGCATGGCGTGTTCGTAAATGGCGCGCATCCCGATCTCGGTGCGGCGACGCAGGGTCGCCTCGGCCTTGCGTGCATTACGTTCGCCGACGATCCGTTGACCGGGCAATACATGGTCGAGCGCGGAAAAAACATCGGTCGGCGCATGGCAATCGCGCCAGAGCAGCGTGTCGAAGCAATCGAGCGAGAGCGCTTTCACGCCATCCGGCGCGCGGTCCAGCGCGTTCGGCAATTCGTGTGGTTCGATTGTCTCGGTCATGCGTGCTCTCCGTCGGTGGAACCGCGTGCGGTCCCGCTGCGACACGAAGAGCTAGGCGAACATGGTTTACGGTGTGGGAGCAGCTTCCTCGGTAGAACTACCCATGGCAGTCCGCGGAATCGGGCGCCGAACGGCGGTGTTCTGCTCAAGCAACAGCAATGAAATCCGGCGGTTGCGCGGATCGGTCGGATCGTCCGCGATCAGAGGCTCGCGGTCGGCAACGCCCTCGATACGGGCAAAACGCCGTTCGGCCAGCCCGTTCAGGAGCAACGCCTGCCTCGTCGCCTCAGCACGGCCTGCGGACAGCGACCAGTTGTTCGCAACCATGCCGGGCTTCCATTTGAGGGAGTCGGTGTGTCCGCGAACGATCAGCGGATTGGGCTCGTTCGCCAGGGTCTCTCCGATCACCTCGAGCAGCCCGCGCGCTTCCTGCGTCAGAATAGTGGTGCCAAGCGAGAACATCGAAAAGTCGGCATCGTCGACCAGGTCGATCCGGATCCCCTCGGGCGAACGCATGACCCGCACTTGCCGCGTCAGGTGGCGAAGCCTTTTGCGCTCGCGCAGCTTGGCGTCGATCTTGTCTCGCAACTCGCGCATTTTCTCGATTTCGCTTTCGCCCTTCCCGCCGCCTTCGACCGGGCCACCGCTTGCCGCGCGCGGGATCGTGATCGACTGCGTTCCGGTCTGGCCCTGGCGGTTGGGGTAATTGTCGACATCGGTGATCGAATTGCCGCCGAGCATTCCGTCCGAACCCGCGCCCTCCTGCCGCAGCTTGACGAGCGTGGGGGAGAAATAGTCCGCAATCCCCTTGCGCTGGTTCTCCTCGGTCGCGCCGAGCAGCCACAGCAGCAGGAAAAACGCCATCATCGCGGTGACGAAGTCGGCATAGGCGACCTTCCACGCGCCTCCATGGTGACCGCCCTCCTCGATCGTGATCTTCTTGACGATGATCGGGGGCGGTAACTCGGCTGAAACTTCGGGATCGGCCTCGGCCATCTCACTTGCCCCGCATCAGGTCGAGCAGATCGGTGAGCTTGGGGCGGTGCGCGGGCGGCAGGCCGGACCGCGCGGCCTCCAGCACAAGCGGCTGCGGATAGCCGTGGAGGCTGGCGATGATGACCTGCTTGATCGAGTGGAAGATTTGCTGGTCGTGGGCGTTCAACTGCTTCAGCCGGCCCGCCATCGGACTGGCGAAACCATAGGCCAGCAACACGCCCAGAAAGGTGCCGACCAGCGCCCCGCCGATCATCTTGCCGAGGACTTCGGGTGGCTCGTTGATCGAGCCCATGGTCTTGATCACGCCGAGCACCGCGGCAACGATGCCGAGCGCCGGGAGAGCATCGGCGAGCGACTGGATCGCGTGCGCGGGTTCATCCATCTCGTGCAGCTGCGACTTGATCGCGTTGTCGATCACGTCTTCGACCGCGTGGGTATCGAGCGTTCCGCTGGAAACGACCATCAAGGTCAACGGATCGCAGATCATGCTGCGCACGACGGAATCGTTCTGAAGGCGGGGAAACTCGCTGAAAATGGTCGAATTTTCCGGATCGGTGACATGGCTCTCAAGCGCGACGGCGCCTTCCGCGCGCAGCAGCTTCATCAGCTGGCTGGTGAGCTTGATCGCGTCGATGTGATCCTCGTCGGTGTATTTCGCTCCCTTGAACACCTTCATCAGCCCGCTGCCGAGCAGCTTGATCTCGTGCATCGAGTTGCCGATCAGGGTCGCGCCGAGCGCCGCCCCGCCGATGATCATCATTTCGAGCGGTAGCGCGGAGAGAACCGGCCCCAGCGCGCCGCCCGCAAGCACGAATCCGCCGAAAACCATGACGAGCAGGACGACGATACCGATGGCGGCGAACATGGGCGTGGGGCTCCTTGTGCTAGAGCGCGGGGATCAGCGCGCTAGAGCGCGTCGAACAGGCTGAGCGAGCTGACTCGGGCAAAGCCGGCCTGGCTCGCTTCGAGTGCGGTGAGGGTTTGTTGCAGGCGCGCGATGGCGCTGGCGATATCGGTATCTCCGGTTTCGCTGCGCTGCTCGGCCAGGGTGACGGCGCGCTGGTTCTGGTTGTCCTGAACGATCTCAACCCAGGCGAGCCGCGTGCCGAGCACCGCCTGGCTGCGGGTCGTGGAATCGAGCGCGGCATCGAGCCCGTCGATCGCGGCCCGCGCAGCTGCCGCAGGGTCGGGGGCGCCGCCGCGCAGCGCATCGGCGAGGCCTGTCAGGACGGCAAAGGCGCTGGTCTGCGAGCCTGACACGTCGAATTCGAAAATCGCGTTTCCGGGAAGCCCGCGCTCGATCTCTGTGCCCGGCGCAACCGGCACCGCGCCGCTCGCGCCATTGCCGTTATAGGTCACATTGCCCGCGCCATCGCGCAGGAAGGCGGGGCCGGACGCGGTTCCGGCGAACAACGGCTCTCCGGCAAGAGAAAGCGCGTTCGCACGGTCGAACAATTCTTCACCGAGCTGGTCGATCTCCTCGGCGATGACGAGGCGTGCGCTTTCGGGCATCGTCTCGCTGCCTGCCGCGACCGCAAGCTCGCGCACGCGGATCAGGATGTTGGCGACATCGCCCAGTTCGTCTGCCGCTTGCGAGAGATCGCGCGAGAGGGCGTTTGCATTCTCCTTCTCCGCCGCGCTCAGCGCCTCGCGCCGGGCGATAGCGCGCAGTTGCGCAGCACCGGCAGGATCGTCGGAGCCCCGTTCGATCCGCTGGCCGGTCGCGATCTGCGTTTGCAGCCGCTCGATCGAGCGGCGCAGGTCGCCCATCTGGTCGAGCGAGCGGTTGAAGAACGCTGCGGTCGAATTGCCTATCCCGGTCATGCTTTCACTCCCACGCCGTTATCTCAGCCCGAGGATCGTATCGAACAGCTCGGTCGCGACCTGGATCACGCGGCTATTGGCCTCGAAGGCCTGCTGGAGCCGGACGAGGTCGGCGGCTTCGGTGTCGAGATCGACCCCGGTTTCGCGCAGCAAGGCGGCTTCTGCCCCTTGCGCGATCACCGAAAGCCCCTCGCGCCGCGTATCGAGCGCGGCGAGTTTGCTCGACAGGCCGAGCAGCAGGCGATCGGTGCCCGCGACAGGACCGTCATCCGCGCCGAGCGATGCGATGAACTGGCGTAGGTTGCCCGTGTCGCGGCTGCCGGCCGGCGCACCTGCCGGGGCCGTGGCAAGCCCGTCGGGGGACTGGAGCGCGAGCGCGATATCGGCTGCTGCGCTTCCCGAAAACAGCGGCGCACCCGCGCTGCCATCGCTGGCGGCACCCGAAGCCTGGGCGCTGTTTGCGCGCGCGATCAGATCGGCGGCGAGCGCATCGAGATCGGTCTGCGCCGCGGCGAGATCGCGCAGCACCGCAGCCCGCCCGGCCAAAGCGCCGCCGACCGGCTCCACATTCGTGCCGCCGATCGAAAAGGTGACCGTTCCGTCCGGCTGGCTCGACACCGCGAGCGCGCTTGCGCTGCCCTTGTCCACCAGCACCTCGGGCGGCGCGCCGGCAAGGCTCACCTCGGCCGCGCCGAATTCATCGAAGCGGACCGAGATCGAAAGCTCGCCCGACAATTCGCGCAAGGCCGCATCGCGCGCATCGAGCAATGCGGCCTGCGTCCCCGAACCATCGCGAACGCCCGCGAGCCCGACATTGATCCGCGCGATCTCGGTCGCAATTCCGTTCACCTTGTCGATCCCGGCGGTGACTTCGGCACCGGCGAGCGAACGCGCATCGGCGAGCGTGCCGTCAGCGAGGCCGAAAGTGTCGGCCACCCGGCGCGCGCCTTCGAGCACGGCGGTGCGCAAGGTCGGATCGAGCGGGTCGCTTTCAAGCCGGACCAGCGCCGCTTCGAAAGCGACAAGACTGCCAAAGAGCCGCGACTGTTCGAGCGCGGTTTCGGCGACGCGCAATCCCTCGATCTCCGCCTCGGTCCGGGCAAGGTCGGACGCGCTGCTGCGCACCTGCGCCTGCACCAGCTCGTTCGAGATACGGCGCACATCGCCGACCCGCACCCCGGCAAATGCATCGCGCGCGGCAAAATCGATTGCCGCGCTCGCCACGAGCTCGCTTTGCGAAAGCGTGCGGCGCGAATAATCGGGATTCGAGGCATTCGCGACATTCTGCGCGGTCAGCTCCAGGCTTGCACGCGCCGCGCGTGTCCCGCTGAGGCCGATATGGATCATCGCACTGCTCATGACCCGGCCTCTTTCGCATCGATATATTGCGCGAGCTGTTCCTCGATGCTCCGGGCAAACCCGAATGCGCCCGATCCGGCAGCGATCTCGGCGACGTGCTCGTCGCGCATCTTCTCGAACTGCTTGAGCCCGCCTCCGGTCAGCGGGGTGTCCTCGGCAAAGCTTGCCGCGCGCGCGCTTTCGAGCATCCGGCGCAGCATGATCGCTTCGAACCCTTGCGCCGCCTTGCGCAGTTCGAGCCGCTCGGGCGAGAGCGCCTGCGTGTCGAGGTAAGGGTTGACCGGCGTGATCACAGAACCACCATTTCGGCTTGCAGCGCGCCCGCCTGTTTGAGGCTTTCGAGGATCACCACGAGATCGGCCGCGCCCACGCCCAGAAGGTTGAGCGCATCGACGATTTCGGACAGCGAGGCTGCCCCCGGCATCAACGCGACGCGGCCTCCCTGCTGCTCGACGTCGATTTCGCTCGCCTGCTCGATTGCCGTGTCGCCATTGCCGAAGGGTTCGGGCTGGATGACGCGCGGGCTTTCCTCGATCCGGATCACCAGCTTGCCGTGGCTGATCGCGGCGGGGGAAAGGCGCACGGCCTGGTTGATGACGACCGTGCCCGTGCGGCTGTTGACGATCACCCGCGCCGCGACCGGAGCGGGGGTGACGGGCAGCATCTCGATCTCGGCGAGCCGCGCTGCGCGCTCGTCATTGCCGAAGGGCAGGGTCAGCTCGATGCTCACCCCGTCGGCGATCCGCGCCATGCCGGGATAGCGCGCATTGATCGCGTCGCGCACCCGCGCTGCGGTGAGGAAATCGGCCTGGTGCAGGTTGAACCGCAAGGTGCCTTCGCGATCGAAACCGGTGGCGACGGTGCGTTCGACCGTCGCGCCATCGGCGATCCGGCCTACGGTCGCGACATTGACGGTCAGCTGCGATCCATCGCGCCCCGACACGCCCAGCCCGCCGACCGCGACATTGCCCTGCGCCATTGCGTAGATCTGGCCGTCCGCACCATAAAGCGGGGTCAGCACCAGCGCACCGCCCCGCAGGCTCTTGGCCTTGCCGAGCGTCGATACGGTGATGTCGATGCGTTGGCCGGGCTTGGCGAAGGCGGGCAGTTCGGCGGTGATGATGACGGCGGCGGCGTTGCGCAGATTGGGGCTGACGCCGGGGGGAAGCTGGAGACCCAGCCGGCCCGACACGCCTTTCATCGCCTCAGTCACATATTCGAGATTGTCGTCGCCCGTCCCCTGCAAGCCGACGACGACGCCATATCCGGTGAGCTGGTTGGCGCGCAGGCCGTCGAATTCGCCGAGATCGCGGATGCGTTCGGCAGCGGCGGCGGTGGGGGCCAGCGCTGCGAGGAGAGCGAAAATGATGAATAAGGATCTCACGGGTCTCCCTCCCCCTTTAGAAAGGCGAAATGAAGTTGAAGAAGCGCGACAGCCAGCCCGGTCGGCTCGCCTGCTGCACCGCGCCCTTGCCCGAATAGATGATCCGCGCATTGGCGACCTTCGAGGAGGGCAGGCGGTTGTCGGCGTCGATATCGATCAGCCGGATGCGTCCGGCGAACTGGACCCACTCGTCTCCCTGGCTCAGCGACATCTGCTTCTCTCCGACCACTTCGGCAGTCCCGTTGGGGTAGATCGCCGCAATCGTGACCGCGACGGTTCCCGTGAGGCGGCTTTGCTGGGCCGCCTTGCCTCCTCCTGAGAACGACCCCTGGCCCGCAGCATTAAGGGCGTTGGGATTGAGAAAGCTGAGCGGACCGGCGGTGGGCGGGGTGAGCGAGAAGCCGCCATCGCGGTCCGTCTGCCCGGTCGTGCTCTTGGAAGTCGAGGTGTTCTCGACCAGCACGATGGTCACCATGTCGCCGAGCGAACGCGCGCGGGTCCCGACATGGAGGCCCGCATATCCGGTCCCTGCCTGAAAGATCGCGCCGCGGTTGGCTTCCGGTGTGGGCGCGGGTTCCATTGCCGTGAGCGGCGATGCCGGGGGCGGAGGCGCGGCAAATCCCGGCTGCGGTCCGCCGCCCATGCCGAGGCAGGCGGAAAGCGGCAGCGCGAGAAACGGCAGCACGAAGAGGCGGAGTTTGGTCATGGCTGCTCCCCTCACAGCGTCTGGTTGGCGTTGCGCAGCATTTCGTCCACCGCGCTCACCATTTTCGAATTGATCTCGTAGGCGCGCTGGGTTTCGATCATCTCGACCAGCTCCTCGACGACGTTGACGTTCGAGCCTTCGAGCATGCCCTGGCGGATATTGCCCCGCCCGTTCTCGCCGGCGGTTCCCGCCTCGGCAGGGCCGCTCGCGCCGGTTTCGACGAGGAAATTGTCGCCGATGGCGCGCAGGCCCGCCGGATTGACGAAGCTCGCAATGGTGATCTGCCCGATCTGCACCGCCTCGCTGCCGCCCGGCGCAATCGCGCTCACGGTGCCATCGGGCGAGACGGTAATCGCTTCGGCACCTTGCGGGATCTGGATCGCGGGGTTCACCGCATAGCCTTGCGAAGTGACCAGCTGGCCTTCGGGCGAGAGCGTGAAATTGCCGTCGCGCGTATATCCGATCTCCCCGCCGGGAAGTTCGACCTGGAAGAAGCCGGGGCCGTCGAGCGCGAGGTCGAACGCATTGCCAGTGGTATTTAGAGTGCCTTGCGTATCGATCCGCGTGGTGCCTTGCACCTGCACCCCGGTGCCGAGGTTGAGCCCCACGGCAAAGGCCGTTTCGCCGGTCGATTGCTGCCCGGCAATGCGCCGCTCCTGATAGGCCAGCGTCGCGAAATCGGCGCGGTCGCGCTTGAACCCGGTGGTGCCGATATTGGCAAGGTTGTTGGCGATGACGCGCATTCGCGCATCCTGCGCCTCGAGCCCGGTGCGGGCGACGTGTAGGGCGGAAGTGGGCATTTTTCGTTCCTCTCGGGTGAATACTTTCGGATCAGCTGAGGCTCATGAGGCGGCTGCCCGCCTCGTCGAGTTCGCCGGCGGTCGAGATAATCTTCGCGCGCTGTTCGAAGGCGCGCTGGGCATCGATCATCGCGACGAGCGTTTCGGCGGTATCGACATTGGATTGTTCGAGCGCGCCGCTGGTCACCCGCGCGGTCGGATCGGGCGGAAGCACCCCGCCGCCGGGCACCTTGAGGAAGCTGTCGATCCCCTTGACGACCTGGCTGCCTTCGGGCGAGACGAGCTTGATCCGGCCGATCGGCTCGGCGGCGGCATCCGGGTTGGCGGGATCGGCGGCAAGCACCGTCCCGTCTGCCGCGATGCTGATGCGCGCGCCGGCAGGCACGGTGATGGGGCCGCCTTCGCCCATCACCGGAAGCCGCTCGCCGTTTTCGAGCACGCCGGTCGCTGTCACGCGCAGGTCGCCGCGGCGCGAATAGATTTCTCCGCCATCGGGCGCCTGGAACGCGATCAGCGCGGTGCCTTCGACCGCTATGTCGAGCGGCTTTCCGGTCGCAGTGACCTTGCCACCCACCATGTCCGCGCCGCGCACGAAGCCGCGCGCGATGGCACGGGCCTCGGGCGGTTCGCCGCGAACCGTCGCGGGCGTCACCGCGAAGATCTCGCCGCGAAAGCCGGGGGTTGAGGCGTTGGCGAGGTTGTTCGCAGTCGCGCGCTGGTTGTCCATCGCGGCGTTCATGCCGGATAGCGCGGTGTAGATCAGGCGGTCCACGGCTCAGCCCCTACCGCTGGAGGTTGAGCACGGTCTGCGAAATCGCGGTCGCGGTATCGATCGCCCGCGCGTTCGCCTGGAAGTTGCGCTGCGCGGTGAGCAGCGCGACCATCTCTTCGGCCAGATCGACATTGGAACGTTCGAGCGCACCGCTCAGCATATCGCCGAAATTGCCAATGCCGGGCTCGCCGAATGTGGCTGCCCCCGATGTGCCAGTGGCCTCCCACTTCGATTGGCCGATTGCGCGCAGGCCATTGACGGCGGGGAAATTCGCGAGAGCGATCTTTCCGACGGTTTGGGTGGTCCCGTCGGAATAGGCACCGATTAGCAATCCTTGCCGGTTTATGGAGACGCTCGATAGCTCGGAGCCGGCAGTATTGGTTACCGGAACCATGCCGTTGCCTGGAGTGGTCGAGGTGACATTGCCCGCGGCATCGACCGGGAACGCCTGGACCAGATCGCCCTGCGAATCCTTGAGCGCGCCGGTCGCATCGATCGTGAAACTGCCATTGCGGGTGAACTGCAAATCGCCCGAAACGGCGCTGGCGACGGCGAAGAAACCCCCGCCATTGATCGCGATATCGAGGCTGCGCCCGGTCTGCTCGATCGGGCCGAGCGCGAAGTCCTGGTTGATCGCGGCGACCGTCGCGCCGATCCCGGGAGTGCGGCGCGGATCGCTGGCCGATCCCGTAGCCACGACATCGCTGAACTGTGCGTTGCTCTTCTTGAAACCGGTCGTTTCCGCATTCGCGATATTGTGCGAGATGACGCGGAGGTCGGTTTCGGCGTTCTTCATGCCGCTGAGGGAAGTGAAAAATGACATGGGGCTGGTTCCTTCTTCGTGAGGAATGGGGGGATCAGGTCAGCGCAGAAACTGCGTTGGCGGTGGACGGTGCGCCCGCGGCCTGAGCCGCACTGGCGGCGGCAGCGGCTGCGGCGCGCGAGGCTTCGAGCGCAGCTTCCTGCGCGGCGATCAGGTCGTCGAGTTTGGCCGAAATCTCGTCCAGCGTCTGGCTCGATGCGGTCGAGGCGGCGAGCGAAGAGAATTGCGCCATCTGCGCCAGCATCTCTTCATTGTTCACCGGTTCGAGCGGGTCCTGCACTGCCAGCTGCGTCGTCAGAAGCCGCAGGAAATCGGCTTGGTCCAACGAACCGAGCCCGTTGCTTGCGCGCACGTTCGAAGGCGCGTTGAGCCGGTCGAGCGTCGACTGGACACCGGGGCTAACGGGTAGATTGGAAAGGTTTTCCATGGGTCAGTTGCTCCTCAGGGTTTCGAGCATCAATTGCTTGGCGGTCGTGAGTGCCTGCACGAGGTTCTGGTATTGGCGCGCGCTCTCCATGATCTCGACCATCTCGGCGGTCTCATCGACGGGCGCTTCCCAGACATTGCCATCGGCATCGGCGAGCGGGTGGCCGGGGTCGTAACGCCTGGTCGGCTCCGCGCTCGAGCGCACCAGGCCATCGCTGCGCACGCTGGCAAGCCCGGTGGCAGCATCGAGCTCGCTTGCGAACCGCACACGGATCGGGCGGTACGCTTCCTCAGCGCTGCGCGAGACGGACCCGGCATTGGCGAGGTTCGACGTCGCGGTGTTCATCCGCACCAGCTGCGCGGACAGCGCGCGCTCGGTCATCGAGAACAGCGTCATGGGTTTGTCGCCCGCCATAGTCATTCACCCTTCAGCGCGCGCGTAACGGTGTTGACCTTGCCCTGCACGAAGCTGAGCGTGGCGGAATAGGCCAGGGCGTTTTCGGCGAAGGCGACCTGTTCACGCGTAAGCTCCACGGTGTTGCCATCGATCGAGGCCATTGTGGGAACCTTGTAGACAAGGTGCGCGGTGCGGTCGGAAGGAGGCAAGCCGATACGCTCGCTTTCGAGCCGGGCATCGAGCGCGGAGGCGAAATCAATGTCGCGCGCCTTGTATCCCGGTGTCGCGGCATTCGCGATGTTCGATGCGAGCACGCCCATGCGCTGCGAGCGCAATTCGAGCGCGGCGCCATGGATGCCGAAAATCTGCTCGTTCATGTTGGTGCTCCCTGCTGGCAGCGGACGGATTGGATCGTCACTGGTTTTGCATGAGCCGTGCCAAACCGCGCGAATCCGCCGTTCGCGCCCGAAGAATCGGCTCGTCGCAGGCCGTTCCGGCAAGGGTCTGCCGCAATCCGGCAATCATCTGCATGCGCGCACCGGATTTTTTGCCGGACCGCCCTTAAACTGGGCCTCGCGTGGTCGTTCTAAGCTTGGTTGGATTGGGATCAGAAGGATTGGCTCCATGGGAGTGGAATTCTCGCACGTGTTCGATGGATCCGCGCTCGCCATCGTGTGCGCGGGCACGGCTCTCGCTACCGCTGCACGGTGCGGCTGGCGCGATCTGGCCGCGACCGGCAGGGCTTTATCCCGGCTACCGCGCAATGGCTTCGACCTGGAAGCGAACCGACGGGCGCTCGCCAATTGCGCGCGCGCTATCGAGCGCGACGGGCGGTTGCGCGCCGATGTACAACTGCCGAGCGATCCGGCCATCGCCCGGCAAGTCGACCGGTTGCTCCGCACCCGTCCACAAGAAGCGATCGAGCAAGCACGATTGGCGGAGAAGTCCGCTCGAATGGCCGAGCGGATGCGGGCTGTGCGCACCCTCGAACACGCAGGCGAGCTCGCGCCCGTTTTCGGCCTTGTCGGCACACTTATCGCCATTACCCAGCTGGCTCCCGCGACCGCTGCCGAACCGGTCGGGGCGACGATGGGAGCGATTTCAACCGCAGTTCTTTCGACGCTCTACGGAGTGCTGATGGCGCAGTTCGCATGTATCCCCCTCGCCCGCGCGATCGAGCGCAAGGAAGAAGCCGAAGAGGACCAACGCGACGCGCTGCTCGACTGGTTCATGCGCTGCGTCGTCAGTTCTCCACCAGCACAGCGCGCACACATGCGAGAAGTCGCATGATCGGGCAGGTGGGCAAGCACTGGCACATCATCCTCGCCGACCTCGCTTTGATCCTGTTCGTGCTGACGCTCTCCGCTCTTTCCAAGACCCTGCCCGTAGACGGGGACGACCAGACGGAGAGCCCTTCGCCTGAACAGGCACAATTCGATCCGGCGCAGACCCTCTATCGCCCTGTATCGGGGGGACCCTCGCTTGGCGAATGGCTCGACCGCCAGCCGCGCGACCCGCGCGCGACGGTTACGATCCATGTCCGTCATTCGGAAGACGACAGCGGAGGTGCATGGGCATCCGCGCGCGCGCTTAGCGAAGAGGCAGAGAGCCGCGGATTCGCCGTGCGCACCGTGGTTTCCCCGGCGGAAAAATCAGAGATCTACGCCATTCTGGGCTTCGACACGCGGCGGTGACGCGGTAGCGCGTCAGATCACGACGATACGATTTCGGCCGGCTTTTTTCGCTTCGTAGAGCGCGGCATCCGCACGCACGAGCGCGCTTCTCGGATCGATCTCGCCGGTCACTTCGGCGATGCCGGCGGAAAACGTGATCTTCCCGAATGGCTTGCCCGTCTCCCGATTGGTCAGCGATTTCATCGCCAGCGCGCAGCGAATACCTTCGAGCTTCTGGAAAGCCCGGTCCTTGTCAAAGCCGGAAAGCAGCATGACGAATTCCTCGCCGCCATGTCGCGAGACGAAGCAGTCTTCCGAGGTGTATTCGGCGAACATCTCGGCGACTGCGCACAGGACCCTGTCGCCCGCATCGTGGCCATGTTTGTCGTTGATGGCCTTGAAGTGATCGATGTCGCAGAAGGCGACGCATAGCGCCTCGCCGGTTTCGCGGGCGCGCTCGGTCGCCGATTGCAGCCGACGCTCGAAAGCCCGGCGATTGGGGAGGCCGGTGAGGTGATCGACATCCGCTTCCCTGCGTGCGCGGGCCAGGTTGGCGCGAAGTTCCTCGCTCTCGGCCTGGCTGCGTTCCATCGCGCGTTCGGCCTGCTCGATCCGTTCGAGCATGGACCGCGAAAGGCTGATCACTTTTTCGATATCGTCTGCAGGGTCTTCATCGCCACCGAGATTTGCGATCACCTCGATCTGCGCCCCGATGGCGCCGCGATGATCGCTCGTCTCGTCTTTTGTCCTTCTCGCCGTCTTGGCGAAGCGCGACACCGCGTATTCCAACTCGTCCATGACCTTGTCGAGCTGTTCGAGACGGGCCGACATTTCGGGATCGAAGCGGTAAATCGTATCGAGCCAGCGCTGGTCTATGGGCTCATTGGCGATCTCGCGTTTGGCGAAGAGTTCGGCGAGCTCGCGGCTCGAACCCGACAACGCGCTGCAGACTAGGGCGAGGTTGGTCGCGGTCACATCGAGATCGTGTTTGTCCATGAAGTCTGCGATCCGCGCGAGCAGTTCCAGCCTCGCTGCGCGGGCAAGCGAAGCCTGCCCCCCTTCGGAAATGCGGGCGTTATCGCCCTCCGGTCGGCGACGGCGCTTGGTAGTCGATGTCATCATCGGGACCCTCCAACGCGGGCTCTTGAAATTCATCTGGATCGCAAGCCCGTCTCTTTGTTTGGAACGAGCGTTAGCGCAGGGCGCTTAAGTCGCGGCAGCATACGCATCGGGAATAGCACCTATGGTCGACCGGCTTTCTTGGCATGGCGCTTGCAGAGAGCGGACCGACACCGAAGGCCAGCCCGTTGGCGGCCCTGAAGCGAGGGGAAACACAGAAATGCGATCATTCAACCCGACCATAGGATTCGCGCCGCTCGCGCTGACGATGCTCTTCCCCCTGTTCGCGGGGGCAACCGGGACAGCCGCTTCTGCAGAGCCGGTGTATATCGACCCGGCAGAGATCGACCGGGCGGTTGCAGGCTTCACCGGAGCAGCAACCGGAGAGATTGGCGGCGCGCGCGTGCCGACCGATCGCCGCCTGCGCCTTGGCGCCTGCAAAAGCCCACTTGAGACCTCGTGGCACGGTGGCAATCGCTCGACCGTCCGCGTCGAATGTCCCGATTCCGGCGGCTGGCGCATCTTCGTCGGGATAAGACCTGTGCCGCGCGCCGAAGCCAATCAGCAACTGATCAAGCGCGGAGATCCGATCACCGTCCTCGTGCGCGGGCGCGGCTTCAGCGTCCAGCAGACCGGGGAGGCGCTCGAAAACGGAGCGCAGGGCGACTGGATAGGCGTGCGTATGGCGCGCAAAGGCGCGCCCGTCCGCGCGCGGATCGAGCGCCCCGGTCTCGCCGTCATTCCGGCAAGCCCGCGATAATTCAGGGTCGCAGACTTAAACCGGAGCGCGCGCTGCCGTTCTTTACCTCAGAATACCAATCGGAGACGCACAATGCCCTCTATCGAACTGAGGAAATTGCAGGCGATCAGCGCACCGCGCGCCGTATCCGGCAGCGACCGTGCGCAGATCGATACCCCAACCGCGCATCAGCGCAGCGCCGCCGCCCAAGGCAAGGCGGCGGGAGTGAAAATCGAAGTCGGAACCGCCGTCGAAGCGGGCGAACCCCCCATCAATAATGAAAGGGTCGCCGAAATCCGCGAGGCGCTGAAAGACGGCAGCTACCCGCTAGTGCCGACCGAAATCGCGGATGCGATGATTGCAGCGCGTCTCGGCTTCGGGATCGAATGATGAGCGCTGACCTGGCCGGCAACCTGCGGCAAATGATTGCCGTTCTCGAAGAGGAACGGCAAGCGCTTGCCACCCTCGATGCCGACGCGCTCAATTGCGCGACCCGCGACAAGCAGGCACTATGCGACGCGCTCGCTCCCACTGGCCCCGAGGCGCTGGATGCCGAAACCCGCGTTCTTGCCGAGACGGCGAGGAAGCTGAACGAGGTCAATCGCCGGGTGCGCAACCTGCTTGCGGCCAATGTCGCAGCCCGGATCGAAGCACTGGGCGGTGGGCGCGCGACCTATGCCGCCACCAATTTCGCCCATGCCTGACTGAGTTGGCACGCCTGTTGCTTTTGGATGCGGATAAGCGCGCCGAACAATCGGCGCTTCGCAACCAGGGCAAACAGACGATGAGCCAGCCGATCCAGCCAGGCACAACGCCGAGACGCGATTTCATTCTCGCCGTGCGCGAACACCGCACCCCGGCCCAGCCGTTCGAACCCGCCGCACGGGCGGCAAGTATGCAGGAGCCTGCCAGTGTCGAGCGGACCATCGCCGATGCGTCTGACAGGACCGGCATAGATTTCCGCTATCTCGTCGCGCAGGCACGGGTCGAATCCTCGATGAACCCCGCGGCCAAAGCGCGGACTTCGAGCGCGGCCGGACTCTACCAGTTCATCGAAAGCACCTGGCTCGAAACGATGAAAAGCCATGGATCGCGATTTGGCCTCGGGGAAGTTTCGTCAAAGATCGGCACGAGCCGAACCGGTGCCGCGCATGTCGCAGACCCTGCCCAGCGCAAGGCCATCCTCGACTTGCGCAGCGATCCTCAAATCGCCTCGCTGATGGCGGCGGGCCTTGCCCAGGATAACCGCGCACACCTCGCACCGATTCTTGGCCGCGAGCCCGATCACGGCGAACTGTACCTTGCCCATTTCCTCGGTGCGGAAGGGGCGGGCAAGTTCCTTTCGGCGATGGCCGACAATCCGCAGCAGAGCGCCGCCGCCCTGTTCCGCAAGCCCGCCTCCGCGAACCGCGCGATCTTCTTCGAAGCGAACGGCGCACCGCGCAGCCTCGAAGGGGTGATGCAGGTGCTTTCGGCCAAGCTCGAGCGCGCCATGCCCGAAGGAGGCGCACCGGCAGCGGCGCCTCCCTATCTTATCGCAGACGAGGCCGTGTTCGAACCGCATTCGCCGCCGACGATCACACGGCGGGGCAATTCGGTCCGCGCGCCGGATGCACCGCTGTCGCTTCCGACCGCGCCGCGGCGGATCGCGCCGGCGAAAGTGCCCCCGATGTCGGCGACGCTGCGCGCGACGTTCGGCAGCAACGCGCCCGGACGGGCCGGCGAGGCGGCGCAGCGGATCGAGCGCGCCTATGAACAGTTGCGGAGTTTCGGACTGTGAGCGCGAATTCTCCCTCCCCCGCGCTTTCTGCGGGCGCTTCGTGGATCGACCGGCTGCGCGCCGCTCCGGCGGCCATGGCGCTGCCTGCCGGAATATTCGCGCTGTTCGTCCTGATGGTTCTCCCGATCCCGACGACACTGCTCGACATCTTCTTCGTGCTCAACATCGCGATTTCGGTCGCGGTGCTGATGGTGGCCCTGAACGCGCGCACCCCGCTCGATTTTTCCGCATTCCCGAGCGTGCTCCTGTTCGCGACACTTTTGCGGCTGGCGCTCAACGTCGCCTCCACTCGCATCGTGCTCGTCAACGGGCACGAGGGCGGCGCCGCGGCGGGCGAGATCATTGAAAGTTTCGGCCAGTTCCTCGTCGGCGGCAATTTCGCGGTTGGCCTGTTCGTCTTCTGCATCCTCCTCATCATCAACATGATCGTAATCACCAAGGGCGCGGGCCGCGTATCGGAAGTCTCTGCGCGGTTCGTGCTCGACGCGCTCCCGGGCAAGCAGATGGCAATTGATGCCGATATCGCCGCAGGGCTCATCACCGCCGAAGAAGCCCGGGAGCGGCGCGGGCAGGTCACAGTCGAGGCTGATTTCTACGGCTCGATGGATGGCGCATCGAAGTTCGTGAAGGGCGATGCGATTGCCGCTTTGCTCATCCTCGGCGTAAACGTGATCGCGGGGCTTGCGCTGGGCATGGTCAGCTACGGCCTCTCGGCTGCCGAGGCGGGCGAACTCTACATAACGCTCGCCGTGGGCGATGCGCTGGTGGCGCAGGTACCTGCCCTGCTGCTTTCCATCGCCGCAGCCGCCATCGTGACCCGCGTTGCCGACACGCGCGACCTTGCGGGGCAGATCGGAGGACAATTCTCCGACCCGCGCGGATGGCTGCCGGTCGCGCTGATCCTGGCAGGGATCGGCATGGTTCCGGCGATGCCGCAGATTATCTTCCTTCCCGCCGCCGCGATCGCGGGGACGATCTGGTGGGTGCTGCGTGGGCGGGCTGCGCGACCCGTCGAACAGGCGCCGGTCGAGGACGCAGCGCCCCCGGACCGGATCGAGATTTCCGAGATATCCGACCAGACGCTCGTCACCATCGAGCTCGGCTACGGCCTCATCCATCTTGTCGACAAAGGCGCCAAAGCAGATGGGGACGCACCGCTGCTCACCCGGATCACCGGCATCCGCAAACAGCTCTCGCGCGATCTCGGCTTCGTCCTCCCGCAGTTTCGCATCCGGGATTCGCTCGATCTCGGTGCCGCCGAATATCGCGTGATGCTGGGCGGAGTGTGTGTTGCGAGCGGCAGCGCTCGCGCAGGAAAGCTTCTCGCTATCGACACCGGCGAGGTGCGGACCGGTCATGGCGTTACCGGCGAAGCGACCCGCGATCCGAGTTTCGATTGCCCGGCGCTTTGGATCGATCCGGCCATGCGCGACCACGCTGTCGCCGAAGGCTTCCTTGTCGTCGACCCAAGCACCGTGATCGCCACCCATGCCAACCAGGTCCTGCTCGAGCGGAGCCAGGATCTGCTCGGCCCGGTCGAGGTTCGCGAGCTGCTCGATGACCTCAAGGAGCGCGCTCCGGCGCTAGTCGAGGCTGTCCATCCCGAACCGCTTTCGCTCGCTGCCATGACACGCATTTTCCGTGCGCTGATCGCGGACGGGATCGGCCTTGCGCATCCGCAGCCAATCTTCACCAGCCTCGCGCTTGCGCTGCAGCAGACCCAGGAATTCGACGCTCTCATCGACGCCGTGCGTGCCGATCTGGGAGCTCGACTGGTGGCGCGGATCTGCGGGCCGGGCGAGCCTCTGAAAGTCGCAACGCTCGATGCAGGGCTGGAATCCGCGATCCTCGGCGGGATGAGCGATCCAGCCACCGGTCAACCGTTGATCGAGCCGGACTGCGGATCGATGATCGCTCGGCGTATCAACGAAATGATCGAGGAAGCGGGCGGTCCGATCACGTTGATTGTCCAGCCTCCAGCCCGCCGCTCGCTCGCAGCCTTGCTGCGCCAGCGTGCACGTCAGTGCCTCGTCCTTTCGATCAATGAACTGCCAGCAACGCAAGCCGTCGAAGTGGTCGGCGTGATCGGCGAGACCGAGCCCGCGCATCCCGCTTCCGAACAGCCGCCGCTCGAACAGGAGGCCGCCTGATGAAGCACGATCAGACACGCTTTGCCTCGGCCCAGACTGCCGCCTATGGCAGCATCTCGCGCGCCGAAGTCGAGGACCGCGTTCGCCGATTCCTGCCCCTGGTGCGGCGCGCGGCGTGGCACATTTACGGAATGGGGCGTGAGGGGCTCGAGATCGAAGATCTGATACAGGTCGGCGTGCTTGCGCTGACCGAATGCGCGCAGCGCCACAACGGGCCGGGCGAAGATGGGTTCGCCGCCTATGCGAAGATCCGCGTGCGCGGCGCGATGCTGGACCAGATCCGGCGGCAGATGAACGACACCCGGACCGCGCGCAAGAAGCGCGCAACCTACGACCAGACAGTCGAACGCCTGCGCGCGGAGCTGCTGCGCGAACCGAGCCGCGCGGAGATCGCGGCTGCGATGCAGATTTCCGATGCCGAGCTGCTCGAAATCGAGGCCTCCGCGGTCAGCGTTTCCTCGATCAGCGAGGAGTATGACGAGGCCAACACCGCCTTTGCGGACGATGGCCCGGACCCGTTCGACATATTGTGCGAGAACGAGGATCGCGAGCGGCTGATCCGCGCAATGGAACAGCTGCCCGACCGGCTGAAGCTCGTGCTCCAGCTGTTCTTCGTCGAAGAGATGAACCTGACCGAGATCGCCGCAGTGCTCGAGGTGAGCGTCCCGAGGGTCCACCAGTTGCGCGCAAAGGCGCTTAAAGACCTGCGCGCGCTGATGGAGGCCGAGGAAGCCTAGACCGCGTCCCGATCAGCCACCGTCCGAATGCCCTGCACCGGCGGCATGCGTGGCTGCCTCGGACCCACCGGCCTCGCCAGCTTCGCCATCCTCCCACCAATAGGCCCGCCTCTTCGCATTGCCGGTGGCGACTTCGTTCATGGTTCGGGCATCGTACAGCCGCCCGCCCAGCATCACCTGCTCGATCGTGTCGGAATTGCGAATATCCTCGCTCGGGTCTTCGGTTAGCACCAGCAGGTCGGCGAGCTTGCCGACTTCGAGGCTGCCGATATCCTTATCCATGCCGAGCGACTGGGCGGGCATGATCGTACCGGTCTTGAGCGCCTCGACCGGGGACATCCCGCCGCGCGCGAAGCTCCACAGCTCCCAGTGCGCGGCGATCCCGGCCTGCTGACCGTGCGCGCCGATCGAAACCTTGACCCCGCGCTCCATGAGCTTTTTGGCCTCGCGCGCGGCGTTGTCGTCGACGAATGCCCAGTCGGGCGCCTTGGTCCGCCGACCGCTGCTTGCCAGCAGGAGCTTGGGCGGGGTGTGGATCATCAGCGGGTGCGCAAACACGTCCGTGGCCTGTCGCCAATAGGGATCGCCCGCGAGTCCGCCATAGGTGACGGTCAGCGTCGGCGTGTAATTCGAACTGGACTGCCCGAAGAATTGCAGCACGTCCTCGTAGAAAACATCGCCCGGCACGTTGTGCTCTATGGTCGAATTGCCATCGGCGATGAGGTTCATGTCCATGCCAAACAGCGATCCCCCTTCGGCGACCACCAGCATGTCTTCGGCCGCTCCGGCGCGCGCGACCATCTGGCGCTGTTCGCGGCGGGGCTGGTTGTAGTTCTTGACCGAGATCCCGCCCTGCGCCTTGATCCGGCGGACATGGGCGAGCGCGTCCTCGTATGAATCGATCCGTGCATAGACGCTCGGCGCCTTCGCGCCGTAGATGATCTCGCCGGTCGAGAAGATGCGCGGGGCGAGCAGCTTGCCCGTGCGCTGACGTTCGGCGGAAGCGAAAATGAGGCTCGCCTGATTCGACGGGTCGTGAATCGTAGTGGTGCCGAGAGCGAGGTCCTGCACCAGCCGCCAGTTCTGCTGCGGCACGAGATCGCCTGTTCCGTGCGGACCGTGTGCGTGCGCATCGACGAGGCCGGGCATGATCGTCTTGCCGGACGCATCCACCGTGACCGCACCGCGCGGAATTGCGACCTCGCCGGCCGGGCCGATAGCCGCGATCCGGTCGCCTTCGATCACGATCGTGCCGTTCTCGATCACGCCCGCGTCTTGCATATCGAGGCCCGCCGCCATCGTCAGGATACGCGCGCCGGTGATTGCGATCGTGCCGCCGGGCTTCGCCGCCTCGACCGTGACCGCCATCGAAATGCCGGTCTCGGGCGGGGAATAGCCCTCGCCCTCATCCTCGCCTTTGGGCGCGCTGCGGAAAAAGTCGTCGACATCGGCGGTCTTGAGCATCGGGCCGATGGACCAGAAAAGCGTGTCGCCGCCCCTCGCCCAGCCAATATAGTCCGCGCCGCCTGTCGAGACCTTGGTCACCGGCAGCGCGCCGCCCTTCTCGCTCACATCGACCGTCTTGCCGCCGGGGATGACCGGCATGGCGAAGACCTCGTAATTCTGGCGGAAGGCGATGGTCTCACCATCGGGCGCGATTTGGAAATCGTTGGCAAGTTCGCCGCGCGCATGGGTGCGCTTGGCCTCGCCATCCAGATCGGTCGAGACAAGCTGGAGCTTGCCGCCCTCGTAACTGTTGAAGAAGATCCGGTCGTTGCGCTTGGCAAATTGCGGAGAACCACCGCTGCGGCTGACCCGCGAGGCCTCGCCGCCGCCGAAAGGCACGGTAAAGATACCGGTGTTTTCCGAATATTCGGGCGCGGTGAGATAGCCCCCCGAGCGCGCCTCATAGGCGATGGTGCGGCCGTCGGGCGAAAAGACGGGGTTGGCATAGTGCCCGGGCGTGCGCGTGACCACGCGGCGGTTCGACCCGTTGGCATTGGCGACGACGATCTCCCCCAGCCCCTCGTCGGTCCAGCGGACATAGGCGATGCGGCTGCCATCGCGGCTGAAGCTCGGGAAGGCCTCGATCGCATCGCTGTTGTCGCCCGTCAGCGGACGCGGCGCATCGCGGCCGCGCGCCGACTTGGTGTAGAGCTTGCCGAGGCTTTCGAACACGACACGCGTGCCATCGGGCGATAGCTGGCCGAATTTCGCCATCTTCGTCGAGAAGCGGTCGGGTGCGACCTCGATCACCGGATGCGGCGCATCGGCGACGCCGCGCGTGTCCGCAATCGAGAAGGGTATAACCGCATGGTTCGAACCGTCGCGGTCGACCCGGTTGAGCTTCCCGCCCGCCCAGAACACGATGCTCCGGCTGTCGGGGGTCCAGTCCATGTTGGGATAGACGCCGTAAACCGCCCAGGTTTCCTGCAGGTCTAGATCGAGATCGCGATAGACCATGCGCTCGGTGCCGCTGGCGAGGTCCTTGACCCAAAGCTGGCTGGTGTCCTTGTCGCGACGGACAAAGGCGATTTCCTTGCCATCGGGCGATGGGGTTGGGCGCACCGCGCCGCCATAGCCGCTCACCGAGGTGGTGACTTCGCCGGTTTCGAGGTCGTGGCGTTCGATCGCGAAGATGCCGGTCTGCGAATCCTGCGCGTAGATGAAGGTGTTGCCCGGCGTCGTGTTGCGGGTGAAATAGATCGCACTGCCATCGGGCGCGAAAGTCGGCTCGCCGATTTCCTTCTGGAACTGCTCGTTGGGCCGCTCGACGATCTGCACGCCGCCGCCGCCGCTTACGTGATACATCCAGATCTCGCCGGTCCCGGCGCTGCGCTGCGTGGTGAAATGCTTTTTCGCGGCGATGAACTTGCCGTCGGGCGACCATGTCGGCTGGTTCAGCAGGCGAAAGTTTTCCTTGGTCACCTGCCGCATGTCCGAACCGTCGCGGTTCATCACCCAGATGTTGTCGCCCCCGCCGCGGTCGGAGGTGAAGGCGATGCGCGAACCGTCGGGCGAGAAGCGCGGCTGCACCTCCCATGCAAGCCCCTCGGCAATCCGCGTCGGCGTGCCGACGGTGTTCGGCCCAGGGATATCCATAATGTAGATATCGCCGAGCATCGCAAAGGCGAGCGTGCGGCCATCGGGCGCAACATCGACATCCATCCACGTGCCTTCGTCGGTCTGGATGGAGACTTGCTCGATGGTCGCGCCCTTGGGCGCGGTGACATCCCACTTCTCGTCTTTCTTTTCCTCGTCCTCTGCGGCAAGCGGCGCAGCGGTGATCGCGGCCCCGGCAAGCAAGGCTGCGGCGAATGAACGAATTGCGGAACGGCGCATGTGTCTCTCCCTGTATTGGAACGGGAGACTAGCGGCGCGAAAGGATATTGCTAGGGGCTTCGCCGGAGCGGCAAGTCGTTAGTCGAACATTGTATTGGGGTCGTCGCATTCAGGCCAATCGACCGGTCGAACACTGATGACTTCCTCGACAACATACTCCGACCACCAACTAGAAAAATGCCCCGACGGGCCGATTAGCTTCCTTCCGACGAAACGAATTTCGAACCCCATCGTGCGCCAGCATTCCCCGCCTCCGGTCCGATTCGTTAAGTCAAGAAGTGGACTGTTATCGGCCCGAAGCCACGACGGGCTTGATCGATCAATTCGATGAATTGTTTCGCCCGTTGCCCCTTCGAAGAAATTCGAATTTTCGAATTGGTAAAGCCAGATACCGCTGATTTCGCGCGTCCGTTCCAGATAGCTATTCGCAGCAAGCAGCGTCGCAACAATAGCGAGCAAGACAGCCGAAAGCTTGAGCAAAGGTTTGCTTCTGGCTCGGCTCACCCAAACGTCCCTTTCTTCGGCCCCAGATACCCGAACAGATACGCCGCTACCTTGCGCATCTGGATCTCCTCGCTGCCTTCGGTGATCCGGTAGCGGCGGTGATGGCGGTAGATGTGCTCGAACGGTTTGTGCCGCGAATAGCCGATGCCGCCATGAACCTGCATCGCGCGGTCGGCCGCTTCGCACACCAGCCGGTTCGCCCAGTAATTGCACATCGAGACCTTGTCGGAGATCGTCCGCTCGATCTCCTCGTGCGGCATGTTGTCCATTTCCCACGCGGTCTTGAAGATGAGCAGGCGCAGCATCTCGCACTGGGTCGCGAGCTCGACCAGCGGGAACTGGATCGCCTGGTTCTTCGCGAGCTCCTCGCCGAAGGGCTTGCGCTCGCGGGCATACTTCACGCTTTCATCGACGCAGAACTGCGCCGCGCCGCAGGAGCTTGCCGCCTGCCGGATGCGGTTCTGGTGGACGAAGCTCTGCGCGAGCGCGAGGCCGCGCCCCTCGACACCGAGGATCGCGCTATCGGGCACCCACACGTCCTTGACCGAAAGGCGCGGGTGGTCGGTCGGCATGTTGAAGGTCCACATCCACTCCTCGATTTCGAGGCCGGGCGTGGGATTGGGGACGAGGAAACAGGTGATCCCGCTCGCATCGCCCGCCTTGCCCGACGTGCGGGCAAACATCGCGCAGTCGGTCGCGACATGCATGCCGGTGATCCACATCTTCTCGCCATTAATGAGCCAGCCCTCTTGGCCGTCGCGCTCCTCGCGAACCGCATGGGTTTCCATGTGGGTCGCGTCGGAGCCGTGGTGCGGCTCGGTGAGGCCGAAAGCAACGCGGCGCTTCCGTTCAAAGCCGCCGAGGATGAACTCCTCTTTCTGCTCCTCGGTCCCCCATTGGTCGAACATGGCGACGAAGGGGAAGTTGCCGACGATCGAGTGCTCGTTCTGGAGATCGTTGTGGAGGCCAAGACCCTTCCTCGCAAAGTGCTCGCGGATCACCGCCATCCAGAGGTTCGACCCATCCTTGCCGCCGTACTTATTAGGCGCGGAGAAGCGCCAGTGGCCGGCCGCATCGGCGCGGCGAGTGGCTTCGCGGAGTAGCTCCTCCCACTCCTCGCGCGGCAATCCGCCCGCCTCCCAATTCGTGCGCGCATGCTCGCGGCGGTGGTCGAAGAATCGGATATTGTCGTCCTGCTGCTCAAGCGGTTTGATCTCGGCCTCGATGAAGGCGTCGAGTTCGCCCAAATACGCCTGAAGATCGGCGGGAATTGCGAAGTCCATTTAGTCTTCCTCGCTCTTATTGAAACGGTTTAAAGCGCCCGTCCGGGTGGGTGCGCATAGCGCGCCCGGCATCGCATTCCTTTGGCGGACGAGCGGGCGCGGGCTTACTTCGGGTGAAGCAAGCCGGGTCAATGTCCAATGGACGCACATCTAGCCTTCTCCCGTCCACTTCTTCAGTGCTGCTCGAAGCGCCGGATATTTTGGCGAATCAACTCTTACGCGATCACAGATCTCGAGGCGGAGCTCGTGCAAGTAGTCGTCGTCATCGTCCGCGGGGAAGCCAGAAAGGAGCGTGAGCTCTCCTGCAAGGATCTCTCGACATTGGAAGTAATCGCCGTATGTGGGCCCAACTTCCCGAGCGATCATCCCAAGCGCATTTCGCGCGACAGCCAGTTGGAAGCGATCATGTCCGACCATCTTTTCCTTTACCGTTCCGAGCCATTCCGAAACGGCTGTCGCCATCTCTGTTACATGTGCCTCGCCCAATTCGGTCTCGCGAACGAGCTCATCTATCGGTGACTGATAAAGGAGCTTTTCCGGCAAGTCCTCCTCCAGCAGCATCAGCAAATCCAGCTCCTGCTCGCTCGTCCGGCGGGAGATCACCACCCGCTCCAGCATCCGGTCTTCGCCGCTGCGCCAGATCTTCGCCATCTTGAGGCAGCCCAGCGCCCACCACACAGTGCGGTGGATCAGCCAGTAGCGGAAGCGCTCGCGGTCTACTTTCACACCCGCCTCGGCCTCGTAGGCTCTGAAGTAATCCTCCAGCGATCCCAGCCCCAGCGCTGGCCGATCGTATCGGTGGAAGCGCCACACCGCCATGCAGCCGAACGCCAGATCCTCGTGCCGGTCACCGAAATGGGCGAGCTCCCAGTCGAGCACACCGGTCAATCGTGAGCCTTCGGCGAGCAAGTTGCCCATCCGATAATCGCCATGCACCAGCACTGGCTCGAGCGGGTCGGGACAATTGTCTTCCATCCATTTGAGGCCAAGCGCGATGATCGGGCGGTCGCCGCCCGCTTCCTCGAATTGCTGGCGCAGGTCTGCAATCGCTTCGCGGTAATCCATAACCGGCACAGCCTCGGGCACATCTCCGGGCCCAAGCGAATGTATGCGCGCCAGATCACGCGCCGCCTGTTTCAGCAGCGCGTCGGCTCCATCGAATTCGAGTATCTCTTTGGGATTGGGCGTGCCCGGCAGAGCGCGCATCACGAAGCCGCTGCCGATCCCGTCCTCCGGCCCGAGCACCGCGACCACCTCGGGCGCCGTTACCCCCGCCGCCCGCGCGGCTTCGATCACCGCCGCCTCGGTATCATGGCCGTAGGGCCGGTCCTCCATGAAAGCGAGAGAGGGCGCGCGGCGCAGGACGAATTGGTCCTCGCCAGCGGAAAACCGCCAGCTTTCCATGGTCGCCCCGCCGGTGAGGCGCATCAGGTCCGAAGGTGGCGGGAGGCCGGCACGCGAACAGACGCGCGCCAGCCCCTCGATCAACTGGTCAGGAGTCGTGTCGCCCACCGAACGATCAGCGCGTCAGGCGACTTCGGCATCCTTCTTCACCGTGATCACCTGCGGATAGGTGAACTCCTTGAGGCCATCGAGGCCGTATTCAGCGCCAAAGCCCGATTGCTTGTGCCCGCCGAACGGGGTGAAGGGCGAGAGGTGGAGATATTCGTTGACCCAAACCGTGCCCGTCTCGAGCTGTTCGGCGATCTCCACGCCCTTTTCCGGGTTGCCTGTCCATACAGCGCCCGCAAGCCCGTATTCGGAATTGTTGGCGCGCTCGATCACTTCCTCCTCGCTCGAGAATTTCATCAGCGGGACCACCGGGCCGAACTGTTCCTCGGCGACGATCCGCGCGTCTTCGGGCGGGTTGTCGAGGATCGAGATCGGCACGTAATAGCCCGTGCCCGAGGGATCGACCTCCCCGCCGGTAAGGAACTGGTAGCCGTTGGCCTTGGCGTCCTCGATCAGCTCGATCACGCGGTCATACTGCTTCTTGTTCTGGATCGGGCCGACTCCGGTGCCCTGCTCGGACCCGTCGCCGACCTTCACAGTCTTGGCATATTCGGCGATCGCCTCGGCAATCTCGTCGTAGATATCCTCGTGGATATAGATGCGCTTGGCCGCAACGCAGATCTGGCCCGCATTGGAAAAGGCGGACCAGAACAATTGCTCGGCCACCTTCTTGGGATCGGCATCGGGCAGCACGATCGAGGCATCGTTGCCGCCGAGTTCGAGCGTGATGCGCTTCAGATCCGCGCTCGCGCCTTCCATGATCTTCTTGCCCGTGGCGGTCGAGCCGGTGAAGGTGATCTTGTCGATATCGGGGTGCGCGGTGATCATCGGGCCGAGGCTGTCCTCGCCGGTGATGATGTTGACCGTGCCGGGGGGCACCTTGTCCGCGATCAGCTCTGCCAGGCGCAGGGTGGTGAGCGGGGTGAAGGGCGAGGGCTTCAGCACGATGGTGCAGCCGCTCATCAGCGCCGGGATGATCTTTTGCACCGCCATCATCACCGGGAAGTTCCACGGCACGATCCCGCCAACCACGCCCACCGGAACGCGGCGCGTGCGCGAAAGGCGCTGCTCGGAATCCTCGTTGATCTCGTCCTCGAGCTTGAGCGTCGCCTGGGCGGCGGACATGCCGGCCGCGCCGTAAATCTCGCCCTTGGCCTGTTCGTGCGGCTTGCCCTGCTCGCTGGTGAGCAGGCGGTAGAGTTCGTCGGCGTTTTCCTTGATCGCGCCGGAAATCGCCATGCATGCGGCCTGACGTTCCTCGAAGCTTGTATTCTTCCACGTCTTGAACGCGGCGCGCGCGGCGGCGACGGCCTTGTCCAGTTCATCCGCGCCGCAGGCCGGGACCTGACCGATGACCTCCTCGTTCGCGGGATTGACGACGTCGAGCCATTCGCCGGTATCGATCATCTCGCCGTTGATCAGGTTCTTGTATTGGGTGACCATGCTGTTTCCTCTCTTGAATCCGTATGCGCAGGAATGTCTCTCGCAAAGGAAGGTGAACCTTCGCGCGCGAAAATCAATTGCAAATCGCGTTGCCGATTACGGGCAGTCTAGAAGTTGCGGGCGCGATTCTCGCCTATCAGTTGCACCATATCAGTTGCGTCTTGCAACCTGAGCCTTATGCAAAAGGCGAAAGAGGAGACCCCCATGACCGACTCAACCTCCGACCTCGTAATCTATGGCAGCCCCGTATCGCCGTTCGTGCGCAAGGTTGCAGCCGTCTGCATCGAGAAGAACGTGCCCTTCGACATCGAGCCGGTGAATGTGTTCGACCCGCCCGAATGGTTTCTCGAAATCTCGCCGATGAAGCGCATTCCGGTGCTGCGCGACCGCTCGATCGCCGAGGAGGGCGTGGCGGGCACCATCGCTGATTCCTCAGCCATCTGCGCCTATATCGAACGCAAGCACCCCGAACCCTCGCTCTATTGCGAGGACGCCTATGCCCATGGCCGAGCCTTGATGATCGAGGAATATGTCGACACCACTCTCGCTGCTACCGGCGGCCTTGGCATCTTCCGCCCGATCTTCTTCGCGGTGAACCAGGGCAAGGAGCCTGATGTTGAGAAAGCGCGCAAGACCTGGGCGGAGGACATCCCGCCGATCCTCGCCTTCCTCAACACCGAACTTGAAGGGCGCACTTTCTGCACCGGGGACACGCTTTCGATCGCAGACATCTCGATCGCCTGCATCCTGATGCAGATCTACCTCGTCGCCGAGATGCCACTCGACGATTACCCGGCGCTCGCTGAGCATTTCGAGCGGATGAGGGACCGCCCCTCGATCGCCGGCCCGTTCGCAAAGGCGGACGGCTTTATCCGCAAGGCCTTGCCCGAGCGCTTCAATCTAACTTAAGGCTCCCTCACTAATCGCGTGGAATATCAACGCGCGGCAGACAGGGACACATGCATGGCCAGCGAATGGTGCATCGGGATCATCGGCGGATCGGGGCTCTACAATATCGAGGGCCTCGAGGACGAGCAGTGGATCGCGATCGACACGCCTTGGGGTGACCCCTCGGACGAGGTGCTGTGCGGGACGTTGAACGGTGTGAAAGTCCGCTTTCTCCCCCGCCACGGTCGCGGCCATCCGATCTCGCCGACCGAGCTCAATTCGCGTGCGAATATCGATGCGCTCAAACGCGCCGGCTGCACCGATATCCTCGCGATCTCCGCGGTGGGTAGCCTGCGCGAGGAAATCGAGCCGGGGCGCTTTGCCGTGGTCGAACAGTTCATCGACCGCACGATGCACCGCGACAGCACCTATTTTACCAGCGGCTTCGTTACCCATGTCTCGATGGCCGATCCGGTGTGCGAGCGGCTGTCCGAAATGGCGGCCAAGGCGATCACCGCTTGCAAGGGCAAGGTCGCGGTCGGCGCGACCTATATCGCGATCGAAGGCCCGCAATTCTCGACCCGCGCCGAAAGCCGGCTCTACCGCCAGTGGGGCGCGGACGTGATCGGGATGACCGCCATGCCAGAGGCCCGCCTCGCGCGCGAGGCCGAGCTGCCTTACGCGCTGATCGGGATGGCGACCGATTACGATTGCTGGCGCGAGGGCGAAAGCGTCGATGTTGCACAGGTGATTGCGCAGATGCAGGCCAATGGCGAGCTCGCGCGCGACATGGTGGCAAAGTTCATCGCGGGGCTGCCCAAGAAGCGCAAACCCTCGCCGATCGACACCGCGCTCGACGATGCGGTGATTACCGCTCCCGACGAGCACGATCCCGCCGTGCTGGCACGGCTCGATGCGGTGGCCGGGCGGCTGTTCGAAAACTGAACGCGGCTCGGCGGCACTCAGCCGCCGTCGGTCCACCGGCCCTTCACCGGCTCGAACCGGTCAACCCGGATCGATTGCCACACGCCGCCGACGAGATACGGATCGTCGTTCACCGTCGCGCGCGCGGCCTCTTCATCCTCGGCCTCGATAATCAGCAAGGAGCCGACGAACTCGCCCTTCCTGTTGGTTAGCGGGCCGGCGGCGAGATAGTTCTCGTCATGCCGGGCCATCCATTCGCGCTGCGCCTCGAGATGGATCGCGCGCAAGGTCTCGCTGTTTTCGCCGTCGCGGCAATAGAAGCAGAATAGCGCCATGGCTTCGATGACTAGCCAGCGCGGCGGGGTCGATCAAGCGCCGTATTCGCTGCGAATTCCCCTAGTGTCGCTGCGACTTTTCTTGCGCTCCGCCCCGCCTGGGTCCAAGTCGGCTGCGATAACCGAGTCGCCCCTGAGAGAAGCGAAACAAGAGACGTGACCACGACCAGCCTGCCTCCGAAATCTTCCAGCTCGCTCGACCGAAGCGAACTGCGCCGCGCCTATCGCGAAGACGAAAACGCGTGCATCGCCAAACGGATCGAACAGGCCGCTCCCGCGCGCAAGGTAAGCGGTCCGGCGGCGGATCTGGCCATCGCGCTGATCGAAGGCGCACGGTCGCAAAAGGCAAGCGGGATCGACGCATTTCTCCAGCAATACGGCCTCGACACCGAAGAAGGTATCGCGCTGATGTGCCTTGCCGAGGCGCTGCTGCGCGTACCGGACGACGAGACAGCCGACGCGCTGATCCGCGACAAGATCGGCGAGATCGACTGGGGCGAACATCTCGGCGAAAGTTCCTCCACCTTCGTCAATGCCGCGACCTTTTCGCTGATGCTCACGGGCGAAGTGCTCGACCCGCCCGAAGAACACCAGCGCGGCATGGGCAAGACGCTGCGCAAGACGATGAACCGCCTGGGCGAACCGGTTATCCGCACGGCGACGCTGCAGGCAATGCGCATCCTCGGCGGGCAATTCGTGTTCGGGCGCACGATCGGAGAGGCGCTGAAGCGCGCCAAGCCCGAGCGCGCGAAGGGGCTTACGCATTCGTTCGACATGCTGGGCGAAGCGGCGATGACATTCGCCGATGCCGAGCGTTACCGCGTGGCCTACGAAGGAGCGCTCGACCGGCTCACGAACGAAGCGCAGGGCGGCGTCGGTCCCTCGCCCGGCATTTCGGTGAAGCTCTCGGCGCTGCACCCGAAATACACGCACTTCCATGCTGAAGAAGCGCGCGCGGATATCGTCCCGATCGTCAAGGCGCTCGCGATCAAGGCGCGCGATGCGAACATCCACTTCACTCTCGACGCCGAAGAGGCAGAGCGGCTCGAAGTCAGCCTCGACATCATCGAGGACCTGGTCGCTGATGACGAGCTTTTCACCCGCGAAGACGGATCGCGCTGGGAGGGTTTCGGCCTTGCAGTGCAGGCATACCAGAAGCGCGGCGTGCCCCTGTGCGACTGGGTCGCGAAGCTCGCTCGCCGCCACAACCGCAAGCTCTTCGTGCGGCTCGTGAAAGGTGCCTACTGGGACAGCGAGATAAAGATCAGCCAGGTCGGCGGTTACTCCGATTACCCGGTCTTCACCCGCAAGATCGCGACCGACGTGTCCTATCTCGCCTGCGCCGCACGCCTGTTCGAACACGACGACGTGATCCGCCCCGCCTTTGCGACGCACAACGCCTATACGGTTGCCGCGATCAAGGAGATGGCAGGCGGGCGTTCGTTCGAATTTCAAAGGCTCCACGGCATGGGCGAGGAGGTCTACGATGCGCTCGGCAAGATCGAGGGCAACGACAAAACACCTGTGCGCATTTACGCACCGGTCGGTGGGCACAAGGAATTGCTCGCATATCTCGTGCGCCGCCTGCTCGAAAACGGGGCCAACACCAGCTTTGTGAACCGCATGGGCGATGCCGACATTCCGGCGGAGGAACTGGTCGGCGACCCGGTTGAAGAGCTCGCGAGAATGGAGCCCTATCGCAACCCCGCGATCCCGCTGCCCAAGGACATTCTCGGAGCACGCCTCAACAGCGCAGGCGTCGACCTGTCCGATCCGCTCGTGCTCGAGCCGCTTCAGGCACGGCTCGCCGAGCTCGCCGAGGTGCAATGGCGCGCCGAACCGACCTTCCCGGGCGAAGAAGAAGGGGAAACCGCACCGATCACCATGCCGCACGACCTCTCGGTCGAAGTCGGCACCCGCCGCGACGCGACGCCCGAGGAGGTTGACGCCGCCTTCGCCCGCGCCGTGAAAATCCAGCCGGGCTGGGATGCACTGGGCGGAGACAAGCGCGCACTGCTGCTCGAAGAGGCCGCCGACCTCTACGAGGCGCACACTGCCGAATTTCTGTCGCTGTGCCAGCGCGAGGCGGGCAAGACCCTGCTCGACGGTGTCGCCGAAGTGCGCGAGGCGGTGGATTTCCTGCGTTACTACGCGAGCGAAGCGCGCCGCCAGTTCGAAGAGCCGATGGTACTCCCTGGACCTACGGGCGAGGAGAACACGCTCTCAATGCACGGGCGCGGCGTGTTTGCGACGATCAGCCCATGGAACTTCCCGCTTGCGATCTTCACCGGCATGGCCTCGGCCGCGCTCGCTGCGGGCAATGCTGTGATCACCAAGCCCGCCGAACAGACGCCGCTCATCGCCGCGCTCGCGGTGAAGCTCATGCACGAGGCTGGCATCCCGCCCGAGGCGCTGCAATTGCTCCCGGGCGCGGGCGAAGTCGGCCAGCTCATCACTTCCGACCCCCGCCTCGCTGGCGTCGCCTTCACCGGCTCGACCGAAACCGCGCAGATCATCAACCGCACGCTTGCAGGGCGCGATGGTCCGATCGCGACGCTGATCGCGGAAACCGGCGGGCAGAATGCAATGATCGTCGATTCATCCGCGCTGCCCGAACAGGTGGTGCGAGACGTGCTCGCCAGCGCCTTCCAGTCGGCCGGGCAACGCTGCTCGGCCCTGCGCGTGCTCTATCTCCAGGAAGACGTCGCCGACGAGATGCTTGCCATGATCCGCGGCGGGTTCGAGGCGCTGCATGTCGGCGACCCGGCACTTCTTGCAACCGATGTCGGTCCGGTGATCGATCCCGATGCGCAGGCCGCGCTCGAACGCCACGTCGCGCGCCGCCAGCAGGGCGACCATGCCGTGTGGCGGCTCGACCTCGATCCGTCGACCGCTGCGGGCTGCTTCGTCGCGCCGACGATCATCGAGGTGAACTCGATCCTCGATCTCAAACGCGAGAATTTCGGCCCCGTGCTCCACGTCGCGCGCTTTGCAGCCGACGAGCTCGGCAAGGTCGTCGAGGACATCAACGCGACCGGCTACGGCCTCACGCTCGGCCTCCACAGCCGCATCGCCGAGACCCGCCGCTTCGTGCAGGCCCGCGCCCGGGTCGGCAATTTCTACGTCAACCGCAACCAGATCGGCGCGATCGTCGAAAGCCAGCCCTTCGGCGGCGAGGGCCTGTCGGGCACCGGCCCCAAAGCCGGCGGCCCGCACTACCTTGCCCGCTTCGCAACCGAACGCGTCACCTGCATCGACACGACGGCAGCGGGCGGGAATGCAAGCCTTCTTGCGAGTTGAAGCACTTACGCGGTAAGCACGCGCTCATGCCCCGATTCATCGCCAAGCTCGTCATCCTGTTCGCGCTGTTGTGGAGCGGCCCGGCGCTGGCCGACGTCCAGATCCATTTCCACTCGGTCAATGGATCGGTCCTGATCGGGCGCTACCCGCACACCTTCTTCGTGCTCGACGGGGAGCTTGAGGAAACCGGCGAGGTCATAAACGAGAATTACGGCTTCTCCGCGCGCAAGGTAACCACCGCAATCCTTTCGGGTCCGGTCGAACACATGGTGCTCGCCGAAAAGCCGAAGTTCATCAAGAAAACCAACCGGCACTTCACCCTGACGATCACCGACGACCAGTATCGCAAGATCAAGGCCGAAGTTCAGGCATGGCAGAATGCGCCGGGCAAGTATTACGATCTCGAAAACCGCAACTGCATCCACTTCGTCGGCAAGATGGCGCAAATCCTGGGGCTGAAAGTCGAATACCCCGACAACATGCTGCGCCGCCCGAAGAAATGGCTCAATCACGTCACGGGCCTCAATCCGCAGCTGAAGGCGAAACAGATTAAGTAGGGGATAGGTCCCCGGCGCGCTTGCCCCGCACGCTCCCATCCGGAATCTATCGCTGCATGGCGATTCTTTCCGACAAGTGGATCCGCGAGCAGGCGCAAGCGCACGGCATGATCGAACCGTTCGTGGAAGCGCAGCGGCGCGAAGGCGTGATCAGCTACGGCCTGTCATCCTACGGCTATGACGCGAGGGTGGCCGACGAGTTCAAGATCTTCACCAACGTCAATTCGGCGACGGTCGATCCCAAGAGCTTCGACGCGGAAAGCCTCGTCGACAGGCAAACCGATGTCTGCATCATCCCGCCCAATTCCTTCGCGCTGGCGCGCACGGTCGAATATTTCCGCGTGCCCGAAGACGTACTCGTCATCTGCCTTGGCAAGAGCACCTATGCGCGCTGCGGCATCATCGTGAACGTCACCCCGTTGGAACCGGGCTGGGAAGGGCACGTGACGCTCGAATTTTCGAACACCACGCCGCTGCCTGCGAAAATCTACGCCAATGAAGGCGCGTGCCAGTTCCTGTTTCTCAAGGGCAATGAACGCTGCGAGACGAGCTACAAGGACCGCGCGGGCAAATATATGGGGCAAAAGGGCGTGACCCTGCCGCGGCTTTAGGCGGCGTGGGCGCACCGCCCGATTCGCTCAGCCATCATCGCCGAATTCCGCCAGCGTTTCGAGAAATTCGACGTCGCGGACGATCAACGCGCGTCCTTCGCGTCCGATCACGCCGCGTGCCTCCCATTCGGACAACAACCGGCTGACATTCTCCCGCGCAAGTCCGGCGAATGCGCCGAGATCGCTCTGGCTTGGATTGTAGCGCAATCGGCCATCCCCGCGCTCATCGTCGATCAGACGCAGCATCGCACGAGCCAGACGCGGGGCCATCGAAAACGCGCGATCGCTTTCGAGGATGAGGTTCATCTGGCGCAGGCGCTGCGCAAGTTCGCGCATCACGCCGACCATGGAGGAAGGGTTCGCCAGCACCGCCTCGATGAAGGCGCGAGAGGGCAGCAACAGCACCGTCGAGGGAACTACCGCCGAAACCGTCGCCGTGCGCGGTCCCCGATCGAGCATCGCGATCTCGCCCACGATCTCTCCCGGCTGACAATAGCTCAGTATGATCTCACGCCCGCCTGCGCTCGCCATGCTGATCTTCAGACCGCCCGCGAGCAGGCACACCGCGAAATCGCCATCCTCGTCGCCCTGGTTGATGAGGACTTCGCCAGGCTTCAGTTCACGCCGCCGCGCAGAGCGCAACAATTGCTCGAGCTGCGCAGGCTCAAGCGCCCTCAGCAGGCTGTCATTTGCGAGCTTCCCAACGAGTTCGCCAAGCGTATCCATGTCACTATCCCGGTGCCCCCGCGCGGTTTCCGCCTGCGATCAGGCAACAAACCGACAAACATACGCATTGGCACGTATCAATTGTGATGGCCGTCACAGATACGACCGTTAGCCTTTGTTAACCACACATCAGACGCGGACGAAAGCAGTCCGAAGGAAACAGGAATTCACGAGGCGACCCGAGCGGGAGGGAATTGTCCCTCTCTGCCACCTGAGCCCACACCCCACCGGGTGTGGGCTCTCTTTTCGGGGGGATGGGGCCGGTTTTCCTACATCGGCTCCCATTGCTAGCTTCGGTGGCGATGCCGTTCGTCCCAGCCTCACACTGCACGTTGCATGTTGGAGAAGTGTCAACTTCGCGTTCGCTGTGTTTTCCTTCCTATTATCAGACGTTTGCACGCGAGCTTCCAGCTTGACAACCTGTCAACTTCGTCAATTTCGTTGGAAATTTTCGCAATGCCGGGCTTTGACTTCGCGCAACTCACGGCGCATGCCCTCGGCTAAAGGAGAACACCCCAATGGCTGATAAAGAATTCGACATCATCGTTTATGGCGCCACCGGATACACCGGCCGCCTCGTCGCCGAATATCTCGACAAGCATTATCGTGACCGCGACGATGGCCCGAAATGGGCGATGGCCGGGCGCTCGCTCGAAAAGCTTGAGGCGGTGCGCGACGAGATCGGCGCGCCCAAGGATACGCCGCTGGTGGTTGCCGATGCCGACGATGCCGCCGCGCTGGAAGAAATGTGCAAGCGCACCAAGGTCGTGCTTACGACGGTCGGCCCCTATCAGCTTTACGGCGACAAGCTCCTTGCGGCCTGCGTGAAGACAGGCACCGATTATGCCGATCTGTGCGGCGAGCCGGCCTGGATGGCGGAAAAGATCGCCGAGCACGAGGAAGCCGCGAAGAATTCGGGCGCTCGCATCTGCTTTTCCAGCGGGTTCGATTCGATCCCCTTCGACCTCGGCGTGCTGATGACGCAGAAGGTCGCGAAAGAACGCTACGGCAAGCCCGCGCCGCGCATTCGCGGCCGTGTGCGCGCGATGCAGGGGACATTTTCGGGCGGTACGGCAGCCAGTCTCGGCGCAACGATGAAGGCGGCAGCAAAGAACCCGAAAATCATCAATGTGCTGCGCGATCCGTTCGCTCTCGCACCCGGTTTCGATGGACCCGAACAACCCTCCGGCATGATTCCCAAATACGAAAAGGATCTGGACAAATGGGCTGCGCCCTTCGTCATGGCTCCGATCAACACGAAGAACGTCCACCGCACGAACTTCCTGCTCGGCCACCCCTATGGTGAAGACTTCCAGTATGACGAGATGGTGCTCACCAGCCCCGGCGAAGCTGGGAAGAAGATGGCTGAAGCCGCCGCCGAGATGATGAAGAACCCGTTCGGCGCGAAGCCACCCAAGCCGGGCGAGGGGCCGAGCAAAGAAGAGCGCGAAAACGGCTATTACGACATCCTGTTTGTCGCCGAGATGGAGAACGGCGAAACCTTCCACTACGGTGTGAAGGGCAAATACGATCCGGGTTACGGTTCGACCAGCCGGATGCTCGCCGAAACCGGCATCGCGCTCGCCAACAGCGACGGGCCGGGCGGGATCGGCACACCGGGATCGTTCCTTGGCGAAGACCTCGTCAAGCGCCTCGAAGAACATGCCGAAATCAGTTTCGCCGCCGAGAATTAACCGGCGCGAATGGGTCGCAACATTGGGAGAGGGAGAAAGAGAATGGAACGGATCGCATTGATTGCCGGGCGCGTGATGATCGCGCTTCTGTTCGTGCTTGCGGGCGCGAACAAGCTCATGAACATCGCGGGCACCGCCGAATATATTGAAAGCGCCAGTCCGTTGCCCGGCATCCTCGCCGCGCCAACCGGCATTTACGAAATCGTGGCGGGCATCCTGCTCGCAATCGGCAAGTTCGAGAAGATCAATACGCTGGTGCTGGCAGGCTTCACCATCCTGACGGTCATCTTCTTTCACGCGAACCTTGCCGACCAGATGCAGATGACGCTCGCGCTAAAGAACATCGCGATTGCGGGCGGCCTGCTGGTGATTTTCGCCCACGCATCGAGCGCGGAAACCGCCTAGGCGCGCCTCGGTTTCGGAAAGAAAAAGGGCGGGACCTGTGCCAAGACAGTCCCGCCCTTAGCCGGAGAGGGTCCGGAACCTAGAAGCTGAAACGCACGCTCGCTCGGAAATTGCGCCCGGCAAGCGGGACGAAATCTTTGGTAAAGCTTGCATGGCGGCGGCCGGTCACGTCGAAGACATTGTCGGCAGCCACCTGGACCGTGATGTTCTCGTTATTCGCCAGCGGACGCCAGGAGACGAGGAAGTTCACGAAAGCGAACTCGTCGGTCGGGGTCTCGAACGCGGCAACCTGATCCTGCTCGGCAAACCACTGAACTTCGCCGCGGACGTCGAAGGCATTGGTCTGGACTTCAAGCCCGCCGAGCAGGCTGAGCGGCGGGATGCGCGGGACGCTGGTTCCATCGCCCAGCTCCGCGCTGACATAGGACCCCGAAAGGTCCGCGACCACGCCGAAACCGCCATTGTCGAACAGCGGGAAGGAGATATCACCCTCCACCCCGAAGTAATCGGCGTCCTGCTGGAGGTAGACGAAGACTGGCAGCCCGTCCTCCTCAAGACCGTTCTGAGTGATGAAGATATAGTCGTCGAACCATTGCTGGAACACGGCCAGACTCAGTTGTGCGCCGCCGACGCGCCCGCGCACGAAGCCCTCGACGCCCCAGGCGCTTTCGGTCGAAAGGTCGGGATCGCCGATTTCGAAAGCCTGCGTCGCAATGTGCGGCCCGTTGGAAAAGAGCTCCTCGGCGCTGGGCGCCCGTTCCGCCCGCGATACGTTGACACCGACGCGGAAAGCATCATCGCCCTCGTAAATGAGCCCGACAGCGCCTGAGAAAGTATCGAAGTCGCGCGCGATGCGGTTCAGCTGGTCCTCGACATCGGTGGTTTCGAACCGTCCGGCGAGTTCGACCTGGAGCGGGCCGGTTCCGAATTCCTGGAGCGCGAAGACCGAGAACTGGTCGGTGAGGTTTGGCGGCACGTATGCCTCCGCGCCCTCAGCAAAGAAATCGCGGTGGCGGTACTGGATACCGATCGCCCCGCGCGAGACGCCGCCCTCGTTCTGAACGAGCTCTGCGCGCGCTTCTACGCTCTTGCTGTCGAACACCGTGCCGACTTCGTCACCTTCGAATTCGGTGTGGGTGTAATCGGAGAAGCCTGCGCGAAGTTTCAGACGCTGGAAGAAACCTTCGCCGAGATAGATGTCGCCTTTGAAGTCGGCGCGGAACTGTTCGAGGTCGATCGTGACGATTTCCTCGCCTTCCTCCTCGCCCTCTTCTTCACCGTCCTCGCCTTCTTCATGCGCATGCTCGACGCCAGGGCGGCCGGGGACACCGTAATTGGTGTCGTACAAACCGATCGAGGCCCCGAACGTGCTCTCGCCAAGAATAAGACCAAAGCCGCCATTGACGGTCCATGTCTCGCTCGCCGTGTTCGGGACGAAGCCCTGCTGGTTTGCGGCCTCGCGGAATTCTTCCGCTTCCTCGAATTCGCCTTCGGCTTCTTCTTCGGCCGCTTCTTCGAGGATTTCCGCACGCAGAGCAGGCGCGATCTGGAAGCCGGGGATCTCAAGGTCCGAAGTCTCGCGCCAAGTGCCATCGACATGGATCACGAAATTGCTTCCGAGCGGTACGTCGAGCGACGCGCCGCCGCTGCGCAGGTCCGTCGCCGTGTCACCGGCAATCAGCGCGTCGAGGTGGTAGCCTTTGTCGGGTATGCGGGTCGGGATGCGCTTGTCGATTACGTTGACGGCGCCGCCAATCGCCTGCGAACCATAGAGGAGCACTGCAGGACCGCGAAGCACCTCGATCCGCTCGGCGGTCAGCGGGTCGATAGAGGTCGCGTGATCGACCGAGGTGTTCGAGACGTCAGCCGTGCCGATCCCATCGACCAGCACGCGCACGCGCTCGCCCTGGAAGCCGCGCAGGACTGGCCGCGACGAACCAGGTGCAAAGCTGGTTGCCGACACGCCCGGAAGCTTGGCGAGCACTTCGCCGATCTGGCCGTTCAGGTTGCGCTGGATATCCTCGGCCTCGAAAACACTCGTGCCGGCAAGGACGTCGAGTTGCTCCAGGCCCGCGGCGCTGACAATGATATTGCCTTGGTAGTCGACCTGCCGGCTGTGAAGATCGTCTTCCACCCGCTCCTTGCCGGCATCACCTTCAGCCTGATCGGCAGTCTGGGCAAAGACAGGGGCGGCAGCGGCAAAGGCCAGTCCGGTTGCAAGCGCAAGGCGCGATGCGAAAAGTATCATGACAAGATCCGTCTATTGAATAATGTGATAACGTATCACGCGCCTAGCAGGCCGGTTCAGGATCGCAACCCTTCCGGTGGCAGACTCGACGAAATGCGCAATTTCGCCGATCACCAGCGTGAATGTGCGGCAAAAATAGCACGAATTTCGCCGCCTACAGCGCTGCCGCTGGCAGTTGTATTGGCTTCGATTTTCGGAAGACAATGGAGCGGGCGAGGCGATTCGAACGCCCGACCCCAACCTTGGCAAGGTTGTGCTCTACCCCTGAGCTACGCCCGCTCACTGGCGCTCAGCAGAATCGGCGATTTGACGCGTTCCTGCTGTGGAGGCGGCGCAATTAACAGCGGCGCGTGAACCCTGCAAGGGAAAAATCACCCGATTTCGCCTTGATCGCTCGGGCCGAACCCGCCAGCGTTTTCGCACGCAAGCTTCGCCGCTTCACATCGCGACAAAATGCCCCACATTGGGCCCGAGACAATTCAACAGGCAATCACACAACAATCACACAAGGAGCATCCCCTTGGCGAGCATGGGACTGAACATAGAAGAACAAAAGGCCGTCGAACGGTTCCGCAAGGATGTCGTCGATCCCTCGCAGACCAAGCTGGTAATCCTCGATTTCTGGGCCGAATGGTGTGGGCCTTGCAAGGCGCTCACCCCGACGCTCGAAAAGGTCGCGGCCGATTACGCGGACAAGGGCGTGGTGCTGGCGAAGATCAATGTCGACGAAGAGCAATTCATCGCCGCCCAGTTCCAGGTAAAGTCGATCCCCACGGTCTACGCGATGTTCCAGGGCCAGCCGGTCGCCGACCTGACGAATGCGCGGAGCGAGTCGCAATTGAAGCAGGTGCTCGACCAGTTGCTCTCGCAGCTTCCGGTCGAAGGCGGCGAAGGCGCAGGTGCGCCGCAAGGACCTTCGCCCGAAGAAATCGAACAATTCGTCAGAATGGGCGAGGACGCGCTTGCCGAGGGCGACGCGCAGCGCGCCGCAAGCATCTTTGCGCAGGTCACCGAATTTGCGCCTGACAACGCCCCGGCTCATGGGGGACTCGTGCGCGCTATGGTCCAGCTGGGCCAGGTCGAGGAAGCCCGTCAGGTGATGACTGCGATCGAAGCCGATCCGAAACTGTCCGAAGACCCCGCGATTGCCGCTGCAAAAAGCGCGCTCGAGCTGGCGGGCACCCAGGTCGATGACAGCGAACTGGCGAGCCTGAAAGCGAAGGCCGAAGCCGAAGGTGCCGGCATGGACGCGCGTCTCGCCTATGCCGAAGCAGCCTTCGCCGCAAACCAGCGCGATGCAGCTGCCGATACGCTGCTTTCGATGATAGAAGAAGATCGCGAGTGGAATGACGGCGCAGCGCGCGCGAAACTGCTCCAGATCTTCGAGGCGACAGGGCTCGAGGATGAGTGGGTCGTCGCCACACGCCGCCGTTTGTCGAAAATCCTGTTCGGATAACGCACGCCTTGACCACCCGCCTCTCTATCTTCCCCCTTCACGGCGCGGTTCTGTTTCCCGGCCTCCAGCTGCCGCTGCACATCTTCGAACCGCGCTACCGCGCGCTGGTCGGAGATGCGCTGGTCCGCGACCGCCGGATCGCGATGATCCAGCCGCAGCGACCGGTCGAAGGCGCACCGCTGTTCACGGTCGGTTGCGTCGGGCGGATCGGCGAGATCGAGGCGATGGACGATGGCCGATACAACCTCATCCTCGAAGGCCAGAGCCGTTTCCGCCTGATCCGCGAGCTCGACGTTGCAACGGCTTTCCGGCAGGTCGAAGCCGAACTGATCGAGGACGACGAGAACGAAGTGCTGAGCTACGCGCAGCGTGGCGGGTTCGAGGAAGAGGCGCGCAAGTTTGCCGACCGGCAGGGTTACTCGGTCGACTGGGATTCGGTCGAACGGCTCGATGACCAGTCGCTGATCAACGGCGTCTCGCAGATCGCGCCATTCGACCCGGCCTCGAAACAGGCGCTGCTCGAGGCGGAAAACCTCTCGGCACGGTGCGAGCTGCTTGTCCAGCTGATGCAGTTTTTCGGCCGCAGCGATGGCGGCGAAGAAATCATGACATTGCAGTAATTGGGGTCTTTGCCCCCCTCCGGGCGAATTTCTCGGTCCTGTTCCTCCGATTTGTTACGGGCACCTGCGGACGGCCCGTCGACCTTGCGATTGCTCTGCGACCGGTCCCCCTCACGTTTTGCGACAGTCCTTCGCATGAGAGCGCTTTTGACGGCGTTCAAAACGAACTAAACGGTTACTTATGGACATCGCGGCCCTTCCCACCAAAGGCGAGCGCACCCGCGCCCATATCGTCGCGACCGCTGCGAGCCTGTTCTGGAAGCGCAACTTCCACGGCGTTTCCGTAGATCTCGTCGCCGATACCGCAGGCGTGAACAAGGCGACAGTTTACCGCTATTTTGCTGACAAGCGCGACCTCGCGCTCGCTGTCGTCCGGTATAATGGTGCGGTCACGCTGGAAGTCCTTTTTGCTTCCACCTTCGACCGATTTTCGGAGCCGCAGGATCGGCTCGCTGCCATCTACAGGCAAGCCTATTTGATCCACCGCGACATGCACGGGGAAAGCGGAGACATCTATGGCTGCCCGATAGTTGGTCTGGCTCTCGAACTGGGTCAGGAAATGCCGGAGATCCGCAGCGAGGCGCAGGCCACTTTCGATCAGGTCGAGGCACATTTCATACAGATTGCGAAAGACGCCATTGCGGCGCGGGCAGTTACAGGTGACTCCCACACACTTGGGCGAACACTGATGCAGCTTCTCCACGGCGCACTCGCCTCCGCCCGCGTCGCGGCAGATCCAGGGCGGATACTCGATGCGGGTCGCGCATCGCTCGCGCTGACAGGATACCCGGACACTTCGATCCTCCCACAGGAGATACCTGCATGAATCTGCCGCTTTACACCGCTGCGCTTGGCGCCTTCATCATAGTATTGCAGGTTGTGCTGATGGTGGGCGTCGGCTCTCGCCGGCTCAAGGGGCCTGTGATCGGCACTGGCGATGACAAGGACATGGAGCGCCGGATGAGGCGCCACGGCAATCTTGCGGAAAATGCCGGCCTGTTTGTCGCCGTCCTCGCCATCTATGAATTGCTGGTCGGGCAGACCGCCTATCTCGCCGCTCTCTGCATCCTCTTCGCGGTCGCGCGGCTGTCCCACGCCGCCGCGTTCTCTTCGCTCGCGGGATCGCATGGCGAGGGCCTGACGGGCGGGCGAAAAATCTTCAGCCTGTTCCGCATCGTCGGCGCCTTCGGGACCCTGTTGACGGCTCTGGGCGTAGCCGGCGGGATCGTGGCCGAACTGCTCTAAACCCCGAAGCTACCCCGCAGGCCATCGATCACGTATTGAGCGGCGAGCGCTGCAAGCAGCACACCGAGGAGCCGGGTGATCACCGCCTCGACCTTGTCGCCGAGCAGCCGTATCAGCGGTCCAGCCGCAACCAGTGCGGCAGCGGTGAGGATGAGCACAGCGGCCAGCGCGGCGAAGACCTCTAGCGTCTCGGCCATCCCGTCGGCCTCGTTCATCAGCAGCATGATCGCCGCAATCGCACCGGGGCCGGCAAGCATCGGCATCGCCATCGGGAAGACCGACACGTCCTCGACTTCCGATGCAGATATCTTTTCGGCACGTTCTTCGCGGCGCTGCGTGCGCTTTTCGAAGACCATCTCGAAGGCGATGAAGAACAGCATCAATCCGCCCGCGATGCGGAAGCTGTCGAGTTCGATATGGAGCGCCTTAAGCAGATCCTCTCCGAAAAACGCGAAGATCGTGAGGATAACAGCTGCAATTGCCGTCGCGCGCAGAGCCATGTTGCGTGCGAGTCTGGCTGGTGCCGCCTTGGTCAGACCGGCATAGATCGGCGCGCAGCCCGGCGGATCGATCACCACGAACAGCGTGACGAAGGCGGAAACGAACAGTTCGGTCAGGACCATGGCGCGGTGATTAGCCCTATTGAAGGCGGTTGGACAGTCGCGCCGCCCTCATCACCCTTCGGGCGAGGATGCAAGGCTTTCTTCGATCGCAGTGACCCACTGGCCGTTATAGAAATACTCCGCGGCGATGAATTTCTCGCCTTCGCCCCGGTGCTCGAAGCGCCAGCGCAAGGTTCCGTCGCGCGAGGTCTTGGCGTCTTGTGCACGCACGCCCACCGACGAATCGGCAGGCGGCGGGGGGATCGCCTCACCCGCACGCGGACAGGTCGCGACTAGCCCCTGCACTGCATCAATCGCGGTGACGACGATGTCGCCGTCCTCGATTTCCTTGCGCGGCGGAGGCTGTGGGGTATCCGGCCCGCCGACATCGTAGACCCACTTGTAGGCGTTGTCGCTCTGGCGCTCCCAGACGGTCACGAAATTGCCCACCAGCCCCTCGGGATCCTGATAGCGCCCCAGGCTCACCGCAAGTGCGCCATCGCAGCTCATCACGATGGTTCGCGGCGCCCATTGGACAGCCTTCTCGGGATCGCTCTGCTGGGCGAGAAAAGCTTCCGCAGTGAACGCGCCGTTGCGACCGTGAAGCATCGCGCCGGGCGCGGCGAATTCGCGAAATGCCGTCCATTGCCCTTTTTCCTTCGCCACCCGCGCAAAGGCGATCTCGGTCGCGACCACCGTGCTCGGCTGCGCGGCGCCCGGCGCGGTCTTGAGCGCTCGGTCGATGACCTGCGGCGGAGGGCCGGGGCGTTGTCCGCCCGCGCAGGCAGAGAGCGTGAGCGCTAGCGCGCCAGACAAGGCGATGGTCGTCGCGTACTTCATGGAGCCTCCCGGAAATGCAGAATCGTAGACCTGCCGCGCGTCGGATTTACGAAAGCTGACCGCGCCTCAGAGGTCTTCCGGAACCTCGAGTCCGGCATTGCGATACGCAGCAACGAGCGTGTTGCGCAGGAGCACGGCAATTGTCATCGGCCCGACCCCGCCCGGCACCGGCGTGATCGCGGCGGCGACTTCGGCAGCCTCATCGTAGGCGACATCGCCCACGAGCTTGCCCTTTTCCTTGCCCGGCTCGGGCGGCAGGCGGTTGATGCCCACGTCGATGACCGTCGCACCTTCCTTGAGCCAGTCCTTGCGGATCATCTCGGGCCGTCCAACGGCGGCGACCACGATATCCGCGCGGCGGACCACATCGGCGAGGTTCTTCGTCCGGCTGTGGGCGATGGTGACGGTGGCGTTGGCATCGAGCAGCAGCTGCGCCATCGGCTTGCCGACGATGTTCGAACGCCCGATCACGACCGCCTCCAGCCCAGAAAGATCGCCCAGCCGGTCGGTCAGAAGCATCATGCAGCCCAATGGCGTGCACGGCACGAAACCGTTCTGCCCCACGCTGAGCCGTCCGGCATTGATGACGTGAAACCCGTCCACGTCCTTGTCCGGGCTGATCGCGGAAATGATCGCTTGCTCGTCGAGATGATCGGGGAGCGGCAGCTGGACGAGGATGCCGTCGACGCTCTCATCGTTGTTCAATCGCTCGACCAGCGCGAGCAGTGCCGCCGCGCTGGTATCGGCGGGAAGGCGGTGCTCGAAGCTTTCCATATTGGCGGCGAGCGTCGCCTTGCCCTTGGACCCGACATAGACCTGGCTTGCGGGATCGTCGCCCACCAGCACCACGGCGAGACCTGCCTTGCGCCCCGCTACCTCGGCAAAGCGCGTCGCGTGCTCCGCCACACGCTCGCGCAGGCGGGCTGCGAACGCCTTTCCGTCAATCCGGGTTGCGGTCATCCGTAGATGACCGCGTTCATGACGATGAGCAGGATATTGAGTCCGAGGATCAGCACCAGCGGCGAAAAGTCGATCGCGCCGGTATTGGGCATGATGCGCCGGATCGGCCTCAGGACCGGATCGAGCAGTGAATTGATCGAATTGTAGACCTGCATCAGGAACTGGTTCGACTGGTTCACCACGTTGAATGCGAACAGCAGGCCGATCACGAACTGGATCACGATCAGCATGATCAGCACGTTCACTAGCATTCCGATGATTTGTTGGACGGCAATCAATCCGGACATTTCAGATAATCCCAATTCTCGTTTTTTACGGCGCCCCGCTCAGGACAGGCGTGTTAGTGATCTAATACGCTAATTTGCAGGTTCAAGCCAATAGCAGCGTGCCTATGCGCGCACCAGTGTGCCCGCGCCCCTGGCGGTGAAGAACTCGAGCAGCATGGCATGCGGCACCCTTCCGTCGAGTACCACCGCCGCCTCACACCCGGATTCGACCGCCGAAACGCAGGTTTCGAGCTTGGGCACCATGCCGCCCTTGATCACCCCGTCCTCGCGCAGTTTCGCAACGTCGCCGGGGGTAAGCTCGGGCAGCAATTCGCCCTCGCCATCGAGCACGCCTGCAACGTCGGTGAGAAGGAACAATCGAGCCGCACCAAGCGCCGCCGCGATCGCACCTGCCATCGTATCGGCATTGATATTGTAGGTCGCCCCGTCCTCGCCGCCCGCTATCGGTGCGATGACCGGGATCATTCCGGCGGCAACCGCCGTGTCGATCACACTGGTTTCCACATGTGCAGGCTCGCCAACGAAGCCGAGGTCTACCGCCTTTTCGATAAGACTTTCCGGATCGCGCGTCGTCCGCTCGACCTTGCGCGCAGTGACAAGGCCGCCATCCTTGCCCGAAAGGCCCAGCGCCTTGCCCCCGGCATTGGAGAGCCAGCCGACGAGCTCCTTGTTGATCGCGCCCGAAAGAACCATTTCGGCGACCTTCGCGGTCGCCTCGTCGGTGACGCGCAGTCCATCGACAAAGGTGCTCTCGACCCCGAGCTTGGCCAGCATTTCACCGATCTGCGGGCCGCCGCCATGCACCACCACCGGGTTGATCCCGACCGCCTTCAGCAGCACGATATCCTCGGCAAAATCGCGCGCGGCCTGCGGCTCGCCCATCGCGTGCCCGCCATACTTCACCACGAAAGTGCGCCCGGCATAGCGCTGGAAATAGGGCAGCGCCTCGATCAGCACCTCGGCCTTGGACCGGCCAGCCGCTTCGCTCGATTGGTCGGGACTGGAATTCATCCTCGCGGGGATCCTTCTTTCGTGACGAAGCGCGGCGCTTAGCGGCTTATCGCATTGACTGCAAAACTCGTCTCTGAACGGGCAAGTCCCCGCGACACTTCAAAATTTTGCACTTTGCACTGTAACCAAACCCTGATTGACTGCGAATCGCTCGTTGACGGCGCGGTATCTTGCGTTGTTGTTGAGACATTGGACTGGAGGAAAACCATGTACACCACACGTATTGCAGGATCGATCGCCCTCGCCGCAGCAGCCGGCCTCGCAGCTGCCTGTTCGGGCGGCGCAGAAGCCCCGGCGGAAGGCGACACCGCAGGCGCGGCCACGACCGAAGCAGAGGCGCTCGCTGACGCAGGCGGCGGCGAGAAAGAAAAATGCTACGGCGTCTCGAAGGCAGGCGAGAACGATTGCGCTGCCGGGCCAGGCACAAGCTGCGCGGGCACGAGCGTTGTCGACTACCAGGGCAATGCCTGGACCTATGTCGACAAGGGCACTTGCCTCGAGATCGAAACCCCCAATGGCAAGGGTTCGCTCGAACCGATCGAAGCGTAAACGAGCTTCGCAATTCTGGCACCGCGAGTGCCAAAACCAGAAGGGCGCCGGGCTCGATCCGGCGCCCTTTCTTGTGGGTTTACCGACCTAAGGGCTTCAACTTAAACCAGGTTCGGTGCTAGTCGGTTGCCATAAGACGGTCGCAATCTGCTTCACTCCACCCAAAACTGGGGGCGTGTGCTCGAAAGCATTGGAGCGTGCGATGTCGGACAACCACGACGAAACCCCCAAAGATCCCGAAGGCGGCGGCCGTCGCCAAGACGATCGCCGCAAGGAACAGTTGCCCTTCGAAGGCCCCGACCGGCGCGAAGGCGACCGCAGGAGCGGCACGGACCGACGGAAAGGCGAGCGGCGCAGCGGCTTGGATCGGCGCGGGGACAGCTAGATTCGCAATTAGCGGTTGATGGCTTGGCTTGAGACGCCGGGCTGATAAGTTCGCGCCTCCATGCTGAACCGCCGACAAAGGAATTCAACCCGACGTAGCGCCAGTCGCAGCCGGATGCTCAGCTGGTGGACGCTGTGGCGGGTGCCCGCCCTGCTCGCCATCGTGAGCGCGGCCTGGTGGTTTCTTTACCGTCCCTACGCGGAAGAACAGGGCTGGGTGCGGGTTACAGACACTTTCGCATTGTGCGGAGAGCGCTGGACCGGCGCCGATGGCTGCGTTGTCGACGGCGACACCTTGGTCGTCGGCAATGGGAGCGCGCGCCGGCGCGTTCGCCTCGTTGGCTTCGACGCGCCCGAACTGAACGGCGCCTGCGACGCCGAGCGAGAGCAGGCGAAGCGCGCTCGATCAGCCCTTCATGAATGGCTCTCGCGCGGGCCTTTCGAGTGGAACGGAGAGGCTGATCCACCCCGAGACCAGTATGGCCGCGAACTGCGCAAGGTCCGCCGCAACATAGGCAAAGGGCGCCATGAATACCTTGCCGAGGTGATGATCGAACGCGGCCTCGCCGGGGAAAGCGGATGGGGAACTACGCCCGTCGATTGGTGCCGCTGACGCGCTTTTGCACAAGGAGGCTTGCCCTATCTCCCCGCTCGCATAGACTGTGGGCATTCCGGTAGCGGCACGAGGGGACCAGCCATGACCGAACAAGCGCCCAGCAGCGGTTTCGACTTCAACCAGCCCACCATAATCAGCCTGCTCTATCTCGGCAGTTTCCTGACCGGCGTTTCCGGCCTCGTCGGCATCGTGCTCGCGCATGTCTGGCAGGGCGAGAACAAGGAAGAATGGGCTGCATCGCATTTCACCTACCTCATCCGCACCTTCTGGATCGGATTGGTGGCGAGCATCATTTCGATCGTCCTCATTCTGGTGGCGATCGGCTTTCTCCTGATCCCGCTGGTGACGATCTGGTTCGGGGTGCGCAGCGTGCTCAGCCTGGTGAAAGCTCAAAAGCGCGAGCCCATGCCTGACCCGGACACGCTTCTTTTCTGAGCCCGGATGGCCAGGCTTATTCGCTCGGAGGCGGATAGGCAGGCGCTGCGCCATGATCGACGCTGATGGATTCGGCTAGTCGGAATGCACCTTCCTCGCCCTCCCAGCGCCAAACATGCCAGTATTGCGCGCCGCCGGTCTGCACCCAGCCGACCTCCTCGCCCCGCCATTCCGAGAATGTATGCCAGCCGCGCTCGAGCACGCCCCAGTCCCCAAGCGGCGTGACGCTTCGACTGCCCGGCACCAGCAATCTACGGTTGCGGTAACCGCTCGCCTCTCGAGACTTGCATTGCTGCTGCATGTTCTCGACGAAGGCCGCGCGGTTCGGGACTGCAAGCCCTGCAAGATCGTGCAGCATCCGGTAGTCTTCGGTTAACAGACTTTCGAGCGCATTTGCATCGCAGCCCTCAAAAGCAGCCCAGAACAATGCCGCATCCCTCGCCTCGATCTGCGCGCGGGCTTCCTCGATCGGCGGGATCGGTGCTGCGGCCTGAGCCATGGCTATCAGTGTCGTCGCGAACATGATCGGTCTCTCCCTCGGTTCAGCGGAGAGTGTGCAGGCAAGGCGTGGCTTGGGCAAGGTCGAGACTTGCAGCATCGAACGGCCGCGATACAGTCCACGAATGATCGCCACCCGCACCGCTCCGCTCACCCTCTTCGCCATGGCAGGCTGCTACCAGCCTGTCGACGAGCCCGCTCCCGAGCCGCAGGATATGTTCTGGCAAGCGCTGTCGAGCCATTGCGGCAAGGCCTATGTGGGCGAGCTTGTCAGCAATGACACCGCCGACACAGATTTCGCAGGCGCACCGATGGTCATGCACGTCGCGGAATGTTCGGACGACCGGATCGAGGTCCCCTTCCATGTCGAACTGGACGGCGAATGGGACCGCTCGCGCACATGGGTCTTTACCCGCACCAATGCCGGCCTTCGTCTCAAGCACGATCACCGCCACGAAGACGGTGAGCCCGATGCGGTGACGATGTATGGCGGCGACACGGCGGACGAGGGCACTGCGCGCATACAGGCATTTCCGGTGGACCGGGAAAGCATCGACCTGTTCGAGCGCGAGGGGCTCGCCGCTTCGGTGACCAATATCTGGACGGTCGAGGTCGATCCGGCGGGCGCGGCTGACGGCATCTTCGCCTACCAGCTCCAGCGCACTGTCGAGGGCGGCGCTCCCGAACCCCGCTTCTTCCGCGTCGAGTTCGACGTCACCCGGCCTGTTGATGCGCCTCCGCCCGCCTGGGGCCATGAGAGCGCCGGCAAGAGCTGAACCTAGCCCGAGGCCGAGTCATCGGAAATCGGAACGCGGATGGTCGCTGCTGTTTCGACCGGCGCGCCTTCCGCACGCGGCGCATCGTTTTCGACCGTTTGCGCCTGCGGATCCGCGCTGCTGCCGAGCGCATTGAGCGCCAGCACCATCACCAGGACACCGCCGACCATTCCCAAAATTCCCCCGGCGAGACCCTGCAGCAGCTTCATTCTATTCCCTTACCAGATTAACCACGGGTGTTATCGGATCGGGGAATTAAGATTGCGTTAGGGCGCGGGGGAATTTGCGCCAGTTTTCAATGCGAACCGCGCCGCGCGCCTTACTCCGCGCTCTCGGCCGTCGTGTCTGAGCCCTCATCGGCTTCTTCGGGAACCGGGGTCATCGGAGTGTCGGGCAGATCGACTGGAACCTCGTCGGGATCGACTTCACGCGCGATCAGCTCGCCGCCGCCAAGATCCTCTGCGCCGACCTCATAGGTCTTTGCCTCGCGCTCCTGCTCGCCCGAACAGCCAATTATGCCAAGCGAGAGAATGGCTGCGAGGGGGATGGTGAGATATTTGCTCATTATCGTCCTCCTTTTAGTCCTTCGTCTCAGGTGGATTCGCCCGTAAATCGCATGAAGCGCCGTCCGGTTCCCGCACGCGTTTTCATGGGTCCACCTCCAGAGTTTCGATCAAGGGTAAGGGCATGACGACGCGCCGTAATTGATCTGGATCAGGCGAGGGCGTGCAGCGGAGCGAAGTTGACAAAACTAACACCGTGTCAAGTGGGCTTTCCGAGTTTTTATCCCGAAATCGCAAGGACTTGAGGCGATTTTGCGAAGTTGACACTTCTCCAACTCGAAACGGGTTTTGCGTAAATTGGGAGGGGTGCCGACATGCCTCCGGGCTACCACGCAGGGGCGCGAGTAGGAAAACGGGCAATTGATCCAGCGCAATTGCGCGAGGGCAAATCGTGGTAGGGTCCGGGCATGGAAAGCCAGTCCGGTCATAGCGGCGAAACGCGCCCGGCCCGAACGATTGCGGCGGGCGCGGCGTACTGGGCGGCGATCTTCGCACTGGGTTTCGTGCTCGGAACAGTGCGGGTGCTGTGGGGGGCAGAGGCGCTCGGCGAGGCCACCTTCATTGCCATCGAGGTGCCGGTGATGGTCGGCGCAAGCTGGCTCGCGGCGCGCTGGCTGGTGCGGCGTTTCGGCATCGCGAGCACCGGCGCGGCGCTGGCGATGGGCGCGCTCGCTTTCGTGCTGCTGATGGTGGCCGAGATCGCGCTGACGGCGGCGACCGGTGGAAGCGCGCAAGCATGGATCGCACGCCTTGCAACGCCAATGGGCCTGTTCGGATTTGCTGGGCAAGCGGCGTTCGGGCTGATGCCGATGCTGGTCGTCGAGCCGGGCGGGCGATGAGCGTAGCAAAGGTTACCGCCTGCGACGTGCCCGAGGGCAGCCTGCTCGCCGAGTTCGGCGGGCCGGAGGACTACACCGACTGCTTCTATCGCGACGTTCCGGGCGAGGTCACTCTGCCCGAGTTCATCGAGCGCTTCTATCGCAGCACGGCGTTCCTGCCCGAGCGGCTCGTGCTGCGCGCGATCGGCAGCAACGCCTCGCCCGCAGACGCCCGCGCCGTGGCTCGGGGAGAGGCGGAGCGGTTCGGGGTTTGGCGGGTGGTGGAGCGCCGGGAAACCCAAGCGCTGCTGGAATCCAAGAGCACCAACACGGCTAGCTGGTTTGCAGTGGAGGCGCTGGGTGAGGGGACACGACCGTCATCAAGTAGCGAAGCGGTAGGACAGACAAGACTGTATTTCGGGTCTTGGGTTGGCAATCTCGACCAGTCGGGCTGGCGCTCAATGCTGCGCGCGCATGTTTGGTATTCGCGATGGTTGTTGGGTGGGGTCTAGGTCGAAAATCGAGAAATCGGACAGGCGCTGACCCTAAATTATTGATTGATTTCTTTCCCATATTTTCGAATTGTGGCTACTCACTGTTTGGGGGCTGAAGATGAGCGAACTTCCTACTTGCGTCGAAAATGGCGAACGTGCGCGCCTTTTCCCGATACTTGCAGAGCGCTCAATCGAAGGAAGAACTCTTTCGATCTTCTTGGCCACATTGATTTCGGTGCGGCCTTTCGCCGAGCGCCTACTTGGACAAATTGGGCGAAGAGTAGGGCCGTGGACAAGAATGAACGCGTGGACAGAAGTACGGTTCGCACATCTGGACGAAGGGTCGCATGATCGACCTGACGGCATTCTTGTCATTGATACAGGGCGCACAAGTTGGACGGCACTTGTGGAGGCAAAGGTCCGAAAAAGTGAGATCGAACCGGACCAACTGAATCGCTATTTGAAGATCGCCAAAGCGAATAAGCTAGATGCTGTTATCACTTTGTCGAACCAGTTCTCACTCGCACCGCATCACCATCCGATCGCCGTAAATCCTCCGAAGCATGTTGAACTCTTTCATCTTTCGTGGATGCGAGTTCTGACCGAAGCATATCTGCTCCTGAATGAAGGCATCGACAACGATGATCAGAGATTCATTCTGAACGAGTTTAAGCGCTTCATCTCCCATTCGAGTGCTGGCGTGGAAAGCTTCACGCAGATGCCGCCAGCATGGTCGGAAGTTGTAGACGCAGTGCAGACCAGCGGGTCAATCCTAGTAAAACCCGGCAAAGAAGTTGTGCGAGCATGGCAACAGGAGTGTCAGGACCTCAGTTTGATATTTTCGCGTCAAATTGATGCAGGGGTTTGTCAGAAATTGACCCGCGCACAGAACTCAGATCCCGAAATCAGAATTGAAAAGGATTTGGAAGAACTTCGCAAAACCCAAAAACTTTCGGTCGAACTCGAAGTGCCGGACGCGGCCGATACCGTCAAAGTGTGTGCCGACTTTCGGCGTCGCACCGTAAGGGTTTGGATGTACTTGCTCGCGCCGGGCGACAAGAAGCGAAATTCGGCTCGCCTGAATTGGCTTTTGAGGCAGTTGCCGAAAGAAGGGACCGAAGGCCTCTACATTCGCGCACAGTGGCCGGGCAAATCGCCGTGGACACAGGCAACAGTGAACGAAGCGCGCTCGGCGAATCACGCTCTCTTCGCAGACAAGGGTGATATGACGCTGATCGGATTTGAGGTCGTCAGTGTAGTGGATCTCGGGCATCGCTTTGGGCAACGCCAGACCTTCATAAAGGAGCTGGAGGACGCAATCCCTGACTTTTGGGAACGGGCTGGCCAAAACCTTCAAGCATGGGTCAAGCCAGCGCCGCGCGTCAAAGAAGAGCGATCCGAGCCTGAGACTGTAAGCCCATCGGCAATCTCAAGCTCGGATTAAGTCACTCCGCCGCTTCAAACATATCCGGGCCGCCGGTCTCGCCTTCGTCTTCGTTGACGGCTTTCGCCTTCTGGCGGTTGTCGAAGCTCGACCACACGTCGTTCCAGTTGCCCTTGGTCGCGCCCTTCGAATATTCGGTCGCGCGGGTTTCGAAGAAGTTCGCGTGCTCGACACCGTTCAGCAGCGGGGTGAGCCACGGCAGCGGGTGTTCGTCGACCATGTAGATCGGCTGCAGGCCCAGCTGGCCCAGGCGCCAGTCGGCGATGTAGCGGATGTACTTCTTGATATCCTTCGCCGTCATCCCTTCGACCGGGCCCATCTCGAAAGCGAGATCGATGAAGGCGTCTTCGAGGCGCACGGTCTTCTGACAGATGTCGATGATGTCTTCCTTCACCGACTTGGTCAGGCACTGGCGCTCTTCGCAGAAGGTGTGGAACATCTTGATGATGCCTTCGCAGTGGAGGCTTTCATCGCGCACCGACCAGCTGACGATCTGCCCCATGCCCTTCATCTTGTTGAAGCGCGGGAAGTTCATCAGCATCGCGAAGCTCGCGAACAGCTGCAGCCCTTCGGTGAAGCCGCCGAACATGGCGAGCGTGCGCGCGATGTCCTCATCGGTGTCGACGCCGAACTGGTGCATGTAATTGTGCTTGTCCGCCATCTCCTCGTATTCGAGGAAAGCTGCGTATTCGCTTTCGGGCATGCCGATCGTGTCGAGCAGGTGCGAATACGCCGCGATGTGCACCGTCTCCATGTTGGAGAAGGCGGTGAGCATCATCTTGACCTCGGTCGGCTTGAACACGCGTCCGTATTTGTCGTGATAGCAATCCTGCACCTCGACATCCGCCTGGGTGAAGAAGCGGAAGATCTGGGTGAGCAGGTTGCGCTCGTGCTCGGTGATCTTTTGCGCCCAGTCGCGGCAATCCTCGCCCAGAGGCACTTCCTCGGGCATCCAGTGGATCTGCTGCTGGCGTTTCCAGAAGTCGTAAGCCCACGGGTATTCGAACGGCTTGTAGGTGTTACGGGCTTCGAGCAACGACATGTTGTGCTTCCTCTGTCTGGCGTGAGCGACTCATATAGGGAATCAAAGCGCGATTTCGAAGGCAAGCACGTAGATTCAAGCGGGGATAAACCGTGTAAAATCTGAGTCGAACGGAAGGGCGCGAGGGCACCCTTGCGCATGGCTCAACAGCTTAACATGTATGGCGCGCAAGTGACACGGCTGGCGGTCAGATCAGCATGGCGAGAAAGATCGTCAGGAGCGTCGCGACGACCGGCACGATGACGGTGACGACGCCCACTTCCTTGTAAGCCTGCTTGTGCGTCAATTGCGTGATCGTGAGCATTGCGATCACCGCTCCGCAATGGGGGAGCGAGTCGAACCCGCCGCTCGCCATCGCGGCGAGGCGGTGCAGTTCGTCGGGCTCGATACCGAGCGCGAGGTAGGAATCGGCGAGCGTCGCCATGAAGATCTGCAGGCCTCCCGATGATGAGCCGGTGATGCCCGCCACGGTGCTCGACGCGGCGAACATGGAGAGCATCGGCGGCAGGTCCGATCCGACCACGAGATCGGTGAAGAGCGCAAACCCCTGCGTCTGCGCGACCACTCCGCCGAAGCCGATCACCGCGCTCGTCGCCATCAGAGGCGTAATCGCATCCTGCGTGCCAAGCCCCATGACCTGGAGCGGCGATTTGCGCACCGCGGGGAAGAGCGCGATCGCGACAAGGCTTGCGAGGATCAGTGCGATCGAGGGCCAGAGCACCGGCTGCGAGGCGGCGAACTCGACCACCGCGATGCCCTCACCTGCCCCCGCCATCTCGACGAGACGCGGCGCGAGGATGGTTGCGATCACCAGCACCAGCGGCAGGATCGCGAGCGCAGGGTGCGGCATGTCCTGCTCGATCTCCGACAGGTCGGGAATGACATCGCGCGGCCCCGGCTCGAACCCCTCGCCCGCCGCCAGCGCCTTCACCCGCTCACGCTCGAGATAGGTCATGCCCATCGCAAACATCAGCGCGCCGCCGAACAGGCCGAGCAGGGGTGCTGCAAACAGGTCGGTGCCGAGCTTCAGCGTCGGGATGACGTTGTGGATCGAGGGCGTGCCGGGCAGCGCGGTCAGCGTGAAGGTGCCCGCGCCCAGCGCCAGCGCGCCGCAGAACAACCGCTTGGGAATATCCGCTTCCTTGAGCAGCCTGAGACCGAGCGGATACATCGCGAAAATCACCACGAACACCACGACCCCGCCATAGGTCAGCATCGCGCAGGCGAGCACCGTGATCCAGAGCGCCCGGTGCGCGCCCAGCGAGCGGACCAGCGCCATCGCCACCGATGTCGCCGCGTGGCTGTCTCCCATGATCTTGCCGAACACCGCGCCGGCCGCGAACAGCAGAAAGAAGCGGCCTGCAAAAGTGAACGCGCCGAGCTCGCCGATTGTAAAACTCTGCGTCAGGCTCTCGGCAAAGGGCAGGCCGTTGGTGACGATCACCACCAGCGCGCAGAGCACCGCTGCAAAGATGATGTTTACATCGCGTAGCGCCAACCAGATCAGCAGCCCCAATCCGGCGAGCAGTCCCACCAGTCCGATCATCCCGCCGGTCCCCCGTTCCTAAATGTCATTATTGCCGGATCGAGCGCTGCGTCAGCTGCTGCGTTTCTTCGAGCCGAAGAAGCTCCCGCCTCCCAGCACCGTGATGCCGAGGAAGAAGCCGAAATCGTACCACCCGCCGGTGTTCGGCACGGCGTAGACCGCGATGTCGGGGTTGAAGAGCGAACCGATCCAGCTCCACGGGAAGATGAAGCCGTGCCACAGCCCCCACCAGAAGCCGGGCACGTCCTCGCCCTGCGAAACGCCCGCATCGATCTGGCTCGCGCAGGCCGAAACGAGAAGCGCCAGTGCGACTGTCGCGACTATCCGGACAGGCATTTTCACAGCTGCATCCCCCACACGACAATCCAGAGCACGGGCAAGAACATGATCACCACCGGGATATGGATGCGCGCGGCATTCGCGGTGTGCCCAACCTGCGTCGCCTTGAGCGTGCGATAGGCGTTGATGAGGAAACCGAGCGCGAAGATCGTTCCGATCACGCCAATCCAGGTAATTGCCGACATCGCCTCTTCCCTCCCTCAGAAGACTTGCATTGCGCCAATATCGGGGAAGACGAGGGCAAATAGCAAGTAGAGGACCGGAGGAAGCGCAAATGACGTTGCGGTCATTATGATCGAAGCGCGTTCGGAAACGAGCCCGTCCTCGCGCCATTTGCGAAAGATTCCCATCTCGACCACCGCGATGACGAGGAAAACGAGAGGGATCAGGATGCCGAGCGTCATGGCGCCCGGTCTAGCAAGATCGCGTGGTCAGCAGAAGCGTTGCGGCAATTCGTCGGGCACGTCCTCGAAATCGCCCGGAGTGCCTTGCGCCGCGAGATCGGGGACGTGGCTGTGCCTGAAGTTTTCGAATTGCTCTTCGCTCAGCGGCGATGTGAAGGTCACACCGACTTCGCCGCCTTCGACCCATTTGACCGTCGCGCGGTGCGGGCCGGAGCCTGCGACATAGATCTGCAATGGTGCGCCGAGCGGGAGCTTGCGCGCGCCGCTCGCAAAGCGGCACCCGCCGACCGAAAGATCGGTCAGCACCACGTCCTCGGGTGTGCCCAGCCCGGTGAAGAACCGGCCCGGAAGGGTGATGGATCTGCGAGTGGTTTTACGCGTCCGCATGGTGCGAGCGACATAGCGCGAAGATGCTTAAGGGGCCGTAAAGTCTGAGTCAGAACTCAAGACTAGTGAGGAGAATTACAAGCGTCGCAAACTCCGCTGCGAGCATCAGCAATTCTCGCGTAATGTTCTTCCAGGGCGGGTTATGACGCGGATCGTAAGTCTTGAGTTCGCGCAGTTCCTCGAAATAGCGGTCTTCACCCGCTGCCAGCCGATCGTCGATCCTGGCTTGATGTACGCGCACCCTGCGATCGTGAAGTGCGCGCAGCGAAAAGCCGCTGCCGATCGTCACGGCAGCCGCTATTGCTATGGCAGCCCATAAGTCCATCGCGGGTCAGGCGTGCCGGAACATCGGGGCGATCACTGACAGCTCAGGCATTCCTCGTAATCGGTTTGCTCGGCGGCGAGTTCGTATTTCGCCGCGTCGGCGGTGTTGTCCGCCTCGACCCCGCCGGCAAAGCCTGCGCGCTGGACCGATTTCGAGCGGAGGTAATAGAGCGACTTGATGCCCTTCTCCCACGCCTGGAAGTGCAGCATCATCAGATCCCACTTGTCGACATCGGCGGGGATGAACAGGTTCAGCGACTGAGCCTGGTCGATATAGGGCGCGCGGTCGGCGGCGAATTCGAGCAGCCATCGCTGGTCGATTTCGAAGCTGGTCTTGAAGCTCGCCTTTTCCTCGTCGGTGAGGAAATCGAGATGCTGGACCGAGCCGCCGCGTTCGAGGATCGAGTTCCAGACATTGGTCGAGTTCTTCGACTTCTTGTCGAGCAGCTTTTCAAGATACGGGTTCTTCACGATGAACGAGCCCGACAGCGTCTTGTGCGTGTAGATGTTCGCCGGGATCGGCTCGATGCACGCCGACGTGCCGCCGCAGATGATCGAGATCGACGCGGTCGGCGCGATCGCCATCTTGCAGCTGAAACGCTCCATCGCACCCATTTCGGCAGCGTCGGGGCAGGGCCCGCGCTCCTGTGCGAGCAGCATCGAGGCTTCGGACGCTTTGGCCTGGATGTGCTTGAACATTTTCAGGTTCATGGCCTTCGCCATCGCGCTTTCGAAGCCCAAACCCTTCTGCTGGAGGAAGGAGTGGAAACCCATGACGCCAAGGCCCACGCTGCGCTCGCGCTCGGCGGAATATTTGGCGCGCGCCATTTCCGGCGGGGCGCGGTCGATATAGTCCTGCAGGACATTGTCGAGGAAGCGCATGACGTCCTCGATGAACTGCTTGTCGGTCGACCACTCGTCCCACTTTTCGAGATTGAGCGAGGACAGGCAGCAGACCGCCGTGCGATCATTGCCGAGATGGTCGATGCCGGTCGGCAGCGTGATTTCAGAGCACAGGTTCGAGGTCGATACCTTGAGGCCGAGCTCGCGGTGATGCTTGGGCATCATGCGGTTCACCGTGTCGGCGAACACGATATAGGGCTCGCCCGTCGCAAGCCGCGTCTCGACCAGCTTCTGGAACAAGGAACGCGCATCGACCTTGCCGCGCACTTCGCCGGTCTTGGGCGATTTGAGTTCGAACTCCGCGCCATCGCGCACCGCTTCCATGAATTCGTCGGTCAGCAGCACGCCGTGATGGAGGTTAAGCGCCTTGCGGTTGAAGTCTCCCGATGGCTTGCGGATTTCGAGGAACTCTTCGATCTCCGGGTGGCTAACGTCGAGGTAGCACGCCGCCGAGCCGCGCCGCAGCGAGCCTTGCGAAATCGCGAGCGTCAGGCTGTCCATCACGCGCACGAACGGGATGATGCCGCTGGTCTTGCCGTTGAGGCCGACCGGCTCGCCAATGCCGCGAACATTGCCCCAGTAGGTGCCGATGCCGCCGCCTTTCGAGGCGAGCCAGACATTCTCGTTCCAGGTGCCGACGATCCCGTCGAGGCTGTCGGACACCGAATTGAGGTAGCACGAAATCGGCAGGCCGCGATTGGTGCCGCCGTTCGAGAGAACCGGGGTTGCAGGCATGAACCACAGGTTCGAAATGTAGTCGTAGAGGCGCTGCGCGTGTTCCTGGTCGTCCGCATAGGCATCGGCGACGCGCGCGAACAGGTCCTGGTACTTCTCGCCGGGCAGCAGGTAGCGATCCGTCAAGGTCTCCTTGCCGAATTCGGTGAGGTTCGCATCGCGCGCCTCGTCGATCTGGATGTCGAACCGGCGATCGTTCACTTTCTTGCTGTCATCCTTCGCCGCCGCGGCCTTGGCAGCTTCGCCAACCGCACTGGCCAGCGCCTCGCCTGCCTTCTCGGCGATCAGCTCTTCGCTGCCCTTATCGCTCTTTTCCATGCTCACGGCTTTCTTTTTCTTTTCTGCCCTGTTCTTTTCGGCGTTCTTATCGGCGGGGGGAGCGGCATTGCCCACATCGGTATCGCTCAGCACTTCGTTTGACACTTGATCACTCGCTTTGAATTCCATCTTTGCCCCGCTCGTCTCAGCGAATCGGACACGAACCTGTTTAGCGAAAAAACACGTTTGTTCCGATTCTGTTCTCTACCGACCGATCAACAGAAGTTCCGCAGGCCGCGCACAGCTTTTCCCGCGAGTTATCCCCCCGATCACTCCTCGTCCGAAGCGCCGTGCCCCCGATCACCAGACTCCGATCCCGTTCGCAAAGACGCCCTTGCAATATGGGGTCGATGCGCTGCGATCACTAGGTCTTGTGGGTATGCAGCCCCGAACAACCACTAAATGATGAATCAGAGCGGACTCGCACGCAAGAGGGTAAATACCGATTAACCCAAAGTCGGCGTTCGCAACCGGGGTGTATTATCATGCTGCAACGCCGCGACGCGGCAGAAATCCTAGGCTCGCAAAACGCGCAAGCCCAAAAACGAATCTGCGAAAAAATATTGGCGGGCAAAAGCTGTCTGGCGGGGTTGTGAATCAATCGAATCCGCGCGCGCAAGATTCGAATCCGGAACGCCGCCCGTCGAACCGATCACGGACGCCTGGTTAGCCTCTCACGCCGCTTCGGAAGCGCCAGCGGCACCCGATCTCGCGCTCGCGGCATGATCCGCAATCTCCTGCGCGACGCGGTCGATCAGTTCGACCGGGATATCGTGCCCCCAGCCGGGAATCGTCACCAGTTTCGCATTCGGAATATGCGCTGCAGTGTCCTTACCGCCTTCGAGCTTCACCAGCGGATCGGCTTCTCCGTGAAGCACGAGAGTCGGCACACGCACGCCTTTCAGCCGTTCGCGCCGGTCACCGTCGTCGATAATCGCGGCGAGCTGGCGCGGAAGACCTGCGGGATGGACCGAGCGGCGAACCATCTTAGTGACGCGCTCGCGGCGGCGCTCCGGGTCAGCAGGGAAGCCGGGACTGCCGATCTTTTCCTGCACGTTAATGCCATGCGCGACGAGGTCCGCCTCCTCCATCGACGGAAGCGGCGCGATCAGCGCATCGATCGCTTCCTTGTCAGGCGGCGGCACCTTTCGGTTGCCCGTGGTCGACATGATCGAGGTGAGCGAGTGCAGCCTGTCCTCGTGGTTCACAGCCATCAGCTGCGCGATCATCCCACCCATCGATGCGCCGACCACATGCGCCTTTTCGACACCCAGGCTTTCAAGCAGGCCCGCCCCATCGGCGGCCATGTCAGCAAGTGTGTAGGGGACGCGCGCAGGAAAGCCGATCACCTTGCGCAGGACCTGCATCCGCATGCCGGGCGCCTTCGCGCCCTCCATCTTCTGGCTGAGGCCAATGTCGCGGTTGTCATAACGGATGACGCGGTAGCCGCGCCCGGTGAGCGCCTCGACCAGTTCGTCCGGCCACAGGATCATCTGCGCGCCAAGGCCCATCACCAGCAGGATCGGCTCGTCATTGGCGTTGCCAGCATCCTCGTAGAACAGTTCGATACCGGTGTTGGGTGTGGTGATGGTGGGCATGGTCGGTCGCGGTCCCTCGTAAGTCTCGTGAGGGAAACTGAATGCCGCAACAAAAAACGCGCCGCAACCCGCCTCGCCCCTCGGGGTTCAATACCAAGCGGGACTGGAGGCAAGGGGGTGCGGCGCGCGCGACCCCGCGCATCGTCAGGTGCGCGGGGCCGGTCCCGGCGGAGCAGGGGCTAACCTATCCGCCAAGCAGGATTGGGCGATCCTCTTCGTCGACATTCGCGAAACGCTGAGCGCGCGCCTTGGCCGCCTTGGCTGCGAGCTTGTCATGCGTCTCGATAGTGTCTGCAAAGATGATACTGGCGAGGAACCGCGTGCCCTCGGGGTTGGCGACAGGCACATCGCCGAGCGTATCGAGCGTACGCACGGCGTATTTCGCTGCGCGGCGGGCCGACCAGTTGCCCTGGCCCGGAAGCACTCGGATATTCTCCGCCCTGCCGTCATAGCCGAGCGTGAAGGCGACTTCGACCACCGCATTGTTCGGTTGGACCTTTCGAGCGATCGGATCGCGGACAAGCGCGCGGTTGAGATCGGCGGTCGTCGCCTCCTGCCACGCCTGCATGGCGGGCTGAGAGATCACCACGATTGGTTCTGCTTCGGCAATTTCCTTTTCCCCGGCGAGCGCCGGTGCGGTCAGCGGCAACGCAAGCGCCGCTGCAGCGATCGCCAGCGGGGCGGCGGTCAATTTCGTACGTGTAAACATTTGATCATCCTCTCCACAAAAAGAAGAGATCGATCGAGGGGACCAGACGCGCCGAGCACCAGTCCCTATACTCGTGCAATGGCTCTGTCGGTCGATCTGACTAAGCGGGTTTCGGGGCCGCCGTTGTCGTGTTGCAATGTGCCTGGACGCAGGATTCTTTCAATTCTTGATCGCTGAGCGCCTTATTGTGTCGTTCAGAGACGGTTCTTGATCGATAAACTGCGTCATCGGCCCGACCAGCGTTTTTCAAACTACGACCAGTGGGCGTTTTCATTGGCGCCCCGACCGCTCCAGCGCCGCGCCGCCATTGTCTCCGCAGCAGCAGGCGGTGACGACGCTGGAGCTTCACCTGACGGGGCAGGCGAAACGGTCGGCGGGTTCAAGCCGGCATGGCCGAGCCCGCCTTCCGGTCAGTTGTTGAGGGCGATGAAGGTGCGCTCCTTCCCTGACGATCCGATCCGCGCGCGCTCCCACTGCGCCAGCCGTGCTTCGAGCCTCTCATGCGCGCGCTCGTTATCGGCGAAAATGATGTTGGCCAGGAACTGCGCGCCTTGCGGGTTTTCGACCGGAACCTCGCCGAGGTCCTTGAGCCGCTTCACCGCACGCAGCGCAGTTCTCTGTGCGACCCAATTGCCTTCATCGTTGTAGAGCCGGACATCGTCGGCCTTGCCGTCTTCACTGAGCGAGAATGCGACCTGCACAATCGCATTGTCGGGCTCGCCGCGGTAGCGGACGCCTCCGGTGGAAAGCGCGCGGTTGAGATCACGCGTGGTGTCTTGCTGCCATTGCTCCATGGCGGCCGACGGCGACACGATAATATCGTCGCTATCTTCGGAAGCGAGGCTTCCGACCGGTATGGCCAGAAGGAGCGCAGCGCCTATGGACCTGCAGGCAATCTTCGAAATTGGAATATTCGTGTTCATGGCATCATCCTTGTGTTTCACGTTGGATGATCGGCCACAAAGACCTTCGCAGTTTTCTCGCGACCTATCTTCTCTGGCGAGGAATCTTGAGGTCGATCCGACAAAGGGCCTGCGGAACCCGTTCGTCGGTGCTTATTATCCTCCTATGCCGGACGCGGTTCAAGGGCACTTGCGGCGAACCGAGTGCACGCCACCAACCCGCTGACGGTATTGGGCAATCACACGAATTGCGCGGAAATCCGCCGCTTTTCGGCTTGTAGTGACACGACAATATTTTCGGGCGGGTTGCGCAGCTCTGACCTGCCCCTCCCCGAGTCGGAAGGGCGGGTCTATGTTTCTCGGCCGACCGCTCTTAGGCGATTGAGGCCCCGAACAGCATCCCCACACCGTAAGTCACCGCCATCGCCAGCGCGCCCCAGAAGACGACCCGCGCGACGGCTCTTGGCACGGGAGCGCCGCCCGCTCTTGCGGCAAGCGCGCCGAGTCCCGCGAGCGCGAACAGGGACGCGCCGACCACTGCAATCGCCAGCAGCGAAATCGGCAGCAAAAGCGCGACGATCAAGGGCAGCGCCGCCCCGACTGCAAAGGAGGCGGCAGAGGCGATGGCCGCCTGAAGAGGCCGCGCCCGGGTGAGATGAGTGATCGAAAGCTCGTCGCGCGCATGGGCAGCGAGCGCGTCGTGCCGGGTAAGCTCGATCGCGACCTGCCGCGCGAGCTCGGGCGAGAGACCGCGCGCCATGTAGATGCCGGTCAGTTCGTCGAGCTCGGCATCGGGCTGGTTCGCCAGTTCCCAGCGTTCGCGCCTCAGATCCGCAGCTTCGCTATCGGCTTGCGAGCTGACCGAGACATATTCGCCCGCCGCCATCGAGAGCGCGCCCGCCACCAGGCCTGCGATCCCGGCAATCATCACTTCCGGCTTGTCCGCCGCCGCACCGGCAACACCCACCATCAGGCTTGCGGTCGAAACGATTCCGTCATTTGCGCCGAGCACCGCCGCGCGCAGCCAGCCGGCGCGTTCGACTGCGTGGCTTTCGATGTGCAGGCGGCTCATGGGACCAGCACCGTATCTTCGGCGACAGGCAAGGTTTGCGGAAAATCAAGCGTGTAATGGAGCCCGCGGCTCTCCTTGCGCCTCAGCGCGGACCTGACAATCAGCTCTGCGGCCTGCAGCAGATTGCGCAGTTCGATGAGATCGGTCGTAACCCGGAAGCTGCCGTAGTAATCCTCGATCTCCTGTTTCAGCAGTTCGATCCGGTGGAGCGCGCGTTCGAGCCGCTTGGTCGTGCGCACGATGCCTACATAGTTCCACATGAAGCGGCGGATTTCGGTCCAGTTCTGCTTGATGACGACCTCTTCGTCGGAGTCCGTCACGCGGCTTTCGTCCCACGGCTTGATCGCGGGCGGCTCCTCAAACTCGTCCCAGCGCGCGAGAATATCGTCTGCCGCCGCTTCGCCGAATACAAAGCATTCGAGCAGACTGTTGGACGCAAGGCGGTTCGCACCGTGCAGGCCGCTCTCGGTGCATTCGCCTGCCGCCCACAGACCGGGAAGATCGGTGCGCGCATCGAGGTCCACCACCACTCCGCCGCAGGTGTAATGCTGGGCAGGGACGACCGGGATCGGCTCTTTCGTCATGTCGATCCCGAGGCCCGTGAGTTTTTCATGGATCGTCGGGAAGTGGTCTTTCACGAAATCGGCCGGCTGGTGGCTGATATCGAGATGGACGTAATCGAGGCCGAAGCGTTTGATCTGGTCGTCGATCGCGCGGGCGACGACATCGCGCGGGGCAAGCTCCATGCGCTCCTTGTCGTAATCGACCATGAAGCGGTGGCCTGTCTCCGGGTGAAGCAGGTGCCCACCCTCGCCGCGAACCGCCTCGGTGATGAGGAAATTCTTGACCTCGAGGTTGTAGAGGCAGGTCGGGTGGAACTGCATCATCTCCATGTTGGAGACGCGCGCGCCTGCCCGCCACGCCATCGCGATCCCGTCTCCCGTGGCGCCGCGCGGCGCGGTCGAAAACTGGTAGACGCGCCCCGCGCCTCCCGCCGCAAGAACGGTAGCGCGCGCGACGTGGCGCTCGACCCTGCCCGTCTCCTCGTTCAGGGCGTAGACGCCCCATACCCGGCCTGCGGCAGAGAAATTTTCGCGGTGGCGATCGGTGATCAGGTCGATGCAGGTGCGCGAAGGCAGCATGGTTATGTTGTCGTTTGCCTCGGCCGCCTTGAGCAATGCCTCCTGCACCGCCCATCCGGTTGCATCGTTCACGTGGACGATACGGCGGTGCGAATGGCCGCCTTCGCGCGTGAGGTGCAGCGCATCCTCGTCGCGGTTGAACGGGACGCCCAACTCACACAATCGGTCGATCGCCTTGGGCGCGCCCTCGATCACGAATTCGACCGCCTCGCGATCGTTCAGCCCTGCGCCCGCGATCATGGTGTCGCGCACGTGGTTCTCGAACGTGTCGCCCGCATCGAGGACCGCCGCGATCCCGCCCTGTGCCCAGGCGGTCGATCCGCCGGTGAGCGCGCCCTTGGCGAGCACGAGCACGCGCTTGGTCTCGGCCAGTTCCAGCGCGGCGGTGAGCCCGGCTGCGCCCGAACCGATCACGATCACATCGTAACTGTCTCTATTCTCACGCATCGCCCCGCCCATGGCGCGCATTGGGCAAGAGGGCAAGAGCACGGTTTTTGACAAAGCGCCGATACCGGTAGGTCCGGCAAACCAAACGGGCCGCCGCTCGGGACTTTATGCACCCCGCGTGCTAGGCAATCTTTCGGTGGGGCGTAACCCGCGAACACTGGGGCTGAGTCGCGGACAAGAGTCGCAAAGGAAGCGCCCATGTCCATTCTTTCGCTCGCCAATTGCCTGATTGGCCATCACAAGCCGATCCGCAGCAACGTCCATTGGAAGGGAAAGCGCCTTGTCGGCGAGTGCCGCCATTGCGGCGCGGCGATCCACCGGGTCGATCACGGCGACTGGCGCGCAGGGCACGCCTGATTGCCAAGCCGCTAGACGCCAGTTCCGGTAAGCTGGACGAAGACGTCCTCGAGGTCGGCCTCGCGCGTGGTCACGTCTTCGATCGTAAGGCCTTGCCCCTGGAGGATCGCCAGCACCTGGCCCGCGCTCAACCGGTCCTTGTCATAGGTCACTTCTATGCTGCGTTCGTGCAGGCGTTCGACCTTGGCAAAGGCCTCGTGCGAGGGAAGCTCCGCAATATCGGCTTCCGTTTCGACCCGTACGATCTTTTCCCGCGCCATCTCGATCAGCTCGCGCGTCGGCTTGTTCGCGATAAGCTCGCCGTGATTGATGATCGCGATGCGGTCGCACAACTCCTCGGCCTCTTCGAGATAATGCGTCGTGAGAACCACCGTCACGCCTTCGCGGTTCATTTCGGTCACGAGTTCCCACAACTGGCGCCTCAATTCGACATCGACACCCGCGGTCGGCTCGTCGAGCACGAGGATCGGGGGCGAGTGGACCATCGCCTTTGCCACCAACAGCCGGCGCTTCATCCCGCCTGACAGCGTGCGCGCATAGGCATCGCGCTTGTCGGCGAGGCGCACCGCTTCGAGCAGTTCTTGACTGCGACGTTCGGCCTTGGGGATGCCGTAGAACCCGCCCTGGTTTTCGAGCACCTCGAACGGGGTGAAGAAAGGGTCGAACACGATTTCCTGCGGGACGATCCCGATTGCGCGGCTTGCGTTGCGCCGGTGCTGGTCAATGTCGAAGCCCCAGATTTCCGCACTTCCGGAAGTCTTGTTGACCAGTCCTGCAAGGATATTGATCAGCGTCGACTTGCCTGCGCCATTGGGTCCGAGCAGGCCGAAGATCGACCCTTCGGGCACGTCGAAACTCACGCCCTTCAGCGCGAGCTTGCCCCCAGCCTCGTCTCCCTTTGCCTTGGAAGGGGCGGCGTAACGCTTGACGAGGTTATCGATCCGGATCGCGGGTTCGCTGGACATTCGGCAAGCCCTAGGCAGAGGTGCGGACAAGCGCAAACAGCAATTGAAATCGCTTGGCTCTGCGACTATTCGGCGTGGCCATGAACGTACCTCCACCCGAAGTCCTGCTTGTAGAAACCCGGCGCGTCAGCTGCGACGGATCGAGCGGCATTCGCGGCGGCGAAAATTATCGCCCCGCAGCCCTCGGCCATCCTCGCATCTTTCTCGAGATCGACGAGCATGGCTATGTTGATTGCGGCTATTGTGATCGCCGCTTCGTTCTAAAGGGTGGCCCCGCGGACGGCGTCGATCAGGCGACCCTGCCAGATATCTCTGAAGGCGCGGATCCCGGACACCGGTAATCGCGCGGGTTACCGCGCGCCGAACCGTGTTTGGCCATGGTCAGGCCGTGTTCAGGCGTGATATGCTGTATCTCCAGGCTTCCAGCCAGAGGAGACTGCCTGATGCGTGCCCCCACCCTCTTTGCCAAGCCCCGCTTTGCGGCCGCCGGTGCTGCCGCCGCTCTCGCGCTTGTCGCCAGCCAGCCGGCTGTTGCCGACGAACCCGAGGCCGAGGATGCGGTCGAAATGACCAAGGGCGAGAAGAAGCTCGCCAAGATTCTCGAAGGCCGTGTCGCAGGCGAGCCGCAGAATTGCATCCGCACCCGGCTCAACAACCGGCTGCGCGTCATCGACGAAACCGCCTACGTCTATGGCAGCGGCCGCACGATCTATGTCCAGCGGACCAAGAACCCCGAAGATATCGATCGCGACGACGTGCTGATCCAGCGCCGGTTCAGCGCGAGCCAATTGTGCAAGCTCGATATTGTCACGAAGGCAGAACGCGCGGGGGGCATCTTTACCGGGGTCGTCTTCTTCGACGAGTTCATTCCCTATACACGGGTCGAGAATCTCGAAAACGACGGCTGACGAGCCTCGAGGGTCGCAGTCTCGCCGCTCATCGGTAGAGCGCCTAGCCGAGCGCGCTTTCAGCGCGTTCGGCCCGTGGCGTTCCTTTCGGCAAATACGGTGCCGCGTCGCTGAAGCGCGGCAATTCGGCCTGCGCCGTCACGCCTGTGTCGCGCCGGGTCGCTGCACGGTCATCGCCGGGCGCATCATTGATTTCATGAAGCGCTGTAATTGAGCGCTCGTAATGGCCCAGAATACGGCCGGCGTGCCGGCTTGCACTGCGCAATTCGGAACAAAGCTCGGGATCGTCCCAGATGCGGCTCTCACTGCGGATCGCGTCGGCCTCTTCCTGCAATTCGGCGAGTGTGGGCATGCTCGAGAAAGCTTCGCGCCTTCGCTCGGAGGCGCTCGGATCGCTGCGGTTGCTCCGCGCGAAGATCCGCCATCCCGATGGAGGAAGCGACACGGGAAGAGACGACAAGCAGCGACGACCCGAGGCAGAAACCCCGGCGGTGCCGATGCCTTCCCATCCGCTCGGTCGAGGCAACCCGGATCGTGCGTGAGCCTCGCCGGCACAGACCAGCAATTGCATACGACGTGCGCCGTTCAGATCTCCCAGGATCCAGCTGACGATACATGCTACCATAAGAACCAACGCGGGGCCGCCAATCGCGATGACGTTTTCCATCCGTAACCTCCCTATGCCCGCCGTCGCGCCCATCCCTGGCGCATCGGCGAACCTCCAAGTTGTGACCCCATAACCTGAGACCCGAGCATTGGCGCAGACGCTGCGGAAGCCTCAAGAGTTCAGTGTCTTACTGGAGTGAGAGAAGCTGCGGAATTCGCATGGCCACCTAGCAGCCCTTTAACCTTTTCGCAGGTGGCTAGGCCCGTGCCATCGCGTTCATCCGCGCGATGATGTCTTCGGCCTGCTTCATGATCCGGTCGATGAGTTCCTGGCAGGTCGGGATATCGTTGATGAGGCCCGCGACCATCCCGCAGGACCATGCGCCGGCATCCATGTCGCCCTCCATCATGATGCGCGGATAGACGCCTGCGACCTGCTCGATGATGTCCTCGAATTGGAGGTCGGCGCCCTTTTCCTTCTCGATCCTGAGCAATTCCTCGACTGCCTCGTTGGTCATCACACGTTCGGTGTTGCGTAGCGGTCGCATGACCAGCCGCGTGTCGAGTTCGGAGGCCGCGACGATCGCCTTCTTCACGTTTTCGTGGACCGGCGCTTCCTTGGTGGCGATGAAGCGCGTGCCCATGTTCATCCCTTCCGCGCCCATGGCAAGGCTGGCGACAAGGCTGCGCCCGTCGGCCATGCCGCCGCTCGATACGAAAGGAATTTCCAGCTCGTCCGCCGCGCGCGGTAGCAGGATGAAATTCGGAATGTCGTCCTCGCCCGGATGCCCGCCGCATTCGAACCCGTCGACGCTCACCGCATCGCAGCCGATCGACTGCGCTTTCAGTGCATGGCGTACGCTGGTGCATTTGTGGATCACCTTGACGCCCGCATCCTGGAAGTAGGGGAGCACCTGCTGCGGGTTGTTGCCCGCGGTCTCGACCACCTTCACCCCGCCTTCGATGATGACTTTGACGAGGCCCGGATAGTCCGGCGCGTTGACCGTGGGCAGGAAGGTGAGGTTCACGCCGAAAGGCTTGTCGGTCATGTCCTTGCAGCGCGCGATCTCGTTCGCGAGCTTTTCGGGCGTGCCCTGAGTGAGCCCGGTGATGATGCCGAGCCCGCCCGCATTGGAAACCGCCGCCGCCATTTCGGCAAAGCCGACATAGTGCATGCCGCCCTGGATGATGGGGTGCTCGATGCCGAACATTTCGGTGATGGCGGTTTTCATGTGGTGTCCTCCCGTGAATCGCGAATTTGCGCGCGAAACAAGCGAAGTTTGACCGGTGTTGCAAGCGCGCTTTTGGGGAGGGGCACCGGGACGCAGCGCGCCGTAGCGTCACTCGCCGCCGCGTTCGATCGGCCCAGTCTCGCACAGATCGGCGACGACGCAGATTTCGCATTTGGGCACCCTCGCGCGGCACACCCGCTTGCCGAACTGGATGAGCCAGAAATGTCCGTCGCGCATCGCCCATTCGGGGCTGCGCGCCTCAAGCTGTTCGGCGGTCTTTTCGGCGGTCTTGGCCTGCGTCAGCCCGATGCGGTTGCACACCCGGTGGACGTGCGTGTCGACCGCGATCACGGCCTCCCCGAACGTGAAACTCATCACGATATCGGCGCATTTCCGGCCGATGCCGGGCAGGCTCATCAACCCTTCGCGCGTGCTCGGCACCACTCCGCCATGCTCCTCGATCAGCGCGGCGCAGAACTTACGGATGTTCTTCGTCTTGTTGTTGTAGAGGCCGCACGGCTTGATCGCTTGCGCAATGACTTCGTCGTCGAGCGCGAGCATTTCTTCAGGCGTCTTCGCCAGTTTGAACAGCGCGCGGGTCGCCGCCGCCGTATTCCGGTCGAGCGACTGGGCTGAGAGCATGCAGGAGATGCATGATCGGAACGCGTCCGGCTGGCCTTTCGGACCCTTCGCGTTCCTGGTGCGCCCCGGCATGGCCTTAGCGAGTTTGCGGTAGACTTCCTCGACCTGAGATTCGCTGAGCATGCCTGATCAGCGAGCGGAGGAGCTTGAGGTTCCGGTCTTGCAGTCCCTGCGCACCGGACAGCCATCGCACTGCGCCCTGCGCGGGCGACAATAGGTCTGGCCGAGCTTTTTCAGCAGCAGGTGGTGTTCGTCCATGTCTTCGGCGGACCATTCGTCCGGCACGATCGGCATCAGCGCGTTATAGGTTTTCGCAGTGTCGGCCTTGGCGGGGACCAAGCCCATGCGCTGAATGATACGGCGATGGTGGCCGTCGATCACCATCGCGCGTCGGTTGAAAGTGCTGGCGTTCATCACCCCTGCCGAGTTCTTGCGCGCGACGCCCGGAAGCGTTTCGAGCCATGCCATCGCATCGGCGGTTTCGAGATTGGAGAGGTGACGCAAGTCTACTGCGCCCCGCGCCTCGATAATGGCGGTGAGGCAATCCTTCAGCCGCTTGGCAGCGACGCTCGGAAAGGTCTGCCGCTGGAGCCGCGCTTCGAGCTGCTCCACCGGAGCCGCTGCGACCGCCTCCCACGATCCGTATTCTGCGAGCAGCGCATCGGTCGAGGCGTTGGAGGCGGCGGTTTTCGTCTGCGCGCCGATCACCCCGTGAACCAGCACCCATTCGGGTGGACGCCGCTTTTCCGGCGGACGGACGATACGCCCAAACCGTTCGATCAACGCCTCTTGCACCCGGCGGAGAATGTCGGTGCGCGGGTCGGAGCCGAAGGGAAGCTGCGCCATCTCTTCAGGTGTCTTGGCTCTCTACATGGTCCCTCAACCGGTGGCCGGGGAACCATGAACCGTGAGCCGCCGCCCCGCCTGCAAGTCCTGCAATAAGGAGCGCGAGCCAGATCGGAACGGAGGCGCCGAACAAGCTGAGAGTGAAAAACTCGAGCAAGCCGAGTGACCCGAGTATCGCGACATAGATTGATACGGCGACGAGGCCTGCGAGCGCAGACAAAATCCGCGTGCCTCGATCAAGATGTACGTGCAGAGCGCCGATCAGTGTGAAGGCGAGCAGAAGTGCTGGAGAAGTCCAGAGCAGGATGGCGCTTTCGAACGCTAGAAATGCCCAATCCGCACCTGCCGATCGACCATCGACTGTAGAGGCGATCATGGCGAGCCCGAAAACCAGCGCGGTCACCAGGGTGCCTACCAATCCTCCTACGGTTATGCGGCGATTCTTCGTGAGGCCGGAATCCAAGCCGTCACTCCCATTCGATCGTGCCCGGCGGTTTCGAGGTGTAGTCGTAGACCACGCGATTTATGCCTTGCACCTCGTTCACGATCCGGGTCGCGACCTGGGTGAGGAAGCCCGCATCGAAGGGAAACACGTCCGCCGTCATCCCGTCGGTAGAAGTCACTGCACGCAGGCCGCACACGCTGTCATAGGTGCGCCCGTCGCCCATCACACCGACCGTCTTGACCGGAAGCAGCACGGCGAATGCCTGCCAGATCGCGTCGTAGAGACCGGCATTGCGAATTTCCTCGAGGTAGATGGCATCGGCCTTGCGCAGAATATCGCAACGTTCCTTTGTGACTTCGCCGGGAATGCGGATCGCAAGGCCGGGGCCGGGGAATGGATGGCGACCGACGAAAGCTTCGGGAAGGCCAAGCTCGCGGCCGAGCTCGCGCACTTCGTCCTTGAAGAGTTCGCGAAGCGGCTCGACCAGCTCCATGTTCATGCGCTCGGGCAGGCCGCCGACATTGTGGTGGCTCTTGATCGTAACGCTCGGCCCGCCGGTGAAGGAAACGCTCTCGATCACGTCGGGATAAAGCGTGCCCTGCGCGAGGAAATCCGCACCTCCGACCTTCTGCGCCTCGGCCTCGAACAGGTCGATGAACGCCCCGCCGATGAACTTCCGCTTCTTTTCCGGATCGGTGACGCCTGCGAGGCCGCCAAGGAACTGCTCCTCGGCATCCACCGCGACGAGCGGGATGTTGTAATGGTCGCGAAACAGGGTGACGACCTGTTCGGCCTCGTTCATGCGCATCAGGCCATGGTCGACGAAGACGCAGGTGAGCTGGTCGCCGATCGCTTCGTGGATCAGCACCGCTGCAACGGCCGAATCGACCCCGCCCGACAGACCGCAAATCACGCGTCCGCCGCCGACCTGATCGCGGATTTCAGCGATCTTGGTCTTGCGGAACTCGGCCATGGTCCAGTCGCCCGCAAGCCCGCAGACATGGCGCACGAAGTTGGCGATCAGCTTTCCGCCATCGGGCGTGTGGACCACCTCGGGGTGGAACTGGGTGCCGTAGAACTTGCGTTTCTCGTCGGCGATCACGGCGAAGGGCGCGCCGTCGCTAGTGGCGACGATTTCGAAACCGGGCGCGAACTCGGTTACCTTGTCGCCGTGGCTCATCCACACCTGGTGGCGCTCGCCCACGTTCCACAGACCGTCGAACAGCGCGCATTCCTTCGTCACGGTGAGATAGGCGCGGCCGAACTCTCCACCTTCTCCGGTCTCGTGACCCGGGCGGACCTCGCCGCCCAGCTGCTTGGTCATCACCTGCTGGCCATAGCAAATGCCAAGGATCGGCACGCCCGCCTCGAAAAAGGCTTGCGGGGCGCGCGGCGAGCCTTCGTCGGGCACGCTTGCCGGCGAGCCTGACAGGATAATGCCTTTGGGGTTCATGCGCTCGAAAGCGGCTTCGGCCATCGAAAACGGCGCGATCTCGGAATAGACCCCGGCCTCGCGCACGCGGCGTGCGATCAGCTGGGTAACCTGGCTGCCGAAATCGACGATGAGGATGGAATCGGGGAGATGCTCTGCGTCCATGGGCGGGGACTAGGGAGCGCATGGGGCCGTGTCCAGCATGCCGTAACGTCAGCGCATAGCCTTTCGACAGATATTGCAGTGCGGCACGGAGAAGTGGTGCAATTCTGCTAAATTTTTATGCATCCGGGGGAACCCGGAACGCGTAATTCGCATTTGCAACATAAATTGGTGCATTGCACCACGGGAGAACCAAGAGCAGACGAGCGCCGGTTAGCGGTGCCGCCAACCTCTTCAATTCGGAGTTAAAGCAATGCGTATCACCCTTCCCCTTATCGCCCTCGCGGCAATCACAGCGCCGGTTTCGGCCTCTGCACAGAGCGCCAACGACACCGTCACTGTCCGCATCGCGTTCGCCGATATCGACCTCGCCACGGCCGAGGGCCGCGCCAAGCTCGAGCAGCGCATCGATACCCAGGTGACGAAGGCCTGCACGATCGAGACCAACTCGCGTTACGGCTACGGCCGTGACATCGTCGATCGTTCATGCGTTGCCGATGCGCGTGCAGCTGCTCTCGCCAAGGCGGAGCGCTTCGCTGCCAATGAAGCGCGCCGGGGCCGCGAAGTCGCCGCGAACTAGGGCAATTTCATCCACACATATGCGGCCGTTGGAACGATCTGGCGGCCGCCTTTGCGTCTGCGGGGCACCGTTCCGTAGCGTTTCCATTTAGATTGCGTATTTTGCAACGCCACGATGGATTTTCGCATTTGAGTTTTACGCAATCGAACAGCATATGACCTTCAGCGAAGGGCGCAAAGGCACCTCTCTCCACCCTGCGCCATCGCTATCGGCAGCAGCGAGTTCGAATACGAGCCGCAACTGCCAGTCTGCTTGCTGCCGGCAAGCAGCCGACAAGTGCGAAGCATGACCGCGGGCATCTTCCAGGGCCCTCAAGGTCAGTCACCGGCTTCGTCGCTAGAGGCGCTTCCCCTATGCGCCCGGCTGCTTTCGGCAACTGCCCCCACGGGGCCTGTGGCGCGTCCGGATGATCGCGCCGGTCAACAGGGTCCCGGACACGCATCGCTTCGCGCGGCAGCAATGCAGCGAGCGAGACGCGGCCACCACTCCCCCTCCCCCTCGATGTGGCCGCGTCTCCACCCGCTCGCCGCCGGACTACCCTCCCGACAATCGGATTTTCCGACCAGACTGATCGGTAATGACTGTGTTGGCAGGCGTAACAATATTGCCCCTCGCGCCATATCTTTAGATCAGAAGCTCGACGCATTCGTCGCGCCGGGCTCGTCCCGCATAAGGGGCGGCACGAGGAGCAAATGTCATGGGCATTCTTACCGAAAGACTGGTCGCGTTCGCTTTTGTGATCGGCATCAGCACGATTTCGCTCAACAGTCTGATCGTTTGAGCGGACAGGCGCGGCACCCGGATCAGGCTCGGGGGCCGCGCCTTTCTTTTACTCGCCCGATTGCCACTCAGCCCTCTCGCGCAGCTCGGTCTTGAGCAGTTTGCCGATATGGCTGCGAGGCATTTCCCCGATTTCGTAGAGCGCGGAAAGTCGCTGGGTCTTGCCAAGCCGGGCGTTGACCACGGCGCAGATCTCGGCTGGGTCGCGCGCATCGGCGGACAGCACGACGAACCCGACCGGGGTTTCGCCCCATTGCTTTGAAGGGATGCCGACGACGGCGGCTTCCACCACGTCCAGCTCCTTCATCAGCTCCGCCTCCAGATCGCTCGGATAGATGTTGAACCCGCCCGAGATGATCATGTCCTTGGCCCGGCCGACCAGTTCGATGAAGCCATCCTCGTCGACCCGCCCGATATCGCCCATGCGCATCCAGACCTCTCCGGTTTCGGGATCGGTCCATTGAGCCTCTTGCGTCTTGTCGGGCCGGTTCTTGTAGCCGCTCATCATCGTCTGGCTTCGCCCGACGAGATTGCCCGGCGTCCCCGGCGGCACGGGCCTGTCCTCGTCGTCGAGCACGCGCAATTCGCTGCCCGGCGCGGGCCTGCCGACGGTATGGAGCTTGTCCGGGAACTGGTCAGCCTGGAGCAAGCACACGACCCCGCCTTCGGTCATCGAATAGATCTCGACCAGCCCGCCTGGCATCCGGTCCAGCACTTCGCGTTTCAGCTCGGCCGAAAACGGGGCCGAGGTGCAATATTTCATCGCCAGGCTTGAGAGATCGAAGTCGTCGAAGCCCGCGAAGTCCATGAGCCGCTGGTATTGCACCGGCACGAGCATCGTCACCGTTGTCTTGTCAGCCTGAGCGTGTTCGAGCCATTTGGCGCAGTCGAACTTGGGCATGATCCGAACCATCCCGCCCGCGAGGAGCGGCGCAAGGAATGCGACCATGGTGGTGTTCGAGTAGAGCGGGGTCGAGGCCAGCGAACGCACCGGCAGGCCCGCCTCGAGATAGGACAGGGCCGTCGCTGCAAACTGCCGCCAGCGCATCTGGTGCGAATGGACGATGCCCTTGGGAATCCCGGTCGTGCCGCTCGAATAGATGATGTTGAACGGATCGCCCGGATCGGGATCGAAAGGGGGTGCCTCAGCCCCTTCGGGCGCCATCCAGTCCCGGACTTCTTCGAGCGGGACGCGGAGCATGTCGGGCAGGAAATCGTTGCCGAGCTCGCTCGCCTTGGCTGCATCCAAGAACAGGTGGCGCGCGCCCGAATCCTTCGCCATGCCTTCAAGCTGCTCGCGCGAGGCGCTGGTGGTGAGCGGCGCGGCAACCCCGCCCGCGCGCACTGCGGCAAGAAAAGCGAGCGCGTATTCGATCGAGGAATAACCGAGGATCGCGACCGATTGCCCGGGTTCAAGGCCGGTCTCGACCAGCCGCGCCGCCAGCCGCTCGACCTCGGCGACGAGCTGCTCCCAGGTGAGCGCACGGCTATCGTCGACCAGCGCGACGGCATCGCCGCGCTCCTGCGACCAATCGCGAAGGATTTCGGAGAAAGAGCCGAAGGGCCGGGCGAGTTTTTCCTGCATTTGCTGTGAGGTCATGGCGGGCACACTAGGCGCTCGCCCCGCACTCGCAATCAGTTTTCCAACCCGATTGACGCGCAGGCCCTATACCGTGATCTCCACCAGATCGCCGAGCGCCTCATCGAGCGTCGGATATTTGAAGCGAAAGCCGCTCTCGAGCGTTCGCCTCGGCACGACCTTCTGGCCCTCGAGCAGGATCGATGCCCGCTCCGCTCCTACCAGTCGCATGATCAGCCATTGCGGCGCTCGCCAGACTATCGGGCGGCGCAAATGACTGGCGAAGGCGCGGATGAATTGCTCGCTTGTCACGCTTTCAGGTGCCACGGCATTGAAGCGACCGGACAGATCCCGATTGTCGATCAGGTGCAAGAACAGGGCGGCGCAATCGTCGATATGGATCCAGGGGAATGGCTGCCGCCCCTCGCCGATCACGCATCCGAGGCCAAGGCAAAACGGAAGCCGGATAATCGGCAGGAAACCCCGCGAATTGCCTATGCGCCAGAGGCGCGACAGAAACCCTTCGCGGCGTACCGCGCCCAGCACGATCGCGATCCTGACCTTGGCATGGCGTACTCGCGACGTGTCGATGCCCTCCGCTGCCTTTTCCCACTGTCCGACGAGTTCCGCTGGAAAGTCGATTCCCATCGGCTCAGCATCCTCGTCGAGTTCGGGATACTCCCTTGCCGCGCCAATCTCGCCGGTTCCGTAGAAGCATTTGCCGGCAGTCGAAACGAACAATTCGGGAGGTTTTTCGGCCCGATTGATGGCATCGACCAGCGTTTGTGTCGTTTCGACCCGCGAACGGATGACCTCTTCGCGATAGGCCGCATTCCAGCGCCGTCGCGGGTTGAGGATATGCATTCCGGCCAGGTTTATGACCGCGTCGCATTGAGGGAGGCCCGTTTCGGCAAGCTGGCCCCAGGTGATCCGATCCGGGCCGGGATGGCGGCTGATCCAAGTTACTCGGTCGCCTCTAGCGCGCAGCTTTTCGGTGATTGCCGAGCCGACAAACCCCGAGCCTCCCCCTATGACGATATGCGCTCCCATCCCGATAGGAAACTAGCCAGAGAATCTTCGGAAAACCAGTGCCTTGCGAGGCAGTGGATCGGTCCGTGGAAAAAGCCGGTCGGCGCACCTCTGAAAGTTTGGGTTTCGCCCCTGCAGCGCCTATATAATCGGCATGGACGAGAACTCACAAAACACCCCTGAAAAGCAGCGCCAGAACGGCGAATATGGCGCGGATTCGATCAAGGTCCTGAAAGGCCTCGATGCGGTTCGCAAGCGCCCCGGCATGTACATCGGCGACACCGACGATGGTTCGGGCCTGCACCACATGGTCTTCGAGGTGTCGGACAATGCCATCGACGAGGCGCTGGCGGGTCATTGCGATCTCGTCCTGATCGAGCTCAACCCGGACGGGAGCGTCAGCGTCGAGGACAATGGCCGCGGCATCCCGGTCGATATGCACAAGGAAGAAGGCGTGTCGGCAGCCGAGGTCATCATGACCCAGCTGCACGCGGGCGGTAAGTTTGAAAACACTTCCGACGACAACGCCTACAAGGTCTCAGGCGGCCTGCACGGCGTCGGCGTCTCGGTCGTGAACGCGCTGTCCGAATGGCTCGAGCTCACCATCTGGCGCGACGGCAAGGAGCACTGGATGCGCTTCGAGCATGGCGAGGCGGTGAACAGCCTCGAAGTAAGAGGCGATGCGCCGCCGGTCGACAGCAATGGCGATGAAAACGGCCTCAAGAAAGGCACGCGCGTCACCTTCAAAGCGTCGGAAGAAACCTTCAAGAACGTCACCGAATTCGATTTCGAGAAGCTCGAGCACCGCTACCGCGAACTCGCTTTCCTCAATTCGGGCGTGCGCATCCTCATCCGCGACAAGCGGCACGAGGAAATTCTCGAACATGACATGTATTACGAGGGCGGTATCGCGGCCTTCGTCAAATGGCTCGATCGCAACAAGGAGGCGCTGATTGCCGAGCCGATTTCGGTCTCGGCCGAGAAGGACGGAATCGGCATCGACGTCGCGCTCGAATGGAACGACAGCTATTACGAAAACGTCCTCACCTTCACCAACAACATCCCGCAGCGCGACGGGGGCACGCACCTTGCCGCATTCCGTGCGGCGCTGACGCGCACGCTCAACAATTACGCCGACCGTTCGGGCCTCATCAAGAAGGAGAAGGTTTCGTTATCCGGCGAGGACATGCGCGAAGGGCTGACCGCGATCGTCAGCGTCAAACTGCCCGACCCCAAGTTCTCCTCGCAGACCAAGGACAAGCTCGTGTCTTCCGAAGTCCGCCAGCCACTTGAATCGCTGATGGGCGAGAAGATGAACGACTGGCTGGAGGAGAACCCGAACGAGGCCAAGGCGATCATCCAGAAAATCGTGGACGCCGCCGCGGCGCGCGAAGCCGCACGGCGCGCGCGCGAGATGAGCCGCAAGGGTGCGATGAGCGTCGCCTCGCTGCCGGGCAAGCTCGCCGACTGCCAGGAGCGCGATGCGACCAAGGCTGAACTGTTCCTGGTCGAGGGCGATTCCGCAGGCGGATCGGCCAAGCAGGGCCGCGACCGCAAGACGCAGGCGATCCTGCCATTGAAGGGCAAGATCCTGAATGTCGAACGCGCCCGCTTCGACCGGATCATCTCGTCCAAGGAAGTCGGCACGCTGATCCAGGCGATGGGCACCGGCATTCGCGATGAATTCGACCTCGAGAAGCTGCGCTATCACAAGATAGTGATCATGACCGACGCCGATGTCGACGGCGCGCATATCCGCACGCTGCTGCTCACCTTCTTCCACCGCCAGATGCCGGAGATCGTGAAGGCAGGGCACCTGTTCATCGCGCAGCCGCCGCTGTTTAAGGTCTCCAAAGGCCGCAGCGAGGTCTATCTGAAAGACCAGGCGGCACTCGATCGCTACCTCGTCGATGCGGGCCTCAACAACAGGGTGCTCGAAACGCAGGGTGGCGCGCGCTCGGGCGAGGACCTGCGCACATTGATTGAGCAGGCGCTGCGGCTTCGCAACCTGCTCGCCTTCATCCCGCGCCGTTACGATCCGGCGCTGGTCGAACAGATGGCGCTGTCCGGCGCGCTCGATCCGGAACTCAATCCCGAACAACGTGCAGCAGCTCTCGACCTCACGGCAAAGCGCCTTCAGCTGGGCGATCCCGAGGCCAAGTGGAGCGCGAGCATCCGCGACGATGGTTCGGTGATGTTCGCCCGCGTCTGGCGCGGTGTGACCGATGCGCACGAGATCGACGCGCGTTTCCTCACCAGCACAGAGGCGCACAAGCTCCACGGCCTCGCCGCCTTGCAGGCCGAAAGCTACGCCGCGCCTGTGCGGCTCGTGAAGATGGCCGCTCAGGATGAAGACGAGGTGCCGAGCGAGGACACCGAGACAGACGATCCGCCCGCGGCAATGGGCGATGATGCAATCAGCCGCCCGACCGAGCTGCTCGACGCGGTCTTCGCCGCCGGGCGCAAGGGGCTTTCGATCCAGCGCTACAAAGGGCTGGGCGAAATGAATGCGGAGCAGCTGTGGGAGACCACGCTCGATCCGGAAAACCGGGCGCTGCTGCAGGTCAAAGTCGAAGATGCCGACGTCACCGACGAGATCTTCACCCGCCTGATGGGCGACGTGGTCGAACCGCGACGCGAGTTCATCCAGGACAACGCGCTCAACGTCGCCAACCTCGATGTGTGATCGGGGCCACACGTCAGGGGATTTGCCTTTTCGTTCAGGAACCTGAACAATTGGCGCCGGTAAGAACAGGGGTACCTATTGGCGGATAGAGACACAGAAGAAATGGCCGGCGAACAGCACCATACGAGCGAGGTCGAGCAGGTCAGCTTCCTGCTGATCCTCGCTGCGGTTACCATCCTGCTCGTCTGGATCGCATGGCCATTTGCGACCGCGTTGCTGTGGTCGGCTCTCGCCGCGATCATGTTTCAGCCGCTTTACAAATGGGTGCTTGTGAAGGTGCGCGGCAAGCGCAATCCGGCAGCGCTCATTACGCTCACCATCATCCTTCTGGCAGTTATCCTCCCGGCCTTCTGGATCGGCGCGATGGTGGTTGAGCAGGCACTCGGCGTAATCGCCGCATTGCAGGAAAACCCGATCGATCTCGCCGCGTGGGCAAGCCAGGTCTACAACCTGCTGCCTGCCGCTGCACAGGAAATGGTCGATGAGAGCGGATGGTCGGATATGAGCCAGTTGCAGGACCGGCTGCAAAACCTCCTCGGCGAAAGCGCCGGGCTTATCGCGAGTTCCGCTTTCTCGATCGGCAGCGGCGCGCTCAGCTTTTTCCTCGCTCTCGGTGTTGGTTTGTACGTTACCTACTTCCTGCTGCGGGATGGTTCGCGCATCGGCGAGACGCTGCTTCATTCGGCTCCTGTCGAGCGCGAGATTGCCGACCGGCTGGCTGCGCGCTTCCTCGGCATCGTGCGGGCTACAATCAAGGGTTCGGGAGTGGTGGGCCTGGTGCAGGGAACACTGGGCGGGATCATGCTCGCGATCGCGGGCGTTCCCTCCGCACTGCTGCTCGGCGTCATGATGACGATCCTCGCGCTGATCCCGGCGATCGGCACTGCGCTCGTTTGGGCGCCGATCGGGATCTACATGCTCGTCACCGGAGAGATCTGGCAGGGCGTTTTCATCCTCGCCTTCGGTTTCATCATTGTCAGTTCGGCGGACAACGTGCTGCGGCCGATCCTCGTGGGTCGTGACACCGGCATTCCCGACTGGATCATCCTCATCACCACGCTTGGCGGCCTGGCGATTGCAGGGATATCGGGCATCGTGCTCGGACCGCTCGTCGCCGGCCTGTTCCTTGCAAGCTGGTCGATCTGGCAGGAACAGCGCGCCGAGGACGAAGAGGCAGCCGCACGGTATCGCACCCGCGTCGGCGTCGACGGCAAGGCCCGCCCCGACAACGACGATCCCGAGCCGGTTCCGCAGCACCGGGAAGCCTGATCGATGCAATCGCTGGCAGCCCCCGGAAGCCAGGCCGAACAGGTCGGACGGCTGCTGCTCGCCGGCGTGATCGTGGTGTTCCTGCCCGCATTGCCCTTTGGTAATTATCTCATCTATCCGTTCGTCATCCTCACAACGTGGTGGCATGAAATGGGTCACGGCCTAACCGCTCTCCTCGTCGGGCAGGATTTCGAGCGACTGATGATCTATTCGGACGGCTCGGGCGTCGCCGAAAGCCTCGTAACCGGCGATGCATCGGTCTTCACCCATGCGGCAATCGCAGCGGGCGGGCCGCTTGCCCCCAGTCTCGCCGGAGCCGGTCTCATCATGGCGAGCGCGCATCCGCGTTTGTGGCGCCCGGCTCTATGGGCCGTAGCGGCGGCGATCCTTGCCTCGACCATCATCTATGTACGCTCGCCGGTCGGCTATGCGGTGCTGCCGCTGCTGGGCGCATTGCTTGGCTTCATCGCGTGGCGCGCTTCGGATGGCATAGCGCGCTTCACGTTGCAGTTCCTCGGCGTGATCGCGGCGATGAGCATGCTTTCGGACTGGAATTACCTCTTCACCGAGCGTGCGGTGGTCGGCGGCACCCCGCTCCTGTCGGACACCGGCCAGATCGAGGCCGCGCTCGCCCTCCCGCACTGGGTCTGGGCGATCATCTTGCTGCTGACTTCGACCGTGATGATCGGCGCGAGCCTCAAATACGCGCTCAATGAGAACCGGCTGCGCGGACGTCCACTCAGGCCGCCGCGCAACGTCCTGCAGTTCAAGCGCCCAAAGCGCTGAAGGTCAGGTCGCGACGCGCAGCGTGTTGACCCCGGCCGCGTCGCCTCCCGCCTCTCCCGACAATCCGATGAAGATCGTATCGATGATCCGCGCGAGTTTGTGCTCGGTAAGCTTGTCGCCGAGATAGATCATCGCATCGGGCAGCGTGTAGTTCGAAACCATCTGGTTGATCAGCGACAGCGCCTCGTCGATTTCGAGTCCTGCGAGATAGCCTTCGGCCTGCGCTTCGACGATGATCTCGCACTGGTAATGGTCGGCGAGGTCGACATAGCTGCGCACGCGCTCGAAATTGGCCGCGCCCATCTCGCACAGGATCGTGAAGAATTCGGGGTCGTCGCGGAACCGGTCGCGCGAGATCACGAAGCGGCTGCGGAAGAATTCGTAGAGCTTGCGATTGGGCGGGAGGTCGGCGCTGCGCACCTTTTCCATCGCATTGATGTGCGGCTCGAGCCAGGTCTGCGCGACCGCATCGAACAAGTCGTCATAGTCCTCGAAAAGCTGTTCAAAGCGCCCCCGCGAAAGCCCGCTTTCGCTGATTGCGATGGCATAGGGAATTTCGGCGCCGCGTTCCTTGACGAGATCGAGCACCATCCGCGCAATCCGCTTGCGTTCGGTTTCCCTCGTTTCCGGGCTCAATGCCATGGCGCGCGCTATCCTCCTGAACGGGCGCAACATAGTGTTGCACGGCGTCGGCTTAAAGGCGTGACATGCAATATTTTGTGCGACGCAGCGACGAACTGCGCAGTCAGCTCGACGAAGAGGATTCTTTGGGAGGGAGAGGGAAGAACGAGGAGGTGCGCCGCTTGTAATCGGCGTATTTCTCGCCCTTCGACTTATCCATGCCTTTCTCCAGCAGCGTCACGCCCGACCACTTGGTGAGCGTGAAGGTCAAGAACAGCGGTCCGGGCAGCGTGTAGAGCGCATATTCCCACCCTGCGCTCGCTGCGGTGAGCCAGATGCCCCACCACGCGCAGAAATCGCCAAAATAGTTGGGGTGGCGAGTGTAGCACCACAGCCCGCTGTCGAGCACTTTGCCCTCGTTATCGGGATTGCTTTTAAAGCGGGTCAATTGCCAGTCACCGACCCATTCGAAGAAGATGCCAACGAGATAGATCGCGAGACCGATGTAGCTGAGCGTGGTAATCGGCGCAGGCACTTCGCTTGCCAGAATGCCGACCTGCGCGGGGCTCGAAACCAGCATCAGCAGAACCGCCTGTCCGAGCCACACCTTGGTCAGCGCGGCCACGGCAAAATTGCCCTTCTCGCGGTCCTTTCTGAGCATGCGTTCGTAGCGCTTGTCCTCGCCCTCCTTCCACCAGCGGGCGAAGAGGTAGATGCCGAGGCGGAAACCCCATGCCGCCGTCATCACCAGCAGCAATGTCGCGAGCGGGCCGGGCCTTGAAAGCTGGATCCAGCTCACCAGTGCCATCATGCCCATCCCTGCGCCCCAAAAGGCGTCGATGAAGGAGACGTCGTTGATCCGGACGGAAATCGCCCACTGGACCAGCACCAGCACGATCAGAACGGCGGCGTTTGCCGCCAGGGCTTCAAACATCGTTTTTTCCGGCAATGATGTCACGCGCCTGCTGTTCCAGAACCTTGTACCGATCGTAATCGGGCAGCTTGGAGCGGAACCACTGGGCGAGCTTGAGGAGGTCCTCCCCGTAATTCCCGGTCGGCACCATCGGTTCCCCGAAGCCGATCACCATGTTCTCGTTATCGGCATAGGCGGGGACGATCGGCACGCCAGCAGCCTGCGCGATGCGGTAGAAGCCGGACTTCCACTTGCCGTCCGTGTTGCGGGTCCCTTCGGCCGCCATGACGAGCGCGAGTTCGCTGCGCCGGTCGAATTCGGCTTTCATCTGTTCGACAATGCCGCCCGGCGCGCTGCGATCGACCCCAATGCCGCCCATGTCGAGCATGAAGTTCTTCATGATGCCCTGGAACAACGTGTGCTTGCCCATGAAGTTTGGCTGCACCTGCTCGTGCTTGGTAGCGCCGGCGAAGAACACGAAGTCCCAGTTCGAGGTGTGCGGCGCGCCCGCGATCACATATTTCTTGAGATGTTTGGGCAGCGAGCCTTCGATCTTCCAGCCCTTCCACTTGTAAAGGACAAGGATGATCCGGTTCACGATGCGCGACAGCAGCGTGACGTTACGGGTTTCGTTATGGCGCAATGTGGTTCTCTCTCCCCTGCGAGCGTCCTTGCCCGCAATCGGGGGAGTTACGCAAGGGAAAGGGTGGGGGTTTCAGAATACAAAGAGCGTCAGTCCTAGTAACTTGGAGGAATCGCCGTCCAATCCGCCACACTGGGCCGATCCTCACCGTTCAAGAACTGCCGAAACGCAGAGAGCATCTCTTCGCGCTCGAACAAAAAGGTCTCGATGCTTTCCGCCCAGAACTGCCACCACGGACGCGGCAGTGTGACTCTCGTTCGGTCTCGAGTGACACCCTCATGCCATTCGTCGAGTTCCGGGCCTCTGCGTTCGAGGTAGAAACCCATCCTTCCATCGGGGCGCTCGAATGCCATAGAATGCAGGTAATTCATGCCGGTGATCTCGAGCTGAGCGATCCAACCATCGTCGATTTGTTCCCGGCCGATCGCCTCAACGAGTTGATCCTCGGTGACGTCAGGAAGGGAAATGCTTTCAGTCCAAAAGAGCAATGTTCACATCCTGAACACGCCAAACTGCGGCCGCTCGGGGATCGGCGCTTCGAGCGTCGCCGCAAACGCCAGCCCCAGCACATCCCTTGTCTGCACCGGGTCGATCACGCCGTCGTCCCACAGCCGTGCGGTGGCGTAGTAGGGGTTGCCCTCGTCCTCGTATTTCTGGCGGATCGGGGCTTTGAAGGCCTCGGCCTCTTCCTCGCTCCAGCTGTCGGCGTCGCGGTGGACGGTCGCAAGCACGCTTGCCGCCTGCTCGCCGCCCATCACGGAGATGCGCGCATTGGGCCAGGTGAAGAGGAAGCGCGGGGAATAGGCGCGGCCCGCCATGCCGTAATTGCCCGCGCCAAAGCTGCCGCCGATCACCACGGTGATCTTGGGCACGGTCGCGGTGGCGACGGCGGTGACGAGCTTTGCGCCATGCTTGGCGATGCCCTCCGCCTCGTATTTCCCGCCGACCATGAAGCCGGAAATGTTCTGCAGGAAGAGGAGCGGGATGCGCCGCTGGCAGGCAAGCTCGATGAAATGCGCGCCCTTTTGCGCGCTCTCGGAAAACAGCACGCCGTTATTGGCAAGGATCGCGACCGGCATCCCCCAGATATGCGCAAAGCCGCAGACGAGGGTGGAACCGTAATGCTGCTTGAACTCGTGGAACTCGCTTCCGTCGACCAGCCGCGCGATCACCTCGTGCACATCGTAGGGCGCGCGCACATCTTCGGGGACGATGGCGTAGAGGTCTTCCGCGTCGAACTTGGGCGGGCGCGGGTCTTTGAGCGCGATATCCTTTGCAGCGCCGGTATTCGCGCCAAGCTGGCTGACGATATCGCGCACGATGGTGAGTGCGTGCTCGTCGTTCTCGGCGAGGTGATCGACAACGCCCGATTTCTTGGCGTGTAGGTCGCCGCCACCGAGGTCCTCTGCGCTGATTTCCTCGCCCGTTGCGGCTTTCACCAGCGGGGGTCCGGCAAGGAAGATGGTGCCCTGATTGCGAACGATCACCGTCTCGTCGGACATGGCAGGGACGTAGGCGCCGCCTGCCGTGCAAGAGCCCATCACACACGCAATCTGCGGAATGCCGAGCGCGCTCATATTCGCCTGATTGAAGAAGATGCGCCCGAAATGGTCGCGGTCGGGGAAGACCTCGGCCTGGTGCGGCAAGTTCGCGCCGCCGCTGTCGACGAGATAGATGCACGGCAGGCGGTTTTCCTGCGCGATCTCCTGCGCGCGCAGGTGCTTCTTCACCGTCATCGGGTAGTAGGTGCCGCCCTTCACCGTGGCATCGTTGCACACGATCATCACCTGACGGCCCGAGACGCGGCCGATCCCGGCGATCATCCCTGCGCCGTTGATCTCGTCGCCGTAAAGACCGTTCGCGGCAAGCTGGCCGATTTCGAGGAATGGCGAGCCCGGATCGAGCAGGCGCTCTACCCGCTCGCGCGGAAGCAACTTCCCGCGCGACACGTGCCGCTCACGCGAGCGCTCCGATCCGCCGAGCGCGGCTTCGGCGACACGCGCGCGCAATTCCTGCGCGAGCAAGCGGTTATGCTCGAAACGCGCCTTGGCATCAGGCGCTTCGCGGTCGAGTTTCGAGGTGAGTACGGGTGCGGTCATAAGCTCACTGTCCGGGCCTTAAGGCGCTCAGAAAATTTTCAAAGCTGGAGGCAATAGGGTAGTAGGTTTCGGGATCCGTGAAGGTATCACCCATCGTTTCGTGATCCATGAAACCAATTTCACCTGAAAATGCATCGAAGGTGATCGCATTTCCGTCCCAGTCGTCGGCAAAGATGAATAAGCTGGGTGGAATTGAAGCAAGTGAATGTTCGATTTCATCCACCCATTCCGAGACTTTCTTAATGGAGCCGTGGGGATGGGGAGTAAGGCCCAGCAGTCGTCCAAAATGAACCGTGCGATGGCCGGATGCCACTAAGAATGCTGGGCTGAGAGTTCCTCCGTCTTTGTATAATAGGATATCGCGCAATTGTTGCGGGAGGCGAGCATTCATGCGCTCTTCCCAATCAGCGATGCCGGCGACGCCGACCGACGACGGTGCGTCAGGTGCAAGCGCTTGCAGGAGATCGGCGAAGTGGTCCAAAGCTAGGTTCCCTGCTTCTGCTGCGACAAGATCACCCCGCCGCTCCGATCAGTTCCCGCCCGATCAGCATCCGGCGGATCTCGTTCGTACCGGCGCCGATATCGAGCAGCTTCGCATCGCGCATGTAGCGCTCCACCGGCCAGTCTAGCGTATAGCCCGCGCCGCCCAGCGCCTGCACGCTTTCGGCCGCTACGCGGAAGGCGTTTTCGCTCGCCAGCAGGATGCAGCCCGCTGCGTCGAAGCGCGTGGTCTGGTCGGCATCGCAGGCCTTGGCCACCGCATAGGTGTAGGCCCGCGCGGATTGCAGCGCGACATACATGTCGGCGACCTTGGCCTGCATCAGCTGGAAGGAACCGATCGGCTTTCCGAACTGCTTGCGCTCGCGAAGATAGGGTATGACCGTGTCGAGACACGCCTGCATGATCCCGAGCTGGAGCCCTGCGAGCACTACGCGCTCATAGTCGAGACCGCTCATCAGCACGCCGACCCCGCCATTGACCGGACCCATCACGCGGTCCTCGGGAATGTGGCAATCATCGAACACCAGCTCTGCCGTGGGCGAGCCGCGCATCCCGACCTTTTCGATCTTCTGGCCGATCGAAAAGCCCTCGTCATCCTTTTCGATGATGAAGGCAGTGATGCCGCGCGATCCGGCCTGACCGTCGGTCTTCGCATAGACGACGAGCGTATCGGCATAGGGAGCGTTGGTGATCCAGAACTTTGTTCCATTGAGCACGTAGCCGCCCTGCACCGCTTCTGCCTTCAGCTTCATCGAGACGACATCCGATCCCGCATTGGCCTCGGACATCGCCAGCGAACCGACATGCTCGCCGGAGATCAGGCCGGGAAGGTATTTCGCCTTCTGCTCCTCATTGCCCCAGCGGCGGATCTGGTTGAGACACAGATTCGAATGCGCGCCGTAGGAGAGGCCGAGCGATGCGCTCGCGCGGCTGACTTCTTCGACCGCGATCACGTGTTCGAGATAGCCGAGGCCGAGGCCGCCATGCTCCTCTTCCACAGTGATCCCGTGCAGGCCGAGCTCGCCCATTGCCTGCCAAAGTTCCTCCCGCGGGAAGTAGTCCTCGCGGTCGATCTTTGTCGCAAGCGGAGCGATCTGTTCGTCGGCAAAGCGCGAAACGCTGTCGCGAATCATCTCGGCCGCTTCGCCAAGCTGGAAATCGAAATCGGGGGTGGCACGCATGGTTTGTATGTTCCGTCTTGTGTTCGCCGCCGCGTATCATTCGCGAAGGGGCGAAAGGATGTAATGCGCTGCGCCTTAGCAACGCCTCTGCCAAAGGCCAACGGCCAGCGTGCGCGAGGCCCGATCCCGGTAGCAACAAGCCACCAAATGATCCCCGTTTGACGAGGCTTCGCATTGCTGTATTGCCTCTCGCCATGCGGTTCCCGAGGAAGTCCTGCTGAAACTGAACGATCCTGAACCATGGCCGGTAGGCGCACCGCCTGCGAGCGAGTTTTGCTCGGAGGATGAAAGGCTTACGGTACTCGCCAGCTACGGCATGGACGAGCTGGACGGGGATGGCGAACTGGCCCAGATCGCCCGTTTCGCAGCGAAGCTGTGCTATGCCGAAATCGCGCTCGTAAGCATCGTCGAAGAAGAGCGTCAGCGCTTCCTGGCAAAGGAAGGGATCGATACCTCCGAGACGCCGCGTTCGTGGAGCTTCTGCGCGCACGCAATGCTCGGGAGCGAGGCCATGATCGTACTCGATGCACGCGAGCATCCCACCTTTGCGACAAACCCGCTTGTTACGGGCGAGCCGTTTATCAGGTTCTATGCCGGAATGCCGTTGATCAGCCCTGAAGGCGCCCCGCTCGGTTCGCTCTGCGTTATCGATACGAAGCCGCGCGCAGAAGCGCTCGATGAATTCCAGCTCGAAGGTCTGGAAGTGCTCGCCGCCGCGACAAGGCGTCGGCTGGATGCCCACCGCAGCGCCAACCGCGCGGTCGAGGAACTGGCATTGAGCGCCCAACGCGTGCAGTTCGTGCTCGACAGCGTGCCCGATATCGCCTGGTCTGCAGCACCGGGTGGCACTTTCGATTATTTCAACGCGCGCTGGAGCATCGTCACCGGGCTCGAACCGCCCAAGACGGTCGATGACTGGCGGCAAGTGATCCACCCGGAGGATTACGACGCGTCGCTCGAGAAATTCACCGCTGCGGTGGAGAAAGCCGAACTGTTTGAAGACGAATGGCGCATGCGACAGGCCGATGGCAGCTATCGCTGGGTGCTGAGCCGCGCTGTCCCTTCGACCCACGATCCAGAGACTGCGCGCTGGTACGGCACGCTAACCGATATCGACGACGCCTACCGCATTTCGCAGGAACGCGAGCTGCTTGCAGGCGAGCTCGCTCACCGGATCAAGAACATCTTTACCGTCATCATCGGCCTGATCGCGCTGCATTCGCGCGGCGACAAGACGATGAAGGTTTTTGGCGACATGCTCGCCGACAACATTCGTGCACTGGCAAGGGCGCAGGAATTTGCCCTGCAGATCGGCAACCAGTCGGAAGACCGGCTCGACCGGCTGTTGAGCGTCCTGATGGCGCCGTATGGCACCGCCGAGAACAGCCGGGTCACGATAAAGGGCGACGATGTGCCGATCGGCAAACGCGCGACAACGCCGCTCGCCCTGGCGTTTCACGAGTTCGCGACCAACTCGGCCAAATACGGAGCGCTGAGCGAGGCCGATGGAAAGGTCGAAATCGCCATCGAGAAGGAGGGCGAAATCGTGTCGGTCACCTGGACCGAAGTGGGCGGACCCGAAGTCGTCGCTCCTTTGGATAGCGGGTTCGGGTCACGATTGCTCCAGATGTCGATCACCGGCCAGTTGGGCGGCGAAATCGAGCATGACTGGCGCCGTGATGGCCTGCACGCGGTGATCCGCGTGCCTGCGGAGCGTCTGGCCCAATAGCGCGCAGCCCGCTATTCCCCCCTGCGATGCCGGCACCCGAAACTGAACACCCGCTCCTTGTCTTCGAGGCTGTCGAAAAACGCTATGGCGAGACAATCGCGGTCGCCGGTGTGTCTTGCACCATTGCCAACGGGAGCTTCACCGCGCTGGTCGGAGCCTCGGGATCGGGCAAGTCAACGCTCCTGAAAATGGTCAACACGCTGGTGGAACCTAGCGGCGGGAGGGTGCTGTTCGGCGGTGAGGACGTGACCGCGATGAAACAGGCGCAGCTGCGCCGCCGGGTCGGATACGTATTCCAGGGGATCGGCCTGTTCCCGCATATGACCGTCGGAGAGAACATTTCCATCGGGCCGAGGCTTGCGGGCGAAGCCCTGCCAGATGCGCGGATTGCCGAATTGCTGCGGCTGGTGGAACTCGATCCCGAAATGGCTGCGCGGATGCCGGACGAACTTTCGGGCGGCCAGCGCCAGCGCGTAGGCGTGGCCCGCGCGCTTGCCGGGGATCCGGAATTGCTGCTGATGGACGAGCCGTTCGGCGCGCTCGATCCGATCACCCGCGACGCGCTGGGCGAAAGAGTGCGCGAATTGCACCGGGAGCTGGGCCTGACCACCATCATGGTGACGCACGACATGGCCGAGGCGCTGCTGCTCGCCGACCGCGTGCTGGTGATGCATGCAGGCGAGCTTGTCGCGGACTGCACGCCCGAACAATTGCTCAAAGGCGAAGGCGGCGAGATCGCTCAGGGCCTTGTCGCCGTCCCGCGCCAGCAGGCCGAACGGCTCGCGGCGATGGAAGGGCGGCTGGCTTGAGCGGGGGATTGGCCTGATGGACGGTTTCGGCGAGATACTCCTTGGCCTCGGCGACAAGCTCGCGGCGCATGTCATACTCGCAGCGAGCGCGATCGGGCTTGGCATTGCGGTGGCTCTGCCGCTCGCGGTGTGGGCCAGCCGGTCGCAGGCGGTAAGCCGGATCGCGCTTGGATTTGCGAGCCTCGTCCAGACGATCCCGGCGCTCGCACTGCTCGCATTGTTTTTTCCGATCCTGCTTTCCCTGCGCGCGGTGTTCGGTGAGGGGCTGCCAACGCTCGGTTTCCTTCCTGCGCTGCTCGCGCTCGCGCTCTACGCGCTTCTGCCGATCCTGAGAAACGCGGTCACCGCGCAGGCCAATCTCGATCCCGGTGTGCTCGAAGCTGCCGATGGCGTGGGCATGACCGGCTGGCAGAGATTGCACCTCGTCGAAGCGCCGCTATCTGCCCCTTTCATCATGGCCGGAATCCGCACTGCGAGCGTGTGGACCATCGGCGCTGCCACGCTTTCGACCACGATCGGCCAGCCGAGTCTGGGCGATCCGATCTTCGCCGGGCTGCAGACGCAGAACTGGGCGCTGGTGCTCGCCGGCTGCCTTGCGAGCGCGGGCCTTGCGCTCGTGGCCGACCTGCTGCTCGGCCTCATCGAACGCGGGCTTGCATCGCGCAACCGGCTGCAATGGGGCGGCGGGCTGCTGGCCGTGGCGGCGGGTATTCTCGCCGCGCTCGCTTACCAGGCGGGCGGAGATGACGACGATGCGATCGTCATCGCCTCCAAGCAGTTTTCAGAGCAGTATATCCTCGCCCAGCTGATCGGATCGCGGCTCGAGGAGGCTGGCTACAGCGTCGAATATCGCGACGGGCTCGGCTCGGCGGTGGTCCACAATGCGGTCGCCAACTCATCGGTCGATATCTCGGTCGATTACACCGGCACGATCTGGACCAACAACCTGAAGCGCAACGACAATCCCGGCCGCGAGGCGATGTACGAGATTATCAGGGATTGGGAGGCCGAGGAAAACGGTGTGCGCGTGCTCGGTCGGCTGGGTTTCGAGAACGCCTATGCCTTTGCCATGCGCGAGGACCGCGCGCGCGAACTAGGCGTCACCTCACTCGAGGACCTGGTGCCGCTCGCGCCGCAACTCACGGTCGGCGGCGACCCGGAATTCTTCGAGCGGCCCGAATGGATCGCGGTGCGCGACGCCTATGGCCTGCGGTTTAGGTGGACGCGCAATTTCTCGCCGACCTTCATGTACAACGCTCTGCGTTCGGGCGAGGCCGACGTGATCAGCGCCTACACCTCGGACGGGCGGATCGCGGCGGACAGGCTGGTGGTGCTCGATGACCCGCGCGAAGCACTGCCGAGCTATGACGCGATGCTGATGCTGTCGCCGCGGATCAAGGACGATCCGGGCGTCATTGCCGCACTCGAACCGCTGATCGGCGCTATCGACGTGGAGGCCATGCGCGAGGCGAATTTCGCGGTCGATCGCGAAGGGCCGGAGAAAATGAGCCCGAAAGCGGCCGCACGCGAGCTTGCCAGGAAAATCGGCCTCTAGTCGAAGCCCTCGCCTCGCGGCCAGCGACGGCCGCAAATCCCCAGCACCTTGAACAGCACGCCCATCTGGTCGTCCTCCACCAGCCGGTCGAACTGGCGCTGGAGAACGTCGGCCTGGCCGGGCGACTGGCGTTTGAGCGCTTCCAGCCGCGTTTCGATATGCAGCTGGCGCAGCCACTCTCCCTGCATTTGCAGCCCCATAACCTCGGCGCCGTTTTTCTCTGCGACCTCCTGCAGCATCTCGAAATCGACATGCGCGGTGAGGTCCGCCTCGCCCGGATGGGTCAGCGGATCGACTTTCTTGTGACTCTTAAGCGCCTGCAATGTCGATCCGGCGCGCAGCTCGGTCGGACCGTAATCGATGATCAGCGCGACACCGCCCTGTTTCGCGAGCCGCTGGGCGATTTCGGCCATGATGGCTGCCGCAGCAGAGCTCGTTTCGATCATCGAGCCTTGCGAGGCGCTGCGCCAGCTCGAAGGCACGATTGAATCCATCGGCTTGTCGCCAGCAACAAAGACGAGCTCGTCGCCTTCGAGGCCAACCATCCGTTCGTGCCAGCCATTGGCCGAACGGATCAGCTGGTGGATCGGCAGCGCATCGAAGAATTCGTTCGCGACGATCAGCAGCGGGCGATCATCCGGCAGCGTCGATAGATCGTGGTGGAACTGCACCTGCGGCACGGCCTGCCGCTGGAGCTTGCGCAGCTCCATAGAACCTTCGACGAAGTGCACCTTTGGATCAAACCCGTACTTGCCGGCCGTCCGGAGCACGTCCTTCGCCAGCGTGCCGCGCCCCGGGCCCAGCTCGACATAGTGGATGTTGTCCGAGGCGCCCATCTTGACCCAGACATCCGCGATCCAAAGGCCGACGAGTTCGCCGAACATCTGGCTGATTTCCGGCGCGGTGATAAAATCGCCCTCATCGCCTAACGGATCGCGCGTCGCGTAATAACGCGCGTTCGATTCCCCCATATATTGCGCGAGGCTGATCGGCCCGTTCTCGCGGATCAGGCGGCGGAAGGTCTCGCCCAGATCGACCTTTAGCGCTTCCTCGCGGGCTTTCTCTTCGGCTTCGAGGCGTGCTTTTTCCTCGGATTCTGCCTTGGCCTTGGCTTCGGCTTCTTCCTTGGCCTTGCGTTCGGCCTCTTCGCGCGCCTGCTTCTCGGCCTCTTCCTTGGCTTTCCTTTCGGCTTCCTCTTTCGCCTTCGTTTCCGCTTCGGCCTTCGCTTTGGCTTCGGCCTCCTTGCGAGCTTTCTCCTCGGCAGCCTTTTTCGCCTCGGCTTCGGCCTTTTTGCGAGCCTCTTCTTCGGCTCTCTTCTTGGCCTCGGATTCCGCTTTCTTCTTCGCCTCGGCTTCTTCGCGAGCCCTTTCTTCCGCCTCGCGTTTGGCCTTTGCCTCCGCTTCTTTTCGGGCTTTGGCCTCGGCCTCTTTGCGCGCTTTTTCTTCCGCGGCCTTCTTTGCTTTCGCTTCTTCTTCGGCCTTCTTTCTGGCCTCCGCCTCCGCCTTCTTCTTTGCTTCCGCCTCGGCCTTCGCCTTGGCTGCCGCTTCGGCCTTGGCTTTCGTCTCGGCCTCGAGCTTCGCCTTGCGCTCCGCTTCCTCGCGAGCCTTCTTTTCCGCCTCTGCCTTTTTCTTCGCCTCGGCTTCCGCTTTGGCCTTGGCCTCGGCTTCCTTCCGCGCTTTCTCTTCGGCTTCCGCTTTGGCCTTGGCCTCGGCTTCCTTCCGCGCTTTCTCTTCGGCTTCCTTCTTGGCCTTTGCTTCGGCGGCAGCCTTCTTCTCCGCTTCGAGCTTGGCCTTGCGTTCGGCTTCGGCCTTCGCCTTGGCTTCGGCCTCCTTGCGAGCTTTCTCCTCGGCTTCGCGTCTGGCTTTCTCTTCGGCTTCGCGCTTCGCTTTTTCGGCCCCCGTCTCGGCGCCGACATGCGAGAAGATCGCTTCTGTCGAAGGCAGGTCCTCGATGGCGACAAGCGGCTCGGCCTCGCCGCCGCCGAACAGGTCGGAAGCTTCGCTCTCGCTGCCGTCAGGCTCGATAAGCCTGAGGCCACGCGGTCGCCATTCGTTGTCGTTTACGCCGTCGCCGCGTTTTTGACGCTGCCCGTCCCCACGGGTTTCCGCGTCACGGCGTAGAGCGTTACAATCAATCCAATCAGGATGAGCGGTATTGTCAGCCATTGCCCCATCGATAGCCCTGTTCGGGCTGCAAAGTCAGCCAGTTGTGCATCGGGTTCACGGAAAAATTCGTTAACAAAGCGCGCAAGGCCGATGCCTAGCGTGAACACACCGACCAGAAGGCCCGGCCGATAGCGCGCATTGGTCTTCCAGAACAAGAACAGCAACACGACCAGTAGCAGCAGCCCTTCGAGCCCGGCCTGGTAGAGCTGGCTGGGGTGGCGCACCACCTCCCCGCCGCCGGGGAACACCATGCCCCAGGGAACGTCCGTCTGCCGGCCCCACAATTCTCCGTTCACGAAATTGGCAAGCCGTCCAAGCAGCATCCCCATCGGCACATTGACCGCGATATAGTCGCACACCCGCAGGAACGAGAGATTGCCCCGCCGTGAGACCCAGGCGATCGCGAGCAGCACGCCGATCACCCCGCCGTGGAAGCTCATCCCGCCTTCCCACAATTTGAGCACATCCACCGGATTGTCCCACAGATAGGGGTTGTAGAAGATTGAATAGCCGATCCTCCCGCCGAGGATCACGCCCAGCGTGCAATAGAGAAACAGATCGTCGGCATGGCGCTGCGCCATCGGCGCACCGGGCGCTTTCAGCATCTTCGAAAGGTGCCAATAGGCGAAGATGATGCCGATCAGGTAGGCAAGCGAATAGAACCGCAGCTGGAACCAGCCGATTTCGAACAGGTACGGCCTCATACCCAGATCGGACCAGTAGATCGGATCGGCGACCGCGCTGCTTGCGGCAAGTAGTGACAGCACCAAAGGAACCTCTTAAGAAACCAGCGCAGGCCGCGCTTTTGGCGGCTTGTGGCACAGCGGTGCGTTCGGGGGAAGGGCTTTACGGGGAGCCTTTGAAACGCAATCCAGAGGCCAGAGGATCGATCGGACAAGGCCAAGGCGCTTTGCCCGCAGAATAAGAACGAGTTGAAGGAGAGATATTCGCATGCCCACCCAGCTGGACAATGCGCTTGAAGCGATCATCGGCGAACTGACCAAGGAAGGCCAGCCCTTCGAAACGGTGCCTTTCGTTCGCGATGGTGTAGAAATGCCCGCATTCAAGAACGCGCCGCCGACATTGGCGCATTATTTCGCGCATTTCTGCAACGAGCACAAGGACATCCCCTTCCTCGTCGATGGCGATGTGCGCCTTACTTTTGGTGAAACTTACGCGGCAGCGGTCTGCGTTGCCGAAGGTCTGGTCAAGCATCACCACATCGAAAAAGGCGACCGTGTCGGAATCGCGGCGCGCAATTCGGCCAACTGGATGATCGCCTATATGGGCATCGTTATGGCGGGCGGCTGCGCGACGCTCCTCAACGGGTTCTGGTCGGGCGATGAGCTCGCCTACGGCATCCGCCTTGCCGAATGCACGCTCGTGCTCGCCGATGCCGGACGGGCCAAGCGGCTCGAGGGCACCGATCACCCGGCCAAGATCGCCCTGTTCGATCACGGCGGCAATCCGGCGGAGGACCTGTCGAGCGTGTGGGCGGCGCCGGAAGAAGGCGAACAATCGGTTGCAATGCACATGCTCGGCGAACTGACCGCCGACGATATGGCGACGATCCTTTACACCTCGGGTTCGACCGGGAATTCCAAGGGCGCATGGTCCGACCATCGCGGGGTGGTCCATGGGGTGATGAGCTATGTCAGCCAGAGCGCGATGGCGAAAATCTTGCTCGAAAGCCAGGGCGAGGACGTATCTGACCAGCCCTGCGCGCTCATCGCCGTACCGCTGTTCCACGTGACCGGCGAAGTGCCCCTGTTCCTCCAGAGCTACGCGATCGCGCGCAAGCTCGTGCTGATGCCGAAGTGGGATGCGGAAGAGGCTTTGCGCCTGATGGAGGCTGAAAAGGTAACCTATTTCGTCGGCGTCCCGCTGATGAGCTACGAAATCGCGACCCACGAAAACCGCGAGAAATACGACCTTTCGGCCTGTCGCAGTTTTGCGGCAGGCGGCGCGCCGCGCCCGGTCGAGCATGTCACCAAGATCAAGGAAGCGTTTCCCAAGGGCTTCCCGCTGCTCGGCTACGGCCTCACCGAAACCAATGCAGTTGGCTGCGGAAATTTCAACGAGAACTACATGGCCAAGCCCGGCTCGACGGGGCGCGCCTCAAAGCCGCTGGTCGACCTGCGCATCCTCGATGATGACGGCAACGAACTGGCGCAGGGGGAGGTCGGCGAGGTCTGTATCCGCTCGATCGCGAATTTCCGCGGTTACTGGAACAACGATGAGGCGACGCGCGACGCGTTTACCGACAACCTCTTCTTCCGCACCGGCGATCTCGGCTATCTCGACGAGGACGAGTACTTGTTCATCGTCGACCGGAAGAAGGACATCATCATTCGCGGCGGCGAGAACATTTCCTGCATCGAAGTCGAGGATTCGATCTACGCGCATGACGACATCGCCGAATGCTCGTGCTTCGGCCTGCCCGATGAACGGATGGGCGAAGTGCCGGCGGCGGTGATCCGCGTGAAGGAGGGCCGCAAACCCATGACGGCTGCCGATATGCGCGAGTTCCTGCTCGCCAACACCGCGCCGTTCAAGGTGCCGCTCGAAGAGCACATCTTTGTAGTCGAAGAAGTGCTCCCGCGCCTCGGCACGCAAAAGATCGACAAGAAGACGCTTCGCGCCGCTTACACCGCGCGGATAGTGAAAGTCTGACCCGAGCGGGGACGCGATGACTGACTGGACCCTCCCCAGCCGCCGCGTCCCGCGCCAGCGCGACATCATCGACCGGCGCACGTTGTCCTCGACGGTCGCGGCGCTGGTCGGTGAACATGGTGACAAGGCGCGCGGCCCGGTTCTTGCCGCTATGCGTGAAGCGCTGGACCACGGGCGCGGAGAGCTTCAGAAACGCCTTCTCGAACACCCGTCAGCCGGTCACGATTGCACTGCGGGCTATGCCTTCCTGATCGACCAGCTCGTACGCGTGATCCACGATTACGTGATCGAGCATGTCTACCCGGTTGCAAACCGCTCTGCTGCTGAACGACTCACAGTCATGGCGGTGGGCGGCTATGGCCGCGCCGAGATGGCGCCGCATTCGGACGTCGACATCGCCTTCATCACCCCCACCAAGCGCGCGCCGTGGTGCGAGCAGGTGATCGAGGCGATGCTCTACCTGCTGTGGGATCTCGGCCTAAAGGTCGGTCATTCGAGCCGCACGATCGGCGACACGATGCGGATGGCAAAGGAAGACCTGACGATCCGCACCGCGCTTCTGGAAGGGCGGCTCGTATGGGGCGACCAGCCGATGTACGAAGAGCTTCGCGCGCGCTTCTGGGCCGACGTGGTGAAGGGCAACGAAAAGCAATTCCTTGCCGATAAGCTCGCCGAGCGCGAGGCGCGGCACAAGCGCATGGGCGACAGCCGCTATGTCGTCGAACCCAATGTGAAGGAGGGCAAGGGCGGCCTGCGCGATCTCCAGACGCTGTACTGGATCGGCAAGTACACGCACCGCGTCCAGAGTGCCGCAGAGCTGGTCGATGTCGGCCTGCTCACTCCTGCCGAATATCGCGGATTTCGCCGCGCGGAAGGGTGGCTGCTCGCGGTGCGCTGCCACATGCACGTCCTTACCGGCCGGGCCGAGGACAGGTTGACTTTCGACCTCCAGCGACAGGTGGCAGAGCGAATGAACTTCGCCGACCGCCCCGGCAAAAGCGCAGTCGAACGCTTCATGCAGTTCTACTTCCTCCAGGCGAAACGCGTCGGCAGCCTGACAGGCGTGTTCCTTTCCCACCTCGAGGAAGAGTCGTCGAAGGCCAAGGTGCGCAGCGGCTTTTTCGCCGGGTGGAGCCAGAGAAAACGCGACGCACGCGGCTTTGTGATCGAGGGCGGGCGCATTCGCTCGCCGGGCGATGACTGGTTCAGGAACGATCCCGTCCGTCTGATCGAACTGTTCCAGCTGGCCGAGGCCGAGGGCGTCGAGATCCACCCGGAAACCATGCGGCAGGCGAACCGCGATTCGAAGCTCATCACGCGCGAGGTCCGCAGGGATCCGCGTGCCAATGCGATTTTCCTCGAAGTGCTCGGCGGCCGCAACGATCCCGAAAACGCGCTGCGCTGGATGAACGAAGCGGGCGTGTTCGGCCGTTTCGTGCCCGATTTCGGCCGGGTCAACGCTCAGATGCAGTTCGATATGTACCACCACTACACGGTCGATGAGCATACGATCCGCGCGATCGGCCTCCTCAGCCAGATCGAGCGCGGCCTGCTCGAAAAGGACCACCCTCGCGCCACTCGCGAGATCCACAAGGTCGCCTCCCGCCGCGCGCTCTATGTCGCGGTGCTGCTGCACGACATCGCCAAGGGGCGCGGCGGAGATCACTCGGTGCTCGGTGCAGAAGTCGCGCATCAGTTGTGCCCGCGCTTCGGCCTCGATGAGAAGGAAACGGAGCTCGTCGCGTGGCTGGTGCTCCACCACCTCCTGATGAGCTCGACCGCGCAGAAACGCGACCTCACCGACCCAAAGACAATCGAGGACTTCGTTGCCGAGGTCAAAAGCCTTGAACGGCTGCGCAACCTCGCCATCCTCACCGCAGTCGATATCAGGGCGGTTGGCCCGGGAACATGGAACAGCTGGAAGGGGCAGCTGCTGGGCGAGCTTTATGACGCTGCACAGGATCGCCTGCGGCTCGGTCACAAGGGCAGGGGCCGTGCCGAACGGGTCGCAGCCAAGAAGGCCGCCGCGCGCGAAGTGCTCGGCGACAAGGCCTATCTCGTCGAAGACGTCGGCGAGCTGATGAGCGATGCCTACTGGATCGCCGAGCCCGAGGACATCATCGCCAAGAACCTCATTCAATACGAAGAGGCACGGCGGATCGAGGACCACCTCTCGATCCATTGCGAAGTCGACGAGGAGCGCGGCGCAGCACTCGTGAGCGTGATCGCGCCCGACCACCCGGGCCTGTTCTACCGTATGGCGGGCGGTATCCATCTTGCCGGCGCGAACATCATCGATGCACGCATCCACACCGCGATGAACGGCTATGCGGTCGACAATTTCCTGGTGCAGGACCTCAACGCCGAACCGTTCCGGGAAGCGCCCCAGATCGCCCGACTGAAGGACGGCATTCGCAAGGCGCTGCTTGGTGAAGGCGAGATGGTTCCGCGCCTCGCCGCGCGCCCGCTTGCGCATTCGCGCGCGCGGACATTCGAAGTCGCTCCGCAAGTCAATTTCGACAACTCGGCCTCAAACAACTTTACCGTGATCGAGGTGACGGCCCGAGACAGGCCAGCACTGCTCAACCGCCTTGCCCACGCGCTCTACAAGGCAAACCTGATTGTCCATTCCGCGCACATCACCGCCTATGGCGAGACGGCGGCGGACACCTTCTACGTGACCGACCTTACCGGCGCAAAGGTACGCGCTCCCGACCGGCTCGCCGAGATCGAGGCAGCGTTGCTCGAGGCGGCGAGCGACCGCAAGCAGGAACAGCTCGAAAACGCCTGACGTCGCGTTCAATCAACCGCTCGCAGATTGGTTAAGCGACATAGGTTGCATTTCACGGACCTAACGCTAAAGGCGATCGCCCTTACGTAAGGGAGAAGAAACCCATGAATTTTCGTACCGCAACGCGGCGTACCCTCTCGCTGCTGCTTTGCACCGCCGCTGCAACCCCCTTTGCGGCCCACGCCCAGGATATGGACGGCAATGAAGCCGCCGCCAGCCAGGACGCCAAGGAAGAACAGCGCGGCACGCTCGCCAATATCGGCAACATCGTCGTCACCGGCACCAAGACCCAGAATCCGGAAGACGTGCAGGACGTGCCTCTTGCCGTGACCGCCTTCAACGCGGATTCGCTCGAAGCGCTGAAGGTTCGCGACGTACAGGGCCTGACCTATGCCGCCCCGAACGTGTCGCTCGACCAGATCGGGACCAGCCGCGGCACCGCGAACTTCTCGATCCGCGGCCTTGGCATCAACTCCTCGATCCCCTCGATCGACCCCACCGTCGGCGTATTCATCGACGGCGTCTATCTCGGCAACAATGCCGGCGTGGTCTTCGACCTGTTCGACCTTGAAAGCGTCGAAATCCTGCGCGGCCCGCAGGGCGTGCTGTTCGGTCGCAACGTGACCGGCGGTGCGGTGCTCATCAACACCGGCAACCCGACCGAGGAATTCAGCGGAAAGTTCCGCGCGGCAGTCGATGGACCGCTGTTCGAAGACCGCGGCGGCGCTAACTACACCGTCTCGGGCGTGATTTCGGGCCCGATCGTCGAAGACACGCTGCTGTTCAAGCTCGGCGCGTATCACAACAACGACGAAGGCTACTTCACCAACCTGTTCGACGGATCGAACCACGGCCAGGCAGAAACCACGATCCTTCGCGGCGCACTCGAAGCGCGCGTGGGCGATCTTCGTGTCATCGGCAAGCTCGACTATTTCGAGAGCGAAGGCGATGGCCCCTCGGCCCAGAACCGTGGCATCTTCGAGCGCGACAGCTTCGATTTCGCGATCGACAATCCGGGCAGCTACGCCAACGAGATCTGGACCGGCTCGGTTACCGCAGAGCTCGATATCGGCCCTGGCACGCTGACCAATATTTTCGGCTATCGCACTTACGATGCGAACACCGATGCGGATATCGACGCGACGCCGAACTTCATCTTCCACTCGTCGACGGAAACCTCGCAGGAGCAGATTTCGAACGAACTTCGCTATGCGATCTCGACCGACACGTTCGACCTTACCTTCGGCGGATTCTATTTCGACCAGTCGATCTCCTACACCGAAGTCCGTGATATTCCGCCTTCGACCCCGCTGACTTTCTATGGCGGTGGCACGCAGGACCACGAGGTGCTTGGCGCATTCGCGAGCGGCCAGGTCTATGTGACCGATCGCCTTTCGCTGATCGCCGGTATCCGTTGGAGCCAGGAAACCAAAGATGCAGGTGTGACCTATGTAAGGCCGCGCCCGATGTGCTCGGTTGTCGGAGGCACTTGCCCTACCTCGGGCGCGAACCCCTTCATACCGACCGAAAACAACGGCTTCACCGACAGCGTGCGCTTCACAAACTGGTCGCCCAAGGCCGGTTTCCAGTACGAGTTCGACAACGGCCAGCTCTACGCGCACTGGACCCGCGGTTTCCGTTCTGGCGGCTACAATTTCCGCATCACCAATGCGAACGCGTTCGAACAGGTCGTTGCCCAAACCGGCAACTTCTTCTTCGATGAAGAGCAGGTCGACAACTTCGAGATCGGCGGAAAATTCCAGTCGGTCGACGGCGCATTCACTCTCAACGTTGCAACCTACCTCACCAAGATCGAGGACATGCAGCGCGAGGTGAACCAGTCTTCGGCGACTGCCGGCGTCGCCCAGTCGATCTTCAACACCGCTGATGCGCAGATCTTCGGTGTCGAAGCCGAAGCCCGCATGCGCCTGACGGATTCGTTTGTCGTCACCGCCAATATCGGCATCATCGACGACGATTACGAAGAAATCCTGTTCGACATTTCGGGCGACGGCGTGATCGACGACGCCGATCTCGAACTGCGCCTGCCTCGCGTGCCCGAGGTTACCTGGGGCATGGGCTTCATCCACGAGCTGTTTCTGGGTGACAGCGAGATCCTGACCCGCGTGAACTACCAGTATCGCGACGAGTTCGCCTACACCGACAACAATTTCGGCTGGGTGCAGGACATTTCGAACCTCGAAGCGAACATCACCTGGAACACGCCGATGGAAGGCCTGTCGTTCTCGATCTACGGCAAGAACCTGCTCGACCAGGTCCAGGTCGGCGGCGATACGCAGCTTCCCTTCGGCGGTCCGCTGTCGAACGGCGTCAACCGTCCGTTCGATGACCGTCCGGCAGCCGGCACCTTCTCGCCGCTGTCGAAGGGCCGCCAGGTCGGCGCGGAAGTCGTGTTCGAGTTCTAGGCATTCTGGATTTCGCATCCCGTCAGGGGTGCGATTTCCACGCCCTGGCGGTCGCGCAAGCGGCCGGCCTTCGGCGAGAATTTCGAATATCCGGGAGGGCGCTCCGTTAAACGGGGCGCCCTTTTTCTATGCGTCGGCGATCAGGAGCAGCGCAATTCGCTCGGCATCGTAAGCGACAAAGCCCCACTCGACGCTCGCGCCTGAAACCGGATTCCACAGGCCGTCATAGCGGTTGGAGACCACCGTTCGCGTCGCAGGGTCGAAGGCCGCAAGGAAATCGCGCGCGCATTCGCGTGCCTCCTCCGTACCAAGCCAAACATTGCTCGGATTGGAGATGTCATTCGCAAACGCCTCGGTCAGCTGGGTGAGCGCCACTCTCGGGCCCGAAGCGTCCGGAGACGCGTCGAGCAACTCCCAGTTGAAACCGATGGCCTTGAAGCCGAGCCCTGTGACAAACTTGTCCGCGACCGCTGAGTGCAAGCCCGGCACCCAGTCGATCGATGCATGTTCGAGAGTCGTCCGCGCACCCCGATTGAGGCGTGCCAGCCACTTCTTCCTGAACGCCTCGATGGAACCTGTCACCCGCGAGGTCCGAACAGCGCCGTGCCCACCCGCACGTGCGTAGCGCCCAGCTGCACCGCGGTTTCGTAGTCGCCGCTCATGCCCATGCTCAGGCCTTTCACGCCGTTATCCTCGGCGAGTTTGTAGAGCAACGCGAAGAATGGCGCAGGCTCGATATCGGCAGGAGGCAGGCACATCAGTCCCGCAATCGGGATGTTAGCGGCGCGCGCCTGTTCGAGAAATGCAGGCAGGTCGGCGATTGCGCAGCCACCCTTCTGTTCCTCGTCGCCGATATTGACTTGCACGAAGCACGGCACGCGCTTGCCGGTCTTGTCCATCGCCTTGGCGAGCGCCTTTAGGAGGCTCTGACGGTCGAGCGCATGAATGTAGTCGAACAGTTCGACCGCATCTTCGGCCTTGTTCGATTGCAGCTGGCCGATCAGATGCAATTCGACATCGGGGTAACGCTCCCTGAGGGCAGGCCATTTCTCCTGCGCTTCCTGCACGCGATTCTCGCCGAAAACGCGGTGACCCGCTTCGAGCAACGGCTCGATTCTTTCGGCCGGATGGGTCTTGCTCACCGCGATCAGCGTGATGTCCTCCGGCTTGCGGCGGGAAGGCTTGCACATGCGCTCGATATTGGCGCGGACATCGGCGAGGCGGGAGGCTGCACTTTCCATGGTCGCGCGCTATAGGCACCAAGTGCCGCGCAACCAATCCCTTCCTGACATCTGGCTGATTTCTGACGAGCGGAATGACGACGCGCTCGAAGATGCTCTGGCGAGCCTGCCGCGTGGGAGCGGCTTCATCTATCGGCATTACCACCTTGACGGTCCGGAAAGGCTTGGGCGCTTTCACGACCTGAAGCGCCTGGCCCGCGCCCACGATCACGTAATTGTCCTCGCCGACAGCGCTTTGACCGCCGCCGAATGGGGCGCGGATGGCATTTACGGGGCACCACGCGCGCTTTGGCCCAGACGAGACGGCCTGCTTCACCTCGCCACCGCCCACGACCTGCGCGAGATCGGTCTTGCGAACCGTTTCGGTACAGACGCTGTGTTACTATCGCCTGTTTTCGGTACAAAATCACATCCGGGAGCGCCAAGCCTGGGTCCCTCGCGGTTTCGGCTCCTCGCCGGACATTCGCTGGCCCCTGTCATCGCGCTTGGCGGTATGAATTCGCACCGCGCCCATACGCTCGGCTGGCCACGCTGGGCCGCAATTGACGGGCTCAGCTAATCTCACGCGCCTTGACCGCGAGTCCCCGAGGATTCATGGTGTGTTCTCATCAACCCCTCCCTTGGGAGCAAGCTATGGCGAGCCGCGCTATCAATACCCGCAAATCCAACGCTGACTGGCGAGCAGGACTGCGCCGTTCGATCCGCCGGATCGCTCAGATGGCGGGCGCGGGCGTGCTGTTTGCCGCCATGATCTTCCTCGCGCTTTCGCTCGCGAGCTACACCCAGACCGATCCCAGCCCCTCGACCGCCGCTTCGCCCGACCAGGTGAGCAACTGGATGGGGCTCGCCGGCGCTTGGCTTGCCGATCGCGTGCTGTTCATTTTCGGTTTGCCCGCAATCCTGCTGCTCCCGCTGCTCTACATTTCCGCGCGAAAACTGTGGCGCGACGTCGAAAATGGCGATGAGCCCGAGACGACCGCGTGGTGGCTGCCGACCGGTCTGCTGCTCATTGCAATGGTGTTGCTTGCAACCGTTCTGGCACTCGCTTTCGACACGCGCAGTGGTACGCTCCCCGCGCAATTGGGAGGTGTCTCGGGCCTGCTCGGTGCAGCCGGCATCGAGGCAATCGCGAACCGATTTGGCGAATCGGCTTCGGGCTGGATCATCCTGGGCGCGTCAATTGCATGCCTTGCCGGTGGCGTAGCGCTCGTCACCCGGGTGTTCGCAATCGATTGGCGAGCGCTTCTGACCCTGCCGGAGTTCCTCGGCGGAGGAGGGCTGGGCGGAGGGCTGCTCTCGCGCCTCCCCTTCGGACGCCGTGACCGCGAAGACAAACGCCTTGCTTTCGCCGAAGAGGACGATGCGCCCGCCCCCAAGGCGCGCCGCAAGCCCAAGCAGGCAGATGCCGCGCCCGAACCCACTCCCCGACGCGCGCCCGAAATTACCGACCCGACCGCACCGCCCAAAAAGGCGAAACCCGCCAAGGCGAACCAGCGGGACATGTTCGCAACTTTCGACCTCCCTAGCCTCGACCTGCTGGCCGATCCGCCCACTGACAACGCGCCCAAGCTCGACAAGCTGGCTCTCGAACGCAACGCCCGCCTGCTCGAAAACGTGCTCGACGATTTCAACGTAAAGGGCGAGATCACCGCAGTGCGCACCGGGCCGGTGGTGACCATGTACGAGCTCGAACCTGCGCCCGGCATCAAGGCAAGCCGCGTAGTCGGACTCGCCGAGGATATCGCCCGCAACATGAGCGCGATTTCCGCACGCGTCTCGCCAATCCCTGGCAAAACGGTGATGGGCATCGAACTGCCCAACAAGGACCGTCAGGTGGTGATGCTGAAAGAGCTCGCTGCATGCGAGGCCTTTGCCAATGCCAAGGGCAACCTCCCGATCATCCTCGGGAAGGATATCGCCGGCGAGCCGATTGTCGCGGACCTTGCCGCGATGCCCCACCTGCTCGTTGCCGGCACCACCGGGTCGGGCAAGTCGGTGGGCCTCAACTGCATCCTGCTGTCGCTGCTTTACACCTTCACGCCTGCCGAATGCCGGTTGATCCTGATCGATCCCAAGGTGCTCGAGCTGAAGAGCTACGACGATATCCCGCATCTGCTCTCCCCCGTCGTCACCGAGCCGCACAAGAGCGTGCGCGCATTGAAGTGGGCGGTGGAGGAAATGGAGCGGCGCTATCGGATGATGAGCTCGGTAAATTCGCGCAATATCAACAGCTTCAATGACAAGGTCCGCGCTGCTGCGGCAAAGGGCAAACCGCTTGGCCGGAGGGTCCAGACCGGCTTCGATCCCGATACCGGCGAGCAGCTCTACGAAGAAGAACAGCTCGATTACGAACCGCTGCCGCAGATCGTGCTGATCGTAGACGAGCTTGCCGACCTGATGGTGACTGTCGGCAAGGAAATCGAAGTCCTGATCCAGCGCCTCTCGCAGAAATCGCGCGCGGCAGGCATCCACCTTATCATGGCGACGCAGCGCCCCTCGGTCGATGTCATCACCGGCGTGATCAAGGCGAACCTTCCGACCCGCATCAGCTTCAAGGTGACGAGCCGGATCGACAGCCGCACCATCCTTGGCGAGCAGGGCGCCGAACAGCTGCTCGGCAAAGGCGATATGCTCTACAAGCCCAATACCGGCGCGATGGTGCGCGTCCACGGGCCGTTCGTGTCGGACGAGGAGGTCGAGGCGGTGGCCGATTTCTGGCGCGCGCAGGGCTCCCCCGAATATGTCGACGCGGTCACCGAAGAGCCGGAGGACGGAGGCGGCCTGACTTTCGAGGACGATCTCACCGCATCGGACAGCCCGGAAGAGCGCAAGTATCGCCAGGCCTGCCAGATCGTGATCGAGAACCAGAAGGCGAGCGGCTCGTGGCTCCAGCGCCAGATGGGCGTCGGCTACAACACCGCCGCCAAGTGGATCGAACGCATGGAAAGCGAAGGCCTTGTCGGCCCGGCAAACCATGTCGGCCGGCGAGAAATTTTCCGCGACCGCGACGGCAACCCGCTCTAATCAATCAGGTTTTGCGAACAGATGATGCTGGCACCTGCGTGCCGGAATAGCCCCCGTGCGCCCGCTGTCTCGGTAAACAGACCTGCTCGTTCGATGCCTCTCCAGCCCGCAATCGCTCCCACAAATCGGGGTTTTTTCGTGCTTTATGTTTACGGTTAGGAATTTCTAAACAGCCTTGCCCGTAAAGCTACGGGCGATGATTGAGCACGATGCCTTGAGCCGGGGCTTTAAACGGGTTCGCCGCACGCTCGGATGCATGCTTGCGGCTGCGTTTATCGCTTCGCCTTCCGCTGCCTTGGCAGGGGAGGATGACGAATGGACTCTGGATCCGGATGCACGGGTCGAGGTCGGTTTCGTCAGCGCTGAAAGCACGACACGGGACGAACAGCTCGTGGTGGATGGCGACGCATTCACCCTGCGCGCCCAGGTCGGCATCGATCTCGAAGACAAAGACACGCGTTTCCGCCTCGAAGCGGACCGGATCGAGGTCTTTCGCCTTGGCGAGGGCCGCTCCGACAGCGCGCGCGACCGATTTACAGCGACTTTCGAGCAGGAACTGGACGATGATTGGGAAATCCAGCTTCGCGGCCGGATCTATGACGACTACGTAACGGCTGAATCGTCCGATACCGACGAGAAGCAGGTGTCAGGGCGGGTTACTTATGAGCCGACGCGCGAAAACCGCTTCCGCCTGCGCGGGACATGGCGCGAGCGCGAATATGCCAATGCGGGCAATCCCGAAACAACCGGCGAAGGTCCGCGCGTGGATGCGCAGTATCGCCACCGCTTCGATCGTTACCACTACCTGACCTTCGACCTGCGCGCGGAATCGATCTCTTCGGACGATCCCCAGCGCGGCTACGATCGCCAGTCGGCCAAGGTCTCCTACACGCAGCCGATAACGCCCGACCTGCGGGTGCGCCCGGCGCTTGAATACATCAACACCGAGTTCGACGGGCGGCTGACGCCCGGCGGGAACATGCGCCGCGACCAGCTCGTCGTGCCCGAAGTCGAAATGCTGTGGTGGCCCGGCCAGTGGCGGGTCGAGGCAGAAGCGAAGTACATTTTCTCCAGCAGCAACCAGCCGACCCGAGAGCGCGAAGGCTACCGCTTCACTCTGACGGTCGGGTATGTTTTCTGACCTGATCTCCAAAATCAGGCGGATACGGGACCGGGCGACGCCGCAAGTCAAACGTCCGTTCTATATCGGTCTCGCCGTTGGCTTCATGCTGGCGGCGCTGGTCGTGCTCGGCCTCTGGAATACCGAGAGCTGGGTCGCGATGCCCTCCACGTTCGAGGGGGTGGCAACTTCGCAGGCAATCTGGGGGCTGAAGCCTTCCAACCTGCTTATGGTCCTGCCGCTGGGCGCGTTTCTCGTCGTGCTCGCCCGCTCCTTCATCGGGGTCAAGGCATTCGGCCTGTTCACCCCGATGCTGATCGCGCTCGCATTCCTCCAGATCGGGCCGGTGATGGGACCGATCGTGCTCATTTCCTCGGTTCTGGTCGGGATGATCGTTACGCCCACCCTGCTCAAGCTGCGCATGACCCGCGTCGGCTTTCTCGGGGTGCTTATCTCGTTGATCGTCCTCGTCCTGGTCGCGCTCCAGATCATCCTCGACACGAATTTGCAGGTCGATGCTTTCCCGGTCATCGTCTGTGCGCTGGTGGTCGAACGCTGGTGGCGTCAATGGGAGAAGGACGGCGCGCGCGAGGCCGCCTATCAGGCGTTCAGTACGTTTATGATTTCGGTCGTGATCCAGTTCGTGATGGTCTCGAACCTTGCACTGATGCTGATCGAGACCTCGCCTTTGCTGATGCCCGCCATCACCGGCATCGCGATCGCCATACTCGGGCGATACCGCGGACTTCGCCTCTCCGAGATCAAGCGTTTCGCCCCGATCTGGCTCGAACGCAGGCGGCAGGCGAAGGGCACCGAATTGCCCGAAGGCGTGACCGAAGACCGGCGCAAGGGGATGCCCGATACGCGCCGGGTTGCCGGACCCGAACCAGGCGAAACCGAAGAACCTCCGCCCAAGGCCGTGCCGATTGCAGCGAGCGAACGCGCGCCACCACTCGAAGGCATGTGGGTGATCGATTCGCCGCGTGACCTTCAGCGCTTCAGACGAAGGCGTGTCCCGCAACCACCCTTACCACCGGTCCCCGATAGCGAGGCTCAGTTTGCGCCTCGCTTCGGCACGTCTGGCGACCAGAAACGCAAGAAGCCACCGGTCCATAACGCGTGGATCATCCGCAAGCCGGAGGACGTCTGACATGTTCCAGCCTTTCAAGAACATGTTCCGTGGCAAGCGCGTGAAGGGTCCGCTCGATCCGCTCGACATGAACCCGATCGAGGAGATACTCGGCATCAACATGCGCAACGCGCTGATCGCGAAATACAATCCGCGATCCGCGATCGAGCGCGCGCGCGACAAGGTCGCGGCGAAGGTCGCGCTCGAGGCCGCCGGGATTTCGTGCACCGGCACCATTGCCGTGATCGACGATCACCAGAAGCTCATGGCTTTCAAACCGGCCCGCGACATGCCCGATGCGTGGGCCATCAAACCGGCAAGAGGCTCGCAGGGTGACGGCATCCTGCTCGCCGTCAGAAGAGAAGGAGATACCTGGTTCAAGGGTTCGGGCAGCCCGCTCACCGAAGACGACGTAATGCATCACATTCAGAAAGTCGTCGACGGTGGGTTTTCCGGAGATTCAGCAAGTGAGGACGCCGCGTTGATCGAACCGCTCATCATCGCCGACCCGGCCCTTGCCGACCTGGTCCCGGAAGGGCTGCCCGATCTGCGGGTGATCTGCCTCCACGACGAACCCCTAATGGCGATGATCCGCCTGCCGACCAATGAATCGGACGGCAAGGCGAATCTTCACCAGCGCGCGATCGGCGCCGGGGTATCGCTCGAAACGGGGCGGATCACCCGCGCACTTGTGAAAGGGGAAGTGATCACTCACCATCCCGATACGGGGATCGAACTGATCGGGTTCGAGGTGCCTGGCTGGGATCGTGTGCTCGAACTCGCGAGCAAGTGCGGCCCTGCCATCGGGCTCGGCTACAGCGGCTCCGACATCGTGCTCGACAGGAATGACGGGCCGCTCATCATCGAGGTGAATGCGCACCCCGGTATCGAAATCCAGAATATCTGCCAGCTGGGCCTGAAGGCACAAATGGCGGCGGTGGGCGAGGATTTCAGCTAGAAGTCCCCGCCCCCGGTATTAGAACTCGATCAGCTTTCGAGGTCTTCCTTGGTCAGCACGGTGAGCTCGCTCACCTTCTTCGCGTTCGCCTCGCGAACTTCCGGCGGCGATGCGACGAGACCGATCTTGGCCAGCGGGCCGTCCGGACCCCAGCTATTCACCCATTCCTGAAGGAAGGCTTCGAGGCCGGGGATCGCGCGTAGGTGCGGCTTCTTGACGTAGACATACATCTGGCGGGCGCCCGGATATTCCAGGCTTGAGATGTTGTCGTAGGTCGGATCCACGCCGTTCATCGGAAGGCCCTGCACCTTGTCGAGGTTTTCTTCGAGGTACGAATAGCCGAACACGCCGACCGCCTTGGGATTGCCTTCGATCTTCTGGACGATGAGGTTATCCTGCTCGCCCTGGTCGACATAGGCACCGTCCGAGCGGACTTCGGTGCAGACCTGGTCGTACTTGTCCTCGTCGGCTGCCTTGAGCGCGGCCATTTCAGGGTTTGTCTTGCAGCCCGCTTCGAGAACGAGTTCCTTCAGCGAATCGCGAGTGCCCGATGTGCTCGGCGGGCCGTAGACGAGAATCGGCTCGGCCGGGAGCGATGGATCGACATCGGCCCAGGTCTTCGCCGTCTGCTCGCCGCCATAAGGGTTTGCTGCGAGCGCCTCGTACACAATCTTGGGCGACAGGTTCAGCCGGATTCCGTTCTTCGCGGATGCGAAGGCGAGACCGTCGAGCCCGATCTGAAGCTCGATGATTTCATCGACACCGTTTTCGACGCAGCGTTCGTACTCCGAAACCTTCATGCGGCGCGATGCGTTCGCCATGTCCGGCGTATCCGGGCCGAGGCCCGAGCAGAACAGCTGGATGCCGCCGCCGGTGCCAGTCGATTCGATCAGCGGCGAGCGATAATCGGTGTTCGAACGGGCGAAGCTTTCGGCCACCTGCTTGGCAAACGGGTAAACGGTCGAGGAGCCGACGGCACGGATCGATTCACGCGTGTCGCCGCCACCGCCTGCGTTGTCGCAGGCCACCAGCGAAAGAGATGCCAGAGCGGCAAAAGCAATAGTCTTGGTCGGATTCATGTTTGTCATCCTTGGTCTGAATTCCGCCCCGCGGGTTATGGGGCGTGTGTGACATGGTTGTGACAAGAAACGGGCGGTTCTCGATCAGAAGTCGATCTGCGCCCGCACGGCAAAGGCATCGACGCCGTAATCGCGGTCGCCGGTAGCGGTCGGGAATACGGCGTCAGTGTATTCGAGCCGCCCGTAATTGGCGAGCAGCATGGTCCAGTCGGTCGGCTTCCATACCAGCGAGGCGAGGAACCCGTCCTGCGTTCCCCCGACGACCATGGCATCGTTAAGGTCGAGACGGTCATAACGAAGGTTAAACTGGAGCGAGCCCATTCCGCCCTCGCCCACCGGGTTGGCGGGCTTGGTGCGGTCGAACTTGCCGCCCTTGTATCCGCGCGTATCACCCTTGGTCAGGAAATAGCCGACTTCGGCATAGCCGCCGAAGAAGGTCGGGTTTTCCATCGCACCGGGCATCCGCACATTCTGCCAGAAACCCTCGGCAGCGGCGTGGAACGGACCGGCGATGAACGCGCCCTCGACGCCGAAGCCGAACTCGCTGTCGGCGGCGAGGCGATCGGTGTTGATGAAGCGCTCGGAGGTGAAGTGCACAAGCGGACGCTGGCGATAGCGCACCGTGTCGCCGTCCTCGATATCTGTGTAGTGGACCGACCCGCCGAGATGCAGCTGCGCATCGCCGAGCTTGGGCATGAAGACAACGCGGCCATCGGCGCTCCAGCTCTTGTTCGAGAGGTCTTCCATGTTGTCGGTGAAGACACCGGTCTGCACCAGCACGTCACCGCCCTTGAAGATCGCGGCAGCGCCCACGCGGCGCTCGAACCCGAAAGCATCGGTGAAGGCCGCGCGCTCGATGAAGCTGGTGTGCAAGCTGCTGGTCAGCTCTTCGAGCGACTGGAAATTATTGAACTGGCCGACCTGGAATTCCGTGTTACCGGTCTCGTAGGAGATGAGCGCGTCGGTCACCGATACGTCGTTGCCCGCGAAATCGATTTCAAACTTGTAGCCGAAGCCGCCCGGCATGTCGCCCGACACGCCGAGACGCGCGCGGCGCGCCTCGCTGCCGAAGCCGTCCACGACACCGGTTGAATCGGGCACACTGATCGTGCCCGCGTCATATTGCAGGCGACCGCGCGGCTTGAAGCTCCAGCCGTTTTCGCCCTTGATCTGGGGCGCGCCCTTGAAGGCGATCGACGGCCCCTTTTCCGCCTCGACCCTGGCCTCGGTCGCTTGCGCGCTCGCAGTTTCGGCGGTGGCCAGCGCCATGCTTGCCTGCGCGGTCGCGGCGGTCGCTGCTGCTTCGGTTTCGGCCAGCTCGGTTTCGAGCGCTTCGATGCGCTCGGACATGGCGTTCATTTCCGCGCGCATCTGCGCGAGTTCTTCACGCAGTTGGTCGGTGTCCTGCGCCGCCAGCGGGCTGGAAGCGACAGCGAGCGCTCCGGCAATAGCGATTTGGGAAATTCTGAAGGTCATCACACACTCGTACTGGTTTGAGTTGCGACGCCCCTATGACCGGCATGTGAAACGTATGTGACAATTCCGACCGCAATTTATCCACATGGTGACAAGGTGGTTGATCAGCCTTTGACGAAGGGCTCCAGCACCTCGGGCCGGACACGGGCAAGTCGCTGCGTTTGCCGGTCGAGCATAGCCCATGTGGTGTGAGCGGAAACGAGCTTGCGACCCGCCTCGTCGGTGAATTCGACCCGCCTGACCGATTTCGCGCCGCGCGGCGCTCCCTCGATCCACGTTACGCCGTGCGCGACCTCGCCCGCAGCGATATTGCCACGGTAGTCGATCTCATGCCGGATCACGACCCAGAAGAACCGCACAAGATCTTCGGGCCGAGCTGCCGCATCCCAATGCGCTGTCGCCATGGCCTGGATCCACTGGACCCAGACCGAATTGTTGACGTGCCCGAGCTCGTCGATGTGCTCGGGCGCAGCGGTGAAGGTTTTGGTGAAGCGGTGGGTCACTCGGATGCTGTCTCGTCCACCATGTCCATCTGCCACAGGATGAAGGCGAACTCCTCGGCCAGCTCGTAAAGCGAATCCCAGCGCCCCGACTTGCCGCCGTGGCCCGCGCCCATATTGGTCTTGAGCAGCAGCGTGTTGTTATCGGTCTTGAGCTCGCGCAGCTTGGCCACCCATTTGGCGGGCTCCCAATATGTAACGCGCGGATCGTTCAATCCGGCAGTGACCAGCATCGGCGGATAGTCCTGCGCGGTCACCTGGTCATAGGGCGAATAGGAGAGGATGTAGGCGAACGCCTCCTTGCTCGTGATCGGGTTGCCCCATTCCTGCCATTCGCCCGGCGTCAGCGGGAGCTCGGCATTGAGCATGGTGTTGAGCACATCGACAAAGGGCACGTGCGAGACGACAGCTCCGTATTGTTTCGGATCCTGATTGACGACCGCGCCCATCAGCTCGCCGCCGGCCGATCCGCCGCTTGCAGTAACCTTGCCTTCGGCCGAGTAGCCGCGCTCGATCAGGCCGCGCCCTACATCGACGAAATCGTTGAAGGTGTTGCGGCGCTCGAACATCTTGCCCTGCAGATACCAGCGCCGCCCGAGGTCATCGCCACCGCGAATATGCGCGACGGCATAGGCAAAGCCGCGATCGACGAGGCTGAGGCGCGTGGTCGAAAAGTTGGGCGGATAGGCGAAACCGTATGCGCCATAGGCATAGAGATGCAGCGGGCCGCCGGGTTCGCGATCCTTGCGATAGAGAATGCTGACCGGAACCATCGTCCCGTCGCGCGCCTCGATCTCGATCCGCTCGGTGGTGTAGAGCGAAGCGTCGTACCCGCTCGGGATTTCCTGCTGCTTGAGCAGTTCGAGCGTGCCGCTAGCGACATCGTAATCGTAGACCGTATCGGGCGTGACCATGCTTTCATAGGAAAGCCTCAGCTTCGACTGATCGTATTCGGGATTGTTCGAGAGCCCCGCGACATAGCTCGCCTCCGGGAAGGCGATCGGCTGCGCCTGCGTCGGCGCGTCGTAGGTGCGGACCTGCACCTGGTCGAGGCCATTGAGGCGCCCTTCTGTGACGAAGAAGTCTTTGAAGAGTTCGAAATCGGTGAGGTAGAACTCGTTCGATCCCTCGATCACGGTTTCCCAATCGCCAGGGGTTTCGATCGAAGCCTTTGCAAGGCGGAAATTGATATGTTCGTCATTGCTCCAGACCCACAACTCGCCATCGCGAATGTCGACCGAATACTCGACGCCTTTCTTGCGCGGTTTGACCAGCACCTGATCGCCGGTCGGATCGGCGGCGGGGACGAAGCGCACCTCGCTCGTCTCGTTGTCACCGGTGGAGATGATGAGAAAATCTTCCTGCGCGGAAAGGCCGCTCGAAACGCTGAAGGTTTCGTCGTCCTCCTTGTAGAGGATCACGTCCTCTTCCACCGGAGTGCCGATCCGGTGCATGCGTGCATCGAGCGTGCGCCAGTTCTCGTTGGCAATGCCGTAGACGAGTGCGCTGTCATCGGCGACCCAGGTGAGCCCGGTCCGCACCTGCGGGATCTCGTCGTCTAGCAATTCGCCGGTCTCGAGGTCCTTGATCCGCGCTGTGTAGCGCTCCGCCCCGCTCGTATCGGTCGAAAAAGCGAGGTACCTTCCGTTCTTGCTCACCGTCGCCGCGCCGAGGCGGAAGTATTCGTGCCCCTCGGCCAGCGCCGTCTCATCGAGGATCAGCTGCGGTTCGGCATCTTCGGCCGCGCCCACAGGCTTGCGGTAATGCTTGCGATACTGCGCGCCTTCCTCGAATTCGGACCAGTAGAGGTAATCGCCGCGGCGCTGGGGGACGGTGCTGTCGTCCTCCTTGATGCGCGCGCGCATTTCCTTGAACAGCTCGTCGATAAGCGGTTTGTGCTGCGCCATGTTCGCCTCGAACCAGGCGTTTTCGGCCTTGAGGTAGTCGAGCACATCTTCGTCATCGACCTCGGGATAGGACTTGTCATAGAGCCAGTCATACGGGTCCGAGATCGTGATACCGTGATGGGTATAGGAATGCTCGCGCTTTTCGGCGCGCGGCGGCTGGGTCGGCTGGGAGCTGACAGGCTCGCTTTTCACTTGGGCGTTTTCCTCGTTTGCTATTGCAGGAGTTGCGGCGATCAGGGCGGCGATTGTCGCTGACGTGGCCAGGATATTCTTCATCGGATCGGTGGCTCCGTTGTGCGCGGTCCCGCTTTGCTGGAAAGCACTGCGGTTCCGCACTATGTTGGCGTTCATAGACGAACACATCTGCGCGGCAAGAGACTGCGCGAAGACAGGAAATCGACGATATGCTGATGCAAACCCACGAAGCACGATTGAAGGCGCTGCGCGAAGAGCTGAAGCGCCGCAATCTCAATGGGTTCATCGTCCCGATCTCCGACGAACATATGAGCGAATATGTCGGCGATTACGCTCAGCGCCTCCAATGGCTGACCGGATTCGGCGGGTCAGCGGGCTTTGCCGCCGTGACGCTCGATCACGCCGCGATCTTCGTCGACGGGCGGTACACCGTGCAGGTTCGCGACCAGGTCGACGAGAGCCTGTTCGAGTACCGCAATATCCCGGGCGACAGCCTCGGCGAATGGCTCGCCGAGAAGGCAGGCGAGGGCGCAAGGATTGCCTACGATCCGTGGCTCCACACCTGGGCATGGGTAGACGCGCTCGAAAGGCAGGTCGAACCCAGGGGAATCACCATGGTCCCGGCGGATGGCAATCCGATCGACGCGGTCTGGGCCGACCAGCCTGAGCCGTCGGGCGCGCAAGCCCTTGTCCACGACGATACGCTATCGGGCCGGAGCTCGGCGGAGAAGCGTGCCGAAGTCGCCGATTGGCTAGAGAAACAGGATCTCGATGCCGTGGTGATCCCGGCGCTCGATTCGATCGCGTGGTTGCTCAACATTCGCGGAGGCGACGTCGCGCACACTCCGGTCGCGCTGTCCTATGTCATCGCCAAGAGGGACGGCAGCGCGGAGCTTTTCATCGCGCCTGAAAAGGTCACCCCCGAGCTCACCCGGCACCTCGGCAATGCGGTAACAGTGCGCGAGCGCAACGAATTCGAAAAAGCGCTCGGCGAATATTCGGGCAAACGCGTGAGCGTCGATCCCGATTTCGGCGTCGTCGCTATCGCGCAGGCTTTGCGCGCCGGCGGTGCAGATTTCGTCTTCAAGCAGGACCCGACGATCCTTGCCAAGGCGATCAAAAACGAGGCCGAGCAGCAGGGCCACCGCGATGCGCAGGCACGCGACGGGGCGGCAGTCAGCCGGTTCCTGCGATGGATCGAGGTCAACGCCCCTTCTGGCGAAGTCGATGAGTTGTCCGCTGCCGCGAAGCTCGAGGGCTTTCGGCGCGAACATGGCGATCTGCGCGATACCTCGTTCGATACGATCAGCGCCGCCGCAGGCCACGCCGCGCTGCCGCATTACAAGGTGGACGAGGACACCAATATCCCGATCCCGCCCGGCTCGATCTACCTCGTCGATAGCGGCGGGCAATATCCGGCAGGCACGACGGACATCACCCGCACCGTGTGGATCAATTCCGCCGACGGGTCGGCGCAGCCAACGCAAGAGATGAAGGACCGCTTCACCCGCGTTCTCAAAGGCCACATCCAGATCGACCGCCTCGTCTTTCCGCAAGGCACCAATGGCGGCCAGATCGACGCGCTGGCGCGGCAATATCTGTGGGAAGCGGGCGTAGATTATGCGCACGGCACCGGGCATGGCGTGGGCAGTTTCCTCGGCGTGCACGAAGGCCCGCAACGCATCGCCAAGCCTTCCGGCGGGCAGGCGGGCACCTCTCAGGAGCTTTTCGCCGGCATGATCCTTTCCAACGAGCCTGGGTATTACAAGGCGGGCGAGTACGGCATCCGGATCGAGAACCTCGTGCTCACGGTCGAGAAAAAAATCGAGGGCGCGGAAGGACGGTTCTTAGGTTTCGAGACGCTTACTTTCGTTCCGCTCGACCGCACCCTGATCGAGAAGAGTCTGCTCACGGCGGACGAGATTGCCTGGGTCGATGCCTATCACGAACGTGTCCGCAAAGTCATCGCTCCGCAGCTCGAAGGCGAGGATCTCGCATGGCTGGAACGCGAAACACGGCCGCTTTGAGAGCGCTTGTCCGGGCTTCAATGTTCCTGTAATGTTCCCCTCATCGCGAGTCGCAGCGCGCATACTCGAACGGGAGGAACAACATGATTGGATACGTAACCCTCGGCACCAACGATTTGCCGCGCGCGGCAAAGTTTTACGATGCAATCGCCCAGCATTTCGGCGTCGGCCGCATGATGGAATTCGAAACCTTTGTCGCCTGGGGCGAGATGGGCGGCGCGCCAGGTGTCGCCGCGACCAAACCCTTCGACGAGAAACAGGCGACGGTGGGCAACGGCACCATGGTCGCGCTTCAGGTCGATAGCCCAGAGAAGGTCCAGGCCGTTTACGAGACCGCGCTCGCAAACGGCGGAACCGACGAAGGCGCGCCCGGCCCGCGCGGCGATGACGGTTTTTATGCGGGGTATTTCCGCGATCCCGACGGCAACAAATTGAACGCCTTCTGCATGACCGCGCCTTCCTCATGAGCGCGCACAGGCTGAGCGAGGCATTCATCCATCTCGGGCTTGGCGCGAGTGCCAAGCCCCAGCCGCCTTTCACAGGTATCGACTGGTACGAGGATTATGGCGCGCGCAATGCAAGCGACGGACGCGAGGGACGGCTCGTGTCGCAGCACACTTTTACGGAAGGGTGGGATACGTGGGAGATGCACCCGCACGGCTCGGAGGTCGTGATCTGCACCGACGGCGAGATGCTGCTGCGGCAGGAATTTCCCGATGGCCGGATTGAGGAGGTGACGCTCGTTGCTGGCGAGTATGCGATCAATCCTCCGGGCGTCTGGCACATTGCCGATGTCGAGGAGAAAGCTACCGCGATATTCATCACCGCCGGAGATGGCACCGAAATGCGGCCGCGATAGGGTTTGCGTATCGCTCAGCTTTCACATGGATGAACGTCGCCATGCCGCTGATACAATTCGCGACAATTTCGCAGAATTCCGGGATATTCCTGCGACATGCGGCCCCTAGAACGCTTTTCATGAGTTGCGGTGGGTGCGCCAAGGCGGCACCCTCCCCCTGATGATCCTTGATCGGGCGGCTTTCCCCTCCAAAGCCGTCCGTCGCCGAAAGCGCCCCGCCGCAGCTCTTTTTATAGAGTTTGGAGAATGAAAATGCGAAAGACTGTCCTTGCCCTCTCCGCCGCCGCACTCGCTCTCGGCGGAGCCGGTGTCGCCCTCGCCGATCATCACGGCGGAAAACGAGGCCCCATGGCCGCCGACACCGACAATGACGGCATCATCACTCTTGCCGAAGCCAAGGCGCATGGCGCCGAGCGCTTCGAGCGGATGGACGTCAACGATGATGGAGCCATCAATGCCGAAGATCGCGCCGCCCGCCGCGCCGCCCGCTTCGAGGCCGCCGACGCCGATGGCGACGGTGAATTGACGGCCGAGGAAATGACCGCAGCCCGCGAAGCTCGCATGGCCGAACGCGCAGAGCGCCGTGCTACTCGGCAGGCACAGCGTTTCGAGCGGCTCGACACCGACAATAGCGGCGGGCTCTCCGAAGCCGAGCTCGAAGCAGCCAAGGAAGCGCGCATGGAGCGTCGCGGCGAAACGCGGCGCGGAAAACGCGGCGGAAAGCGCCACCACGCCATGCGCATGCTTCGCCAGGCAGATGCCGATGGCGATAAAAGCGTGACCCGCGCCGAATTCGATGCCGCCATCGAAGCCCGCTTCGCTCGCGTCGATACTGACAGCTCGGGCACCATCACAGCCGAAGAACGCGAAGCTGCGCGCGCCGCGATGAAAGAGCGGATGAAGGACCGCCGCGGCAAGTGGCGCGAGCGCTCTGGCGAACCCGCCACCTGACGGCAGCTATTGTAATCCGGCCCGGTGCCGCCAGTCTTCCATGGCTTGCGCGCCGGGCCGCATCCTTTCATGACCAAGTCGCGATGGCGAGATCACGATGAGCGATTATACTTCGATCCTGCTGGTCGATGACGAGCCGACCCTGCGCGAACCGCTCGCCGAATATCTGAGCGGTCAGGGTTTCGCCGTGACCGAGGCCGCGAGCGCTGCTTCGGCCCGCACCGAACTCACCAGGAACCAGCCCGACATCGTCCTCCTCGACATCATGATGCCGGGGGAAGACGGTCTTTCCCTCTGCCGCCACCTCGTCGAGACGCAGAAGCTCCCCGTCATTTTTCTCACCGCACGCGGCGAGCCGACCGACCGCATCGTCGGTTTAGAGCTCGGCGCCGACGATTACGTCGTCAAGCCCTTCGAACCTCGCGAGCTTGTCGCCCGAATCCGCACTGTCCTGCGCCGTGTGGGCCGTGCTCCTTCGCCGAGCACGCAGGCCGAGGACTGGCTCTATGAATTCGAAGGCTGGCGGCTCGACCCTCTGAAACGCAAGCTGAGCGATCCCGGCGGTGTCACCATTCCGATCTCGACGGCGGAGTACCGCCTGCTGCGCGCTTTCCTCGACAACCCGAAAAGCGTGCTGGACCGCGACCGCCTGCTCGACATGGTCCAGGGTAGGACCGCGCATCTGTTCGACCGCGCAGTCGACAACCAGGTCAGCCGCCTCCGCCGCAAGATCGAGACGGACACGCGCAACCCGCAGTTCATCCAGACCGTTCGCGGCGGAGGCTATCGCTTCGCCGCACAGGTCAGCCGCACCCCACCGACCGACGAGGCATGAAGCGGCTTATCCCCTCCAGCCTGCTCGGACAGGTCATGCTGGTGCTCGCCATCGGCCTGCTGATGGCGCAGGTGATATCGGCAGTGCTGCTTTACCGCGCATCCGAAGATCGGCGCGAAACTGCAATTGTCAGCTCAATGGCGTTTCGCCTGATCGCCGAAGGTTCGCGCTCCGCCGAAAGAGCCGAACGGCGCGCGCGTCTCGAGTCCCTGCGTCGCGAAGCGATCGAGCGGGGCGAGGACCCGCGCCCGGGCGGCGGCAGGCCGTTCGCGCGGCGTATGCGGCTCGGCGTCGAGCGCAGCGAAACGTCGCCCATCGCGGAAAATGAGCCGCGCCTCGCGTCGCTCGAACAGGGCTTGCGAGATGTGCTGTCGGCGCAGGATCTCGTCGTCGGTGACATTGCAGTCACCCGCCGGCTCGCCGGCAATGACCCATACGTGCAGGATCTGATCGAGCGCCGGCCAAGGATGCGCACGCCCGGTTGGGAAGAAAGGCAAATCCTCGTCGCTTCGGTTGAGCGAACCGACCAGCCGGGTTGGCTCACCGTGCGCATTCCCGAACCACGGCGTCCCCCCGGAGGCCTCGCCATGCTCGTCCTGCAAACACTGGTGACATTCGTCGTCCTGGTGCTGCTGCTTTACCTCGTCCTTCGCCGCATAACGCGTCCGCTCGCGCTATTGACCGAGCGGCTCTCCGATTTCTCGCGCAGGCCCGACCAGGCTGTCCGGATCGCAGAAAGCGGCCCCGCCGATACCCGTAGGCTGATCGCAGCGCACAATGCGATGGAGAGCCGCATCGCCGCGTTGCTCGATGAAAAGGACGTGATGCTCGGCGCAATCGGGCACGACCTCAAAACCCCGCTCGCCGCGCTTCGTGTCCGGATCGAAAGCGTACCCGACGAAGTCCAGCGAGAGCGCATGGCCGAAAGCATCGAGGACATCACCGCGACGCTCGACGATATCCTCACGCTCGCGCGCATCGGGCGCTCGCATGGCGACGAGGAGCCGGTTGATCTCGGCGCGCTCGCTCTTGGCGTGGTCGAGGAATTCGAGGATCTGGACCAGCCGGTAACGATCGACGATCCGCCGCGACTGCCTGCAACCGTTCATGTGACATGGCTCAAACGCGCGCTGCGTAACCTTGTAGGCAATGCGGTGCGTTATGGGGGTACCGCCGAAGTTACGGTTGAGCGCAACGGCGACGAAGCCCTGATCGTCGTGGCGGATCGCGGCCCCGGCATCCCCGCGGACCGCATCGCCGACATGTTCGAACCCTTCACTCGCGGGGAGGCATCGCGCAATCGCGCCACCGGCGGAGCGGGCCTTGGTCTGACGCTCGCGCGCGCCATCGCGGAGCAACACGGCGGCTCGCTAACCTTGCAAAACCGCGAAGGCGGCGGCCTGCGCGCGGAACTGCGCCTGCCGCTCTAGGATACGGACGCGCAGCGCCCGCGAGGGCGATTGCCCGCCCGAAGCGAGCGAGTTACCTCATCAATCCCCCGATGATGTTGCGCACGAAAGCGTTTGCACCGGTGCGGACCGGATCGGCGCGCGATTTCTTGCCAAGCACGGTTGCGACCGCAATCGAAGCGAAGGAACCGGCCGCAGCCTTCATCGCACTCTTGCCGGCGCGCTCCCACATGGACGGGGTCTTTCGCTCGCGCTTGCGGACTTCCTCTTCGCCCTTCTCGGCGACTTCCTTCGCCGTCTCGGCGGCATCGGCGGCCTTTTGCGCGAGCACTTCCTCGGCGCTCTGGCGGTCTACGGCTTCGTCATACTTGCCTTCGATCGGGCTCACCGACTGGATGATCGCGCGCTCTTTCTTTGTGACCGGGCCGAGCCGCGAGCGCGGCGGTTTGATGAGTGTGCGCTGCACGATCGTGGGCGCGCCGTCTTCATCGAGGGTAGAGACCAGCGCCTCGCCGACCTTCAGTTCCGTAATTGCCTCCTCGACATCGAGGTCGGGATTGATGCGGAATGTCTCGGCGGCGGCCTTGATCGCGCGCTGGTCGCGTTTGGTAAAGGCGCGAAGGGCGTGCTGCACGCGGTTGCCCAGCTGTCCCGCAACGTCCTCAGGGATGTCGATCGGGTTTTGCGTCACGAAGAACACACCGACCCCTTTCGAGCGGATCAGGCGCACGACCTGCTCGATCTTCTCCTGCAGCGCCTTGGGTGCATCGTCGAACAGCAAGTGTGCCTCGTCGAAGAAGAATACGAGCGTCGGTTTCTCAGGATCGCCGACTTCGGGCAGGCTCTCAAACAGTTCGGCGAGCAGCCACAAGAGGAAGGTCGCATAGAGTTTGGGGCTGCGCATCAGCTTGTCGGCGGCGAGCACGTTCACGTAGCCGCGTCCGTTCTCGTCAAGCTTGAGAAAATCGTCGATCTCGAGAGCGGGTTCGCCGAAGAAATGATCGGCGCCCTGCGATTCGAAAGAAAGGAGCTGGCGCTGGATCGCGCCGACGGACTGGCGCGAGACATTGCCATACTGGCCCGAGAGCTCTTTCGCATTCTCGCTTGCGAATTGAAGCAGCGCCTGGAGGTCGTCGAAGTCGAGCAGCAGCAGGCCGTTATCATCGGCATAGCGGAACACGATCTGCAGAACGCCTTCCTGCGTGTCGTTTAGGTCGAGCAGGCGCGCGAGGAGCAGCGGGCCCATTTCGGTGATCGTAGTGCGGATCGGGTGGCCCTGTTCGCCATAGAGATCCCAGAAGATCACCGGGTTATCCGAGTACCCGTAATCGTCCATGCCGAGCTCTTTCGCGCGGCCTTCGAGCTTGTCGGCATGCTTGAAAGTCGGAGAGCCGGGCATAGCGATACCCGAAAGATCGCCTTTCACATCGGCGACGAAGACCGGGACGCCATTGGCAGAGAAACTTTCGGCCAGCCCCTGCAGCGTTACCGTCTTGCCGGTCCCGGTCGCGCCCGCAATCAGGCCGTGCCGGTTCGCACGCTCGAGCGCGAGGTGCTGCTTTTCGCCATTGGCGCCCAGTCCAAGGAAAATCTCGCTCATATTAATCTCTGACCCCTACCCGTCGATTTCTTCTGCGAATGCAGTGCAGACCGAAATCGGACCGGTCAAGCACTCGACTTGGGCTGGCAATGGGCTAAGGCGGTGGGAATGGGTTTGGACACTCCATTCGTATTGCTGGACGACGCGCGCGCCGAAGGTGCGGCGGATGCGCTCCTATACGAGAATCCGAGCGAGATTTTCGCGGCTTACCATGCGCGCGATGTCGAGAATGCGCTGACTGCCGCGAACGAGGCGCGGGCCGACGGTCGCGGCGTACTGGCGGGCTATATCGCCTACGAGGCCGGGCTGGCGCTCGAACCCAAGCTGGCCGGAATGGCCGATGCGCGGAGCGGAGCGGCGGGGCCGCTTGTGTGGCTCGGACTATTCGACGATCCGCGGCGGATTGCAGCAGAAGACGTGCCCGACTGGCTCGAAGCACGCTCTGAAGGCTCGGCGAGCATCGGGCCGCTCGATCCGCAGCTTTCGCCCGGCGGATACCACGAAGCCTTCGCCGCGATGCGCGAGGCGATCCATGCGGGTGACATCTACCAGGCGAATCTCACCTATCCGCTGGCCGGCTCCTATCGCGGCGATCCGGTCGCGCTCTATCGCCAGCTGCGCCCGGCGGCGCAGGCGGGTTATGGCGGAGTGCTGTTCGACGGGTCGCACTGGCTGCTCAGCTTTTCGCCCGAGCTCTTCGTCGCGCTCGACGGCTACATGGCCAAGGCGAAGCCGATGAAGGGCACGCGCCCGAGGGGACATGACGAAGCGAGCGACATTGCGCTTGCCGAGGAACTCGCCACCTCGGTCAAGGACAAGGCCGAAAACCTGATGATCGTGGACCTCATGCGCAACGACCTCAGCCGCGTAGCGGTGCCGGGGACCGTGCGAGTCGATGCGCCGTTCGCGATTGAGAGCTACCCGACGGTGCACCAGATGGTCTCGAGCGTGCGCGCACAATTGCAGGCGGGCAAGGGCGCGTTTGACCTCGTGCGCGCCCTGTTTCCGTGCGGATCGATCACCGGCGCTCCCAAGATTCGTGCGATGGAATTGATCGACGAGCACGAGCGCGATGCGCGTGGCCCCTATTGCGGCGCCATCGGGCGGATCGATGCCGATGGCAATGCCGCGTTCAATGTCGCGATACGGACATTGCGTCTGACACCGATCGAGAACCGGCAGGGCACCGCTGTGCTCGGTGTCGGTTCGGCCATTGTGGCGGACAGCGATCCCCTTGCTGAGCGCCGCGAATGCGAAGTGAAGGCAGGCTTCACACGGCGCTCTTCGCCCGATCACACCGCACCGCAATTCGACCTCATCGAAACGATGGAGTTCAACCCCGAAGTCGGCATTGCGCTGCTTGAATTGCATCTTGCCCGGATGAAGAAAAGCGCGTCCGAGCTTGGCTTCGAATTCGACCGGCATGCCGCGCGCAACCAGATCCAGGCACTGTGTTTCGAGCTCGATGCTCCGGCGAAGCTTCGTCTGCTCCTGGCGCGAAGCGGCCAGATTGCGCTTGAGACAGGGCCGATGCCGACGCAATTCGATGGCCCGGTGCCGGTCGTCGCGCTGCCCAGCCCGCTCGATCCATCCGACTGGCGGCTGCGGCACAAGACTTCGGATCGCGGCTTTTACGAGGACGCGCTCGATGCCGCGAGAGGTATGGGCGCATCCGAGGCCATCCTCGTTCGCAACGACGGGCTTGTGACCGAGGGCAGCTACACCAATATATTTGTAGAGCGCGACGGAGTGCTCCTCACCCCTCCCGCAAGCCTCGGCCTCCTGCCCGGCGTCTTGCGCGAATATCTGATCGAGAAAGACCAGGCCCGCGAGGCCGAATTGACGCTCGATGACCTCGAGAACGGTTTCAAGCTCGGCAACGCAGTGCGCGGGCTATTTGCAGCGAAACTGATTTAGACATGGACCATGCCGCCCGCGCCCCGGCAGAACAGAATAGAACATCATGAACATCCCCATCATCTTCGAAGACGGCGAGGCACTCGTCATCGACAAGCCCGCCGGGCTCCCGGTCGATCGCCCCAAGCGCGGCGGTCCGGCGCTTTTCGACCATATCGAGCAGCTGAAACTCGGCTTCCAGCGCCCGCCTGTACCAGCCCACCGGCTCGACACCGATACATCGGGCTGCCTGTTGCTTGCGCGTAATCCGAAAGCGCTGAAGCGTTTCAACAAGGCGTTCGAGAACCGGCTCGTCGGCAAGACCTACCTTGCGATAATCGACATGGAGCCCGCCGAACAGTCGGGCACGATCGAACTCAACCTTGCGAAAATCAGCTCGGCCGAGAAGGGCTGGAGGATGATCGCAGCGAAGAAAGGCAAGCCCGCCATTTCGCACTGGGAGCTTCTGGAGACCATTGGCGATGGATCCCGCAAACGGTCCCTGATCCGCTTCCGTCCTGAAACCGGTCGCACCCACCAATTGCGCGTCCACGCGCTTCAGGGGCTCGGTGCACCGCTGCTTGGCGATCCGGTCTATGGCCCGGTGCGCGGCCAGAACAAGGGCGCCGCCCGGACGATGCTTCACGCCGAATCGATCCATGTGGCGCGCGAGGGCAAGGAACCCATCATCGCCTTCGCGCCATTCCCGGAAGATTTCGTTCGCGCAGGGCTCTCCGCACCCGAGAAGCCGGAACCACCGGTGCGCACGCCTGCCCCGACCGATGGATAAGGCGCTGCTCGACCGGGCCCATGCCCTGGCTGAGGAGACATTCCTCGCCGGATCGGGTCCGGGCGGGCAGAACGCAAACAAAGTCGCAACCGAGGTGCAGCTGCGCGTCAACGTCTACGCGTTGCGCCTTCCGCCCCCGGTCTTCGCGCGGCTGCGAGATATCGCAGGGACCAAACTTACGACCTCGGGCGATCTCCTCATCACTGCACGGCAACACCGCACGCAGGAGGCGAACAGGCAGGCCGCGCGGGACAGGCTCGAGCAAATGCTGGAAGCGGCGCACCGCCGGCCGAAGAGGCGCGCGAAAACCCGCATCAATCGCGTCGGCAAGACCCAAAGGCTCAAGGCAAAGAAGGCGCGCGGCGAAGTGAAGGCCAAACGCGGCAAGGTCAGCCGTTCCGATTGGTAAGCCGGATGCGCGCTCACGCCTTGACTTTTCCCCGTGAATCGGCAATTGGGCGCGCCGGAACGGCGGTGCGTGCAGCGCGCCGCCTTATGTTTTTGGCTCCGGGGCAAGGCACCCGAGCCCACCAGAAAGATTTAGGATACCGCCATGGCGAAGCCCGCAACCGTCAAGATCAAGCTCGTCTCGACCGAGGGCACGGGCTTTTACTACGTGACCAAGAAGAACCCGCGCAACATCACCGAAAAGATGGTGTTCCGCAAATACGACCCGGTCGCGAAGAAGCACGTCGAGTTCAAGGAAGCCAAGATCAAGTAAGGCTTTGAAAAGCCTTGCCACGCAGGGCGATTGCCTTGCTGCCTTCCAGCTCCTAAATTCATCAGCAGTTCAACGCTTCGCGGCTAACTGACGAGGCATGTCCATGCTGAAATCCCTATCGATGAAGTTCGCCTCACGCGCCGCGCTAGCCGGCGTGCTGGGGGCGGCCGCCCTTGCACTGCCCGCCATCCACGGCGCTGCAACGATCCCCGCCGCGCAGGCGCAGACCAGCAGCGCCGATCTCGACCGCGCGGTCGCGGCACTGCGCGCTATCTCGACCATGCGCGCCGATTTCACCCAGACCGACCGCGCGGGCAACACGGCCCGCGGCACGATGACGCTGAAACGACCGGGCAAGATTCGCTTCGACTACGGCAAAAACGCGGACCTTCTCGTCGTTTCGAACGGCAAATCGCTTTACATGGTCGATTACGAGGTCCGCCAGGTAGAACGCTGGCCGATCAAGAATTCGCCGCTTGGCGCGCTGCTTGATCCCAATCGCGACGTGAAGAAGTATGGTGAACTGATCCCGACCGGCAGCCCGGACGTGCTCAGCATTCGCGTCAAGGATCCGAAACGGCCTGAATTTGGCGTCATGAATCTTATTTTCGTGCGCAATTCGCGTGCGCCCGGCGGCCTCGAATTGACACATTGGGTCGCCCTCGACGCACAAAATCACAGGACAACGGTGCGGTTGACGAATCACCGCTACGGAATGTCCGTCGCAGAGAGCACGTTCAAATTCGACGATCCGCGCCGATCATCTCGTCGTCCGCGGTGAACGCTTCGCGGGTGAAAAGTTGTACGTAAGCGACAAAACCGGTCAATTATTCATGTACGTGAAAGCCGAATATCCCTAAAAATAGTCAGGCAAGGCGGTCGAGAGCGGGTTTCCCCCCTGTTGCCCTAGCCCTCGGAAAGAGCCGTCTTGTACAAGCGTGACGAACGCTCAAAAGGAACCCCTGTCCCAACGCCCCCGGGACAGGGGTTTTTTCGTCATTCCCAGCCGAATGCCTTTCTGATCATGTCGTAGATCAGGTTCTGCTCGATCACGCCCCTGGCACGTTCCGAGCCAGGACCGGTCGCATAGAGCGCTACGTCCTCGCCGGCGTGGGTTTCGCTGTCCTTTGGAATGGCAGCCTGCTGGACAGCAGCCATTCCCGTTTCGGGCACGGGCCGCTCGGCCATGTTGGCGATCGCGCCCGGACCGTTGGCATAGCCGAGAGTGGTATACGGCTTGCCATCCGATGCCAGCGTCGCCGTGGCAACCTCTTCGCCACCTTCTTCAGGAGGGACCACAATGCCGAGAATGTCATTTCCGCGGCGGGGATAGCCCGAAATCGTGAAGACGTGGCTGTGATCGGCGGTGACGAGGATCAGGGTTTCTGCCGGATCGGTATTCTCAACCGCGTACTGGACAGCACGCGCAAACTCGACCGTTTCCTCAAGCGCGGGGCCAGCCCGCCCTCCGTGGTGCGCGTGGTCGATCCGACCGCTTTCGACCATCAGGTAGAACCCGTCCGGGTCGTTTTTCAGCCGCGCGATCGCTTGCGAAGTCATCTCGGTCAGCGTCGGCTGGCTCGTGTCGCGATCGGGAGCGGCCATGAAGTCCATGTGGCTCGAACCGAACAGGCCGAAAACCGGCTTGTCCATCGGCGCTGCGGCCAGCGCTTCGCGATCGGTGACAAAGGTTCCGCCGGTGCGCGCGACCCAGCCGGCGGGAAGATCGGCATTCTTCTCAAGCCGCCTTCCGCCCTGCTCGCTACCGTAGAATGAGCGCGTGCCGCCGCCCAGGGCGACATCGAAATCGGTTCCGACGAGCTGGCTCGCAATGTCGTCGCACACGGCGCCGCTGTCTTCGTCGGAAGCTTCGACATAGGCCTCCCAATTGCGGTCGGATGCGCGCGCGTAGACGCTCGCTGGCGTCGCATGGGTGATGCGCGCTGTTGAAACGATGCCGAGCGCGAGTCCCTTTTCCTTCACCTCTTCGCCAAGCTGCGGGAGCGGGTGGGCTAATGTATCCGCGCACGATCCGCGCGCTGCCTGCGGGCCGACTCCGAGGAAACCGATATTGGTCTTCTGGCCCGAATGAATGGCGGTCGCAGTCCCCGCGCTGTCGGGAACCTGCGCGTTGGTGTTGTAGGTCTTCACAAGCGCGACGTTCTCGAACTTTTCGAAGCTCAGCACGTTTTCCTCGCCGCTCTCGCCGCGTTTCTGCCCTTCGTAGATGCGCGCTGCCGTGACGGTCGAAATGCCCATGCCGTCGCCGATGAAGAGGATCACGTTCTTCGCCTTTGCGGGTGTCGGCGCTGGCGCGACCGAGTTTGCGCTGCGCATTTGGTATTCGGAAGGCGAGCAGGCGGCGAGCGGAAGCGCGGCGCTTGCGAGCAAGATGGCGAGTTTAGCCGAATTGGTCATCGGAAGTGTCTCCTGGATTTCTGGGCCCTCGCTATCGGATACGATTGCGACGCGAAAGTGAAAGGTGGAGTTTCTCTGCTGCGCATCCTAAGTCGCAGCGCATGGTTTCTGTTGCTACCTGGAATATCAATTCGGTTCGCCTGCGCCTTCCGCTGGTCGAGAAGTATCTCAAGGAAGAGACGCCCGACGTCCTGTGCCTGCAGGAAATCAAGTGCCAGGAACACCAGTTTCCGGCCGAAGCGCTCGCCGAACTGGGATACGAACACCAGGCGGTGCATGGGCAAAAGGGCTATCACGGCGTGGCGACCGTCAGCCGCTTGCCGATCCGCGAGATCTCGCGTCACGATTGGCGGGACAATGGCGAGGCGCGTCATGTAGGCGTGGAGATTCTCGGCAAGGGCATGATCGTCGAGAACGTTTATGTGCCCGCCGGCGGCGACGTGCCCGACCGCGAGGTGAACGCGAAGTTCGGGCAGAAGCTCGATTTCCTCGAACGCATGACGCGTTGGGCAGACGCGGTCGACAAGCCCACTTTGATCGTCGGCGATTTCAACATCGCCCCCCTTGAAAGCGATGTCTGGAGCCACAAGCAGCTGCTGAAAGTCGTCAGCCACACACCGATCGAGGTCGAGACCCTGCAGCGCTTCAAAGATGCGCATGGCTGGACCGATATCGGTCGCGAGCATATTCGCGATCCGGAGCGCTATTACAGCTGGTGGTCGTACCGCTCGCCCGACTGGCGCAAGAACGATCGCGGGCGGCGGCTCGATCATATGTGGGCCTCCCCCGATCTCGCCAGGCAAGCGACGGCGCACCGTATCCTCGAAGATGCTCGCAGCTGGGAAAAGCCCTCGGACCACATTCCACTTATTACCGAGTTCGATATTTGATCGAGGCATCGTCCTCGAGCCGCCGCGCAGCGCAAGCGGTCGACGCGCTGCGCCATGGCTGGCCGCTGACTTTTTCCGGCGTCGAGCGGCCCGATGTCACGCTGCTTCCGGTCGAAACCGCAATCGCAAGTGAGGCAACGTCGGATCGCATGTTGATCTCTGCGGCGCGCGCAGCCACGCTCAAACTCGCGAACCAGCGGGAGGCGGCGGTGCCGCACAGCCCGGTGTTGATCAAGGGCGGGGAGAGGTTCGACCTTCGCTCCGCCACCCCGATCGCAGACCCCGCACTCGATCTCGGCAACCCTTTCAAGGGGCCGTTCCGCGCCGAACATATCGACTGGCCCGAGATTGCGTCGGCGGCGATGGAGTTCGCGCGCATCGCCGGCATTCTTCCTGCTTTCCTGGTCGATCCCGAAAGCGCTGGAGAGCCGCAGCCGGTCGCTCTCGAAGATCTCGCACACTACAAGGACGCGCGCTCGCTCAAGATCGTGACTCGTGCGCGGCTTCCGGTTGAGGCATGCGAATCCGCCGAAATCGTCGCCTTCCGCTCCCCCGATGATACACGCGAGCATGTGGCTCTCATCATCGGAAACCAGAGCGGCGATCGCGCGCCGCTGGTCCGCCTTCATTCCGAGTGCCTGACGGGTGACATTCTCGGCAGTCAGAAATGCGATTGCGGTCCGCAGCTCGATGCAGCGCTGCACGCCATGGCCGAACATGCCGAAAGGGAAGGCGGCTGGGGCGCGCTCCTATACATGCGGCAGGAAGGACGCGGGATCGGCCTCATCAACAAGCTGCGCGCCTACCGGCTTCAGGACGAGGGCTTCGACACGGTCGATGCGAACCAGCGGCTCGGCCTGCCCGACGAAGCGCGTGATTTTCCGACCGCTGCGCGAATGCTCGAATTGCTCGGTGCGACAACGATCAGGCTGATGACCAACAATCCGGCAAAGGTCGATGCGCTCGAGGCTGCGGGGATTTCGGTGGCCGAGCGGGTTCGGCACCAATTGCCCGACAACCCGCACAATGCGCGCTACCTAGCGACCAAGCGCGACCGGTCGGGACACCTTCTCGAATGACAGGCCCCGAACACGCGATCACCATCCGTCCTGAGGCGGCGGGCGATGAAGCCATGATCCACGCCCTGACCGAGGCCGCATTCCGCGACATGCCTTTCTCCGACGGAGACGAGCACCACCTCGTCGACCGGCTGCGCGCGGACGGCGATCTCACGCTCTCGCTCGTCGCGGAGGACGCGGAGCGGATCGTCGGGCATATCGCATTCTCGCCCGTCACGATCAGCGACGGCGCCGCAGGTTGGTTCGGCCTCGGTCCGGTCTCGGTTTGGCCCGAATTTCAGAAGCAAGGGATTGGCGGCACTCTCATCAGGCGCGGGATCGCCGATATGCGGGCAATGGGCGCGCGCGGGATCGTGCTTTTGGGAAGCAACGAGTATTATCCGCGCTTTGGATTTCGGCACGAGCCGCAGCTCACCTATCCCGGCCCGCCATCCGAATATTTCCAGTGCCTGTTGCTCCAGGGCGACTTGCCGAGCGGCGAGGTGAAATACGCACCCGCTTTCGGCTAGAAGTCCTCCATCATAAGGTCGATATCAGCCTGCATTCGCTTCAGTCGCTCTTCGTTTGCGGCCTTCTCTTCGGCAGAACCCGGCACGCGCTCCGGACGTTGCGGAATGGTTTTGGCTGGATCGAGCCACACCAATGTTGCACCGCTCGGGATGATGAGCCGCTCGATTTCAGCATATTGGGCTTCCGGCGAGGAAATGTAGAATGTCGCTTCCGAAAGCGTGCCGGGCTCGACATCGCGCATGATGCTGCGGATCGCGGCGAGCAGTCCATCGGGATCGCACGGTGCGACGAAACTTGCGGCGCGCGGATATCCGGACTCTTCGGTCATCCGGTCGCGTAGCCAGCCGACCGATTCTTCGTACCGTTTGTGATCGGAAGGAAACAGCACAGTGGTCGACGTGACCGGATCGTCGAGATAATCAGGTGCGAGCCTCAGATGCGCCTCGCGCAGGTATTGATGCCAGTCTCGCATTTCGCAGCCTGCGGGCGCAACCAAGGGGTCGCGCAAATAGGCGATTCTCTCCTGCTCGATACGTTCGCGCTCTTTTTCGGCATTGTTTGCAGCGCAAAGTGCCGCTTCCCACTCGTCGGTCGGAGGAAAAGTTATTGTCCCGTCCTCTAATGCGATACGAAAGGTGACAGCTTCTTGCTTGTCCCGCTTACGAGGGTGAACTGGCACCAACAAATCGATTTCGAGTATCTTTTCCTCGACCAGAATTGCGGCGCCGCTTTTCCAGTAAGTCGAACTGACCGAATGCGACAATCCCGCAACGTAATTTTCTGGCACGACGTCGGTGAGTGTAAGACTGCGTATGAGTTTGCCTTCCGGGCCATAGATCACGATTACGTTTTCCCCACGACCGATACTGTGCCAGTTGTCGAATGTTACGACATGGCTACCGTTATCGGCGACCAAGGCCGTGACGGGAGATACCGGATTCATCAAAGAGCGCACCCAGACCGGTTCCCACCTGCCCTCTTCTGTCTTCCGCTCCAGGTACCCTATTGGCTTTGGCCGTTCGACGGTACGGCCGTCAGCTTCAACGCGCATTTTCTCTTCAAAATATTGCAGACTGCTGTCGAGCGGCGAAGGTTCAACAGTGAACCGAAATTTTCCATTCGTCGAAGATGTAGTCTGCCTTTCGGGCGGCACCCAGCTATCTGCACAAGCCTCCTGTGGAACGATTAGGCTCAAAGTGGCAAGAACGACGGCGATGGTCGAAAGTACTGCAAGGATCGATGATCTCATGGACGATACAATATCACACATGCCCGGCCCGGCAAGAATTGAGATGCGTCACCGCCGCTCGTAGCGGGTCAGCCCTTCGGCGAGCTTGTTGCCCGACATCGAGATCTTCGCTCCGGTCCAGTCGGCAAGGAATGCGCTCGAGCGCCTAAGGCCCGGAACGAACCGCGCCTCGTTATCGCTCACCACCAGCCCGTCGGATGGGTGCAACTGCTTTTCCGCGCCGAGCGCGATAAACGCCGAATAGTTCTGTTTGCTGCGCCCTTGCACAAACCAGTTGCCCGCGATCCGCCCGGTAGCGCCCGCGGGCAGGTCGATCATGTAATTGGTCTCGAACCCGTTGGCATCGTCGAACGAGTTGTTTTCGATCACGACCTTGCGGGCGCGAGCCTTCAGATAGTGCCCGCCGCGCCCGCGCTCGAACCGGCTCTCGCGGACGGTCAATTCGCCATAGGCACCGGTGTAAATGGAATGCGCGCAGCCTGCGGAGTTTTCGCAGGTGCCAAGCCCGCTGAAGGTCGAGCGAGTGATATAGATGCGGCTCGACGGATCGTTTGCCGTTAGAATGCCCTGCTGGCTGTCGAGAAAGCGGCTGTAAGCGATGTTGAGCGCGCCTTTCTCGAGCCGGATGCCCGCACCATTCCCGTCACGCACATTGATGTTGCGAAAAGTCAGCCCGCGCACCTCCGCCCCTACACCGCGCAGAACCAGCGCTGCCTTGCCCTCGCATGCCACGCCATCGAAAGTAACCGTGCCGTATTGGCGCGCGACATAGGTGACCACGCCTGCTTTCTGCACCGCGCATTCGCGGTAATTGCCGGGCTGGATAAGGATAGTGCCACGCGCATTGCCGACGGCATCGACCGCCTGTTGCAGCGTGACATAGCTCCGCCCGGATTCTTCCACTTCGAAGCCAGGGCGCTCGCGCTCCTGCGCGACCAGAGCGGCGAAGGGTATCGCGGCGACTGCAAGCGCGGCAAAGGCAACGCTCACCCAGATCGAAGGTCGGGGCAACGCAGGATCGGCGAGATGAGGGCGCGGATGCGTCATTCTCTCGCAAATACAGGTGTTTGGTAAATGCTCTGCTAACTGCCCGATAGTGGCGCTGGTCGGGAGGGCATTTCGCGCTTGGCGTAACCCCCCACCCTTGGCTAAACCCGAGGCCGATGCATTTGGGGATGACAAGAGAGGAACCTCCCATGAAGAAACTTACAAGCGTTGCCGCGCTCGGCGTTGCCACCTTCGCGCTTGCGGCTTGCGGCAGTTCGGACGACGCGTCGAGCGATCTCGAGGTCGACAGCGTCGAAATGCCGGCCAACGAACCGCTCGAGCCGATCGAGGAAGAGCCGGTCGAAGACACTGCTGCAGCCATCGAAGCAGTCGAGACCCCAGCTGCGGTATCGACCGAAACCGCAACCGAAGCGGCCGACCGCGCAGAAACCGTCGCCGCCGAAGCTGCCGCCGCTGCCGAAGCCGCGGAGGCCGCCGACGCTGCGGCAAACCTCGACATCGAAGTCGAGTGACCGGCCTGCCGCGCCCGGGCTACGCGGCGCTTGTTGCTGCGTGCATGGCGCTTGCCGCCTGCGATGGGTCGAGCGGAAGCGCACCAGGCGCGGTGAGCGAGGGCGAAGCACAAGCACTCGAAGAAGCGGCCGAGATGCTCGACGAACAGCGCTTGCCTGACGGCGTGCTCCCCGAGATCGACCCTTCGGAGATCGAAGCGCCAATCGCCGAAGAGGCTCCTTCCGCAGAAACAACAGGCGACAGCGAGCCTTAAACTCGCCGACAAAGGCGGACAACTGACCCGCCTCCCGAGAGGACCGACTTTACATGAATGCCCCGACAAACCCCGTGCGCTCGAACCCCGGCATGGACGAGGACACCTTCGAGCAATTTGCCGAGCAGCTTGAGCGATATGTCAGGGACCGGCTGATCCCAGCAGAAGAAAAGGTGGTCGAAACCGACGCGGTCCCGCCCGAGATCATCGACGAAATGCGCGAAATGGGCCTGTTCGGGATTTCAGTGCCGGAGGAATATGGCGGCGCCGGTCTCAACATGACCCAATATGCCCGCGTCGTGAACACGATGAGCTATGCCGCGCCCGCCTACCGCTCGATCTTCTCGATCAATGTCGGGATGTTCGCGAGCGCACTCAAGAACGGCGCGACCGAGGAGCAGCGGGCCGAATGGTATCCCAAGCTCGTCGAAGGCAAGATCGCGTGCTTCGGCCTCACCGAGCCGGGTTCGGGCAGCGACAGCGCAGGCCTCCAGACCACCGCCGTGCCCGATCCGGATGGCAATGGCTGGATCCTCAACGGGACCAAGCGATACATCACCAACGCCCCGCACGCCGATGTCGCGCTGATCATGGCGCGAACCGAAAAGGAAAACCTGCCCAAGAACGCCCATGTCAGCGCCTTTCTGGTGCCGATGGATACGCCGGGCGTTTCGACCGGATCGCCCGACAAGAAAATGGGGCAGGCCGGAAGCCATATCTCCGACATCATGCTCGACGACGCGAAGGTGCCGGGCGATGCGCTGCTCGGCGGCGAGACCGGCAAGGGCTTCCGTTTTGCGATGCAGAGCCTCGACAATGGCCGCATCTCGGTGGGCGCGGCGGCGACGGGATATGCGCGACGGGCGCTCGATTCCGCGATCCGCTATGCCAACGAGCGCAAGGCATTCGGCGAGCCGATTGCGCGCTTCCAGCTGATCCAGGCAATGCTGGCCGATAGCGAAACCGAAATCTACGCCGCCGAATGCATGATGAAGGACGTGACCACGCGCGCCGATCGCGGCGAAAACATCATCACCAAGGCCGCCGCGTTCAAGGTCTTCGCTTCCGAGATGTGCGGCCGCGTGGTCGACCGCGTGGTGCAGATCTATGGCGGCGCGGGCTACCTTGCCGAATACGATGCCGAGCGGTTCTATCGCGATGCGCGCATCTACCGCATCTACGAAGGCACAACCCAGATCCTCCAGCTCCAGATTGCCAAGCACATGCTGCGCGAATGGGAAGCGGCCAACAGCTAGGCGCTTCGGCCTCAAACAGGGGAACACATGTACCAACTCCTGAATGACCTCTCGATCATCGAGGTCTCCAGTTTTGTCGCCTCGCCCACGGCCGGCCTCTACTGCGCGCAGATGGGCGCGGAGGTGATCCGGGTCGATTACAAGGCGGGCGGGCTGGACTACGATCGCTACATGTTGACCCGCGAGGGCCGCTCGCTCTCGTGGGAGAACCTCAACCGCGCCAAGAAATCGGTCGCGCTCGACCTGCGCTCGGGCGAGGGTCGCGAATTGTGCGTCGAGCTTGCCGCGCGCACCGGCCAGTGCATCACGAACCTTCCCGAAAAGAGCTTTCTAAGCCACTCGGCGATGAAGGCGGCGCAGCCCGAACGTGCGCCCGACATGACCTCGGTGCGGATCATGGGCTGGCACGATGGAAGGCAGGCCATGGATTTCACCGTCAATGCCGCTTCCGGATATCCGTTGATGACCGGACCCGAAGATTGGGACATGGCAACCGCGCCGCCCGTCAACCAGGTGCTGCCGGCGTGGGATTTCATCACCGGTGCCTATTGCGCGTTCGCCCTACTCGCCGCCCTGCGCCACCGCGACGCGACGGGCGAGGGTAGCGAGGTGCGCGTGCCCTTGGGCGACGTCGCCATCGGCACCGTCGCCAATTCGGGCATGATGGCCGAAATGCTTTATCGCGGCAGCGACCGCGAGCGGCTTGGCAACGCGATCTGGGGCGCATTTGGGCGCGACTTCCGCTCGAAAGACGGGGTGCGTTTCATGGTTGCCGCGCTCACGCCCAAGCAATGGGACGGGCTTGTCGAGGCCTTCGATCTCGCCGGACCGATCGGCGAACTCGAAACCGAGCTCGAGGTCGATTTTTCAGCGGGAGACCGCCCGCGTTTCGAAAACCGTCACCGCCTGTTCGAGCTGTTCCAGACAGCGGCATTGAGCCGGGACTGGGCCGAGCTTGAAGCGCGGATGGCATCCCACGGATGCACGTTCGAGAGATATCGCACGGCCCACGAGGCGGCGAACGATCCGGTGCTGGTCGCAGACAATCCGCTGTTCGGGCCCTCTCCCGCCAATCCCAGCGGCTTCGAATATCCCGCAGCGCGCAGCTTTGCGAACCTGCCGGGCCGCGCGCCGGACGACCCGGCGCCTGCACCCTTTCTGGGCCAGCATTCCGAAGAGGTGCTCGCCGAAAAGCTCGGCCTTTCGAGCGGTGCCATCGGCAAGCTGGTCGATGCTGGCACCGTCGCGCTGAGCGACAAAGACACGATCTACCACCGATAGGAAACAGCCATGAGCAGACGCGCCGCCATCGTTTCACCCTTGCGCACGCCGGTCGGAAAATTCCTCGGCGGCTTGTCGGCCCTCAATGCGGGAGAGCTCGGCGCGATCATCCTCAAGGCGCTGGTCGAGCGATCGGGTATCGATCCTGAACAGGTGGACGATGTGGTCTTCTCCCAAGGATACGGAAATGCCGAGGCGCCCGCGATCGGCCATTGGTCATGGCTTGCAGCCGGGCTGCCGCTCGAAGTGCCCGGCTACCAGCTCGATCGCCGCTGCGGCTCGGGCGTGCAGGCGGTCGCCAACGCCGCGATGATGGTCGAGACAGGCATGGCCGACGTGGTCGTGGCGGGCGGATGCGAGAGCATGTCCAATGTCGAACACTACACGCTGCAGGGGCGCAGCGGCGCGCGGATGGGCGATATCACGCTCCATGACCGGCTCAGCCGCGGCCGGTTGATGAGCCAGCCGATCGAGCGTTTCGGAGTGATCACCGGGATGATCGAAACGGCCGAGAACCTTGCCAAGGATTACGGCATCACCCGCGAGGAGGCCGACGCCTACGCCGTGCGCTCGCATCGCAATGCCGCCGCCGCCTGGGATGAAGGCAAGTTCGACGATCATCTCGTCACCGTGGACGTGCCGCAGCGGCGCGGCGATCCGGTCACATTCGCGCGCGACGAAGGCTTTCGCGCGGATGCCTCGATGGAGAGCCTCGGCAAACTGCGCCCCATCGATATCAGGCGCGATCCGGACGCGATCGTGACAGCTGGCAATGCCAGCCAGCAGAACGACGCGGCGGCGGCCTGCCTGGTGGTGGCGGAAGACAAGCTCGAAGAGCTGGACCTCGAACCATCGCTGTGGTTCGGCGGCTGGGCGGCGGCAGGCTGCGATCCTTCGCGCATGGGGATCGGGCCGGTTCCTGCCGTCGAGCGCCTGTTCGAGCGGCGCGGCTACAGCTGGGACGATATCGGCCTCGTCGAACTCAACGAGGCTTTCGCGCCGCAGGTTCTTGCCGTGCTCAAGGGCTGGGGCTGGTCGGATGACGACAGCCGCCGCGAGATCCTCAACGTCAACGGCTCGGGCATTTCGCTCGGCCACCCCATCGGCGCGACCGGTGGGCGTATCCTTGCCGACATGGCGGCGGAGATGCACCGGCGCGAAGTGCGCTATGGTCTCGAGACGATGTGCATCGGTGGCGGTCAGGGCATCGCCGCGGTGTTCGAGCGGGCCGTATGAGCTTCGATGAATGGATCGGGCGCGAGCAACGCGCATCCGACCGGCTCGACGCGGGGCTGGCGGCGCGCTGGCTTGCGACATTCGATCTTCCTGCGCCGGACGCACCTAGTATGCCGCAGGGCATCCACTTCTGCCTGTGCACCCCGACCACCCCGACCGCGCAGCTCGGCGAGGATGGCCATCCTGTGCGCGATAACAGCCCGGCGAGCTTTCTCCCGCCCTTCCCGATGCCGCGCCGCATGTGGGCATCGAGCCGGATCGAATTCCGGGCGCCGATCGCAATCGGAGCGTCGGTGGAGCGGGTGAGCCGGGTGGCTTCTATCAGCGAGAAAGAAGGCTCGAGCGGCAAGCTCGCCTTCGTCGATGTCGAGCACGAAACGATCGCGGATGGCGAGCTTTCGGTGATCGAGACGCAAACACTTGTCTATCGCGAGGCAGCGCCGGCAAATGCGCCGCTTTCGCCTCCCGAGCCGGGCGGGGCGATGTTCGACGCTACCGATTGGGATGCCCACCGCGAAATCACGCCCGATCCGCGCCTTTTGTTTCGCTATTCTGCGCTGACCTTCAACACCCACCGCATCCATTACGACGCGCCCTATGCGCGCGAAGTCGAGCGTTACCGGGGACTGGTCGTCCATGGTCCGCTGACCGCGAGCCTGCTGCTGCAACTCGCGGCGCGCGAATTGGGCGAGAACACGCTGCGCCGCTTCGAGTTTCGCGGCGTATCGCCTGCCATCGCGGGAGAGCCGCTGCATCTGGTGATGCGCAAGACCGATGCCGGATACGAAATGGGTGCATTCGCCGATGACGGGCGCCAGGTCACCAAAGCGAGCGCAGCGCTCTAGACGCAGCCTAGTCCTCGCTGCCCCAGCGCCAGCGCCAGCCACCGCGCGTGCGCGTCTTTGCCACCCAAATCACCGCAATCGTGGCCAGGGCCATCGGGATTATGACGAGAAACCGGTAGGGGGAAGGGGCGTATTCCAGGACCAGCGCCGCCGTCAGCATCAGGACGAAATAACCACCCAGGACGGCCCAGCCCTCCCACGAGATCGGAAGGCCGGCGCCATAGCCAAAGCGCTTCTGTGCGAACCAGGGCTTACGCATCAGTCGACTCCCTGCTCTTTGAGCGGGCGCCCGCGCCTCGGCGGCTTGCTCCGCTCGACCTCGATCCCCCGAGCGCGCAAGGCTTCGCGCAGCAGCATCTCGATCTGCGCATTGGCCGATCGCAATTCCGCCGCCGCCAGCCGCTCGACTGCGGCATGAACCGCCGGATCGAGCCGCAAGGCAAAGGCTTTCCTCTTGGCTGCAGCCATGGCTGCCTCCCTCAAATGCCCCGCTCAGGTGTAGAGCGTGCCGGTGTTGACGACCGGATGCGCCTCGCGGTCGCCGCACAGGACGACCATCAGATTTGAAACCATCGCCGCCTTGCGCTCGTTATCGAGATCGATGATGCCGTCGCGCGAAAGCTTGGTGAGCGCATCCTCGACCATGCTGACGGCGCCGATCACGACCTTCTTGCGCGCGGCGATCACTGCGTCGGCCTGCTGGCGGCGCAGCATCGCGCCGGCAATTTCAGGGGCGTAGGCGAGGTGGGTGAGGCCTGCCTCGTCGACGAGGATGCCTGCGACTTTCAGCCGATCGTTGAGTTCCTCGATCAGCTCGCGGTTGACCACGTCCGCGCTGCCGCGCAGCGTCGTCTCGTCCTCGTCAGACATGTCGTCATAGGGATGGCGCGCTCCCACCGTGCGCAGGCCCGCCTCAATCTGGATATTCACGAATTCCTTGTAATCGTCGACGTCGAACACCGCCTGCGCCGTATCGGCAACCCGCCAGACGACATTGCAGGCAATCTCGATCGGGTTGCCGCGCAGATCGTTGATCTTGACCTTTTCCGAATGGATATTGTGCGCGCGCACGCTGATCTTCTGCTTGCCCATCCACGGCCAGATCCAATGCAGGCCATCCTTGCGCACAGTCCCGCGATACTCGCCGAAAAGCGTAATCACCACCGCCTGGTTGGGCTGGATCATCAAGAACCCGACCGCGATCAGCAGGAAAGCGGCAGCGAGTATAATCAGCACCGGAATACCCAGACCCGGCCTCATGTCCTGGAGAGCGCCTGATAGCGGAAGCAGAATTCCCAATGCGAGCACCGCGACCAACGCGGCGAGCATTACGTAGCCGTTATAGGCCGAGCCGGGACGCTCAAGGCTTTTCGCCATTTTCTTGCTGGTATCGCCCATCTCTCCCTCCTTTGATTAAATATGATATCATATTTATATCAATTAGCGAGCAATGCAAGCGAAATCGGGGGCCACCGCTAGCCCAGGGGATAATTCTCGATAGGCCTAAGCACCGAAAAGCTCTCTTTCGTCGGTTCGCGGCCGAGCTCGGGAAAGTCGATTTCCGGCGGTTCGATATGCGTGTCGGGCAGGTGGTCGAGCAGGTGGCGGATCAGCGTCAGCCGCCCGCGCTTTTGGTCGTTGAAATCAATCAGCGTCCACGGTGCATGGGGCGTGTGAGTCGCCCCGAGCATGGCCTCGCGCGCCTCGGTATAGGCATCGTATTTCTCGCGCGCGGCGAGATCTATGGGCGAAAGCTTCCAGCGTTTGAGCGGGTCGTCGAGCCGTTCGCGCAGCCGTTCCTCCTGCTTGTCCTGATCGGTCGTGAGCCAGTATTTGAAAAGCAATATGCCATCGTCGGTCAGAAGCTTCTCGAACTGCGGTGCCTGTTCGAGAAACAGCGCAACCTCATCCTCCTCGGCAAAGCCCATGACCTTTTCGACGCCTGCGCGGTTGTACCAGCTGCGATCGAACAAAACGATTTCGCCGCTGGTCGGCAGGTGCCTGATATACCGCTGGAAATACCATTGGCCGCGCTCTTCCTCGGTCGGTTTGCCGAGCGCCACCGTGCGGCACTGGCGCGGATTGAGTTTGTCGCGCACCGCCCGGATCGCCCCGCCCTTGCCAGCCGTATCACGCCCTTCGAACAGCACCACGATGCGCGCGCCCGTCGTCCGCGCCCAGCGCGCCATTCCGACCAGTTCCTCGGTCATCGGCTCGAGCAGCTTGCGGTATTCCTTGCCCTTCAGGCCCATAGACGGTGCTCCCTCGCAGCTATTTGTCCTTGTGCAAGGCCAGTGGTAGTATCAAATGATACGTTATGGCTACACTCGCTGACGCAGACACCGACTTTAACAAGTTGCCGGAGCTTCCGGCAAACGTCTTCACCGCGCCGCTCAAGAAGCCCGACCATGTGGGCGATGACTGGCTTGAACCCTCGCAGACCCAGTATTCGAGCGAGGAAGACGGGATCTGGAATGATCTGTTTGCGCGGCAGATGGAGGTCTTGCCCGGACGCGCGGCCAGCGCGTTCATGGCGGGGCTGCAAAAGCTCAACCTCAATCGCGGCGGCGTGCCCGAATTCGGCAAGCTTTCCGAAGACCTCGGCGCGCTCACCGGGTGGAGCGTCGTACCCGTCCCGATGCTGATCCCCGATCACGTGTTCTTCTGGCACCTCGCCAATCGCCGTTTCCCGGCGGGCAATTTTATCCGCACGCGCGAGACCTTCGATTACATCCAGGAGCCCGACGTCTTTCACGATGTCTTCGGCCATGTGCCGATGCTCACCGATCCGGTCTTTGCCGATTACATGCAGGAATATGGCCGCGCCGGGTGGAAGGCGATGCGTTACAACCGGCTGAAAGCGCTTGGCGCGCTCTATTGGTACACGGTGGAATTCGGTCTGATCGAGGAAGAGGACGGCCTCAAGGCCTATGGGGCAGGTATTCTTTCAGGTCCGACCGAGGCGAAATTCGCGGTCGAGGCCGAGAGCCCGAACAGGATCATGCTCAATGTCGATCGGGTGATGCGCACCGATTACGTCATCAGCGACCTCCAGCCGACCTATTTCGTGATCGAGAGCTTCGAGGATCTCTATCGCCAGACAGTGGAGCGCGATTTCGACCGGCTATACCGCAACCTCGCGCCCGGCTTCACCTATGCCAATTCGGCGATCATCGACGTCGATAACGTCGTGCATCGCGGCACTCAGGAATACCACCTGCGCGGCGGACGGGGGAGCGGCGCGAAGCCGGTCTGACGCCGGGCGCGAGCCGCATACGAGAAAGGCGCCGGATCGCTCCGGCGCCCTCCGATCGCACACTTTAAAGAGCGCGTTTTGCTTACATGCCGTCCATTTCGTCGGCAGCTTCTTCGCCGGCATCTTCGACAGCGTCAGCCTTGTCTTCCATGGCTTCGACAGCTTCTTCCGAAGCGCCGGCATCTTCCATGGCTTCAGCCTGCGCGTCGAGCTGTGCTTCCTGCTGCTCGGCGGCGTCTTCCATAGCCTCTTCCTGCGGCCCGTCACAGGCGGCGAGTGCGAGGCCAAGCGAGGCGACCGATGCGATGGCAAAAGTGCGAGTGTTCATAATTCCGTTCCCTCTTTTTCGCATGATTGCGATAGGCATAGGACGATTGCCGGTTGGATTAGTTCCCGGCTTTAGTGATTGAAAAACCTCAGGCTTCCCGGCGGCGCTTGGAAAGCGTGTGATAACCCGCAAGTGCGGCAGCGCCCGCGATGACGGCGGCACCCAGTGCGACAAGCGACAGACCGCCAAGAAACGTCCCGCTGTTCACGACAAGGCCGACGGTCAATGTGGCCAACAGACCGATGCCCATTTGTCGCAGGATGTCGCGGGGTGCTTCGGACCTCGTGAGGATCGAGGCAACCCACCCCATTGTCAGTCCCAACACGATCAAAACCAGCAAAGCCATATTCTCGAATTACCCAGTCAATTCCGTTTCAGTCGACCAATGCACGGCCCCGCGCCCCGGTTCCGCGCCATCCCCGAATTGATTTCCGTCAGAAAAAGTAAAGCAGCGCCGCACCCATCGCGATACGATAGAGAACGAAAACCATCATCGAGGCGCGCTTCAGAAAATTCATGAGGAACGCCATCGTGAGGAACGCGGCGATGAAAGTCAGCACGCCCGCGATCAGCGCGTCGACTGCGAGCGTCATCCCCGCCTCGAAAATCTCGGGCACGATAAGCACGCCAGCCCCGGCGACCGCAGGGATCGAGAGCAGGAAGGAGAACCGCGCGGCCTCGACCCGTTTGTAGCCGAGAAAACGCGCGGCGGTCATCGTGACACCCGATCGGCTGGTACCGGGAATAATCGCAAGCGCCTGCGCGATGCCGACGATCAGGCCGTCGCGCCAGGTCATGTCCTCGAACTGCTTGACCTCCTTGCCCACCCAGTCGGCAAGTCCGAGCAGAATGCCGTAGAAAATGAGGTTGAAGGCGATGAGATCGGTGAAGCGGATCGATCCCATCAGATCGTCATGCACGACGGTGATACCGAACATCGTTTCCGCAAAGGAATTGAAGACCCCCATCTTGATCGCTAGGCCGAATGCGACTGCGGGGATAGTTCCGAGCACGATCCACCAGAAAAGGCGGCGTTCCGCAGGCGCTTCCGCCCGGCTGGTACCGATCCCGACACTCGCGAACCCGCCGCGCGCGAGCACGAGCACGTCCTTGAAGAAATAGACGATGATCGCGAGCAGCGAGCCGACATGCACCGCGACGTCGATCAGCGGCCCCTGGTCGGGAAAGTCGGTGAGATAGGGGATCAGGATCAGGTGACCCGAAGAGGAAATCGGCAGGAACTCGGTGATCCCCTGCACCACCGCAATGATGAGCAGCTGCAAAAAAGTCATAGCCCGCGCTCCATGACTGAAGCGCGGGCTATGTCAATTTGTTTGCGGAGCATTTCCGCGAGCATTTACCAGATCCTGATGCGCTCTTCGGGCGGCAGGTAGAGCTCATCGCCCTCTTCGACCCCGAATGCTTCGTACCAGGCATCGGTGTGGCGAACCGCGTTGTTGAGGCGGAACTCGCCCGGAGGGTGGTTTGCGGTCATCACGCGGTTGCGAAGGCTCTCCTCTCGCTCCATCCCGCGCCAGATCTGCGCGTAGCCGAGGAAGAAGCGCTGGTCGCCGGTCAGCCCGTCGATCACCGGCGGTTCCTCGCCATTGAGGCTCATGCGGTATGCGCGATAGGCCATCTGCAGACCGACCACGTCTCCCAGAGTTTCGCCCATCGACTGGCCTGCGCGCAAACATACGGGGCCTTCGGGGCTGTCGACCGGACAGAAGCTCTCGATATATTCGCCCATCTTCTGGGTAAACTGGACGAAGCCCGCGCGGTCTTCGTCCTGCCACCAGTTGCGCAGCGTTCCGGTCGCATCGAACTGCGAGCCCTGGTCATCGTAGCCGTGTCCGATCTCGTGCCCGATCACCGCGCCGATCCCGCCGTAATTGACCGCCGGATCGGCATTGGCGTTGAAGAAAGGCGGCTGGAGGATTGCCGCGGGAAACACGATCCGGTTGGTGAGCGGCGAATAATACGCGTTCACCGTCTGCGGGGTCATGCCCCATTCGGTCGGATCGACTTCGGTGCCGAGCCGTGAACGGTTGTCCTCGGTGTTCCAGCGCACGGTTTCCATGCGATTGGCGAGCGGATCATCGGCGCTGATGGTGAGACCGTCATAGGTCTTGAACTCATCTGGATAGCCGATCATCGGTACGAAGCCTTCGAGCTTGGTGCGCGCTTCGGCGATCGTGTCGGCGGTCATCCACTCGTTCCGGTCGAGCGCCTCGTTCATCGCCTTGGTAAGATTTGCCACCAGCTCGTCCATCCGCGCCTTGCTCTCGGGCGGGAAGTATTCGGCGACATAGAGCGCGCCAAGTTGCTCACCAAGCGCACCTTCGACTGCGGAAATCGCTCGTTTCCAGCGGGCCTGCTGCTCTTCGCGGCCACTGATCGTCTTCCCGTAAAATTCGAAGGTCGCGTTATCGAGATCGCTCGCAAGCACCGCCGCATTTTCCGTGAGGAAGCTCTTGGCCATGTAGGCCTTGATCGTGGCAAGCGGGGTTTTGGTAAGCAGCTCCATCATCGCCGGCAACCCGCCGCCGATCATGCCCTTCTGCTCTTCGGTCAGTTCGGCCTCGCCGATTTCCTCCTCGGTCGGCGGAATTTGCGCTGCAAGGAACCGGTCCTGACCGTCGAGCTTGGCCGATGCGAGCAGCGTCTGGATCGGGAAGTCGCCGGCAAAGCTTTCAAGGTCCGCCGGCGTGAGCTCATTATATGTGAGCGTAGGCTTGCGGAAAATCTGACGCGCCCACTCGAGTTCGGCGACCTGGCGCTCGAAAGCGTAGACCGCCTCGGCGGCGGCAACCGGGTCGGTGTAGCCGGCAGCGCCGAGCATGGTCGCAAGGAATTCCTTGTAGTTGGCGCGGATTTCAAGGTTGCTCTCGGAATCGACGAGGTAATAGTCGCGGTCGGGAAGTCCCATCCCGTCAAAGCCTATGCTGACGGCGTATTGCGTAGGGTTGCGGGCATCGATGCCGACCCCGGCGCTGATCAGCGACGGATAGCCCGGTCTGCCAAACAACGTGGCGAGCGCATCAAGATCCTGCGCGCCGTATATCTCGGCGAGATAAGGCTGTGCGGGAGCAAGGCCTGATGCGTCGATGGATTCCACGTCCATGAAGGCTTTGTAGGCATCGACGATCCGCCGCGCCTGCGTACCCGGCTCCGGGTTGGATGCGACAAGTGTCTCGATCAGCGAGCGCACGTCCCTCGTCGCGCCCTCGCGCAGCATGTCGAAAGCGCCGAAGCGCTGACGGTCGGCGGGGATCTCGTTCGCGGCAATCCACTTGCCGTTGACGTAGGCGTTGAAATCGTCGCCCGGATCGATGTCCTGGTCGATCAGCGAGGTGCCTACGCCCCAGCTGCCGAAATCCATGGTCGGCGTCGGGGCTTCGGCGGCTTCGGTCCCGGATTCCTCGACCAGCATCTCGACAGGAAGTTCGAGTGCGGCCTCTTCAGCGAGCGCCGGAGCGCTGGATGCGAGCGCGAAGGCGCTGGCGCCGATCAGTGCGGTTTTGCGGATCATGTTTACGTGTCCCGTTGCGTTTCGAATGAAAGTTCCCCGCAGTCTGTTTAGCGCGGGAATCGGGACGCGGGGGCCGTTTGACCGCCACGGTCCGCCATTTGTCGAGAATTGCGCTCTCACGCGGCCTGTTCGGCAGCGAATTGCAGCTTGGCGAGGCGGGCATAGAGGCCGCCCTTCGCTGTCAGCTGCGCATGGGTTCCTTGCTCGACAATGCGACCTTCCTCAAGCACGACGATCCGGTCGGCCTTGCGTACAGTCGCCAGCCGGTGCGCAATCACCAGAGTCGTGCGCTGCTGCATAAGCACGTCGAGCGCCTGCTGGACGAGCTGCTCGCTCTCAGCATCAAGCGCGCTGGTTGCCTCGTCGAGCAGCAGGATCGGCGCATCGCGCAGAAGCGCGCGGGCGATAGCGATGCGCTGCCGCTGGCCTCCGGACAACTGCGTGCCGCCTTCGCCGAGATAGGTGTCGAGACCCTCGGGGAGATCGCGGAGGAAATTCTCGGCGTTGGCTGCGCGCGCAGCCTCCCAGATCTCTTGGTCGCTCGCTTCCCATTTGCCATAGCGCAGGTTGTCGCGCGCATTCGCGCTAAACAGCACGCCGTCCTGGGGGACCAGCGCGAGCCGTTCGCGGATATCGGCCGGGTCTGCCTTGGTCAGCGGAACGCCGTCCAGCCGGATCGTGCCGAGTTGCGGGTCGTAAAAGCGTTCGACCAGCTGGAAGATCGTCGACTTTCCTGCGCCAGAAGGGCCGACGATGGCGACCGTTTCGCCGGGCTCGATTTCAAGCGAAAAGTCGTTGAGCGCCGCTGTCTCCGGCCGCGAGGGGTAGCGGAACGTCACGTTGCGGAACGAGAGGCTGCCGCGCGGCGGTTCGGGCAGGCGCTCGGGCCTGGCAGGCGCGGAAATCTCGGGCTTGGCTTCGAGAAGTTCGGCCAGCCGGCTTGCCGCGCCAGCGCCTCTAAGAAGCTCGCCATATACTTCGGTAAGCGCCCCGAATGCACCCGCCACGATCATGGCGCCGAAAATGAACGAGAGAATCGTGCCGCCGGTTATTTCGCCCGCCGCAACGCCCTCTGCCCCGCGCCACAGGATGAGGACAATCGAGCCGAAAATCGCGAGGATGATGATCGCGGTCATCATGGCGCGGAGAATGATGCGCTTGCGGGCGGTTTCGAAAGTCCGTTCCACCGCTTCGCCGAAACGTTCGGCCTCGCGGGCTTCCTGGCCGAAACTCTGGACGATCTTCATCGCACCAAGCACTTCGGTGACCATCGCACCGACATCGGCCACGCGGTCCTGGTTCGAACGCGCCAATTTGCGAATGCGCCGCCCGAATATCATAATCGGCAAGATCACCGCCGGAATACCTATGGCGAGCCATATGGTTAGGCCCGGCAATAGCCAGAACAGGTAAATCGTGCCGCCGATGCCAAGAAAGACATTGCGCAACGCCACCGAAACGGTCGTCCCCACAACGGTTTCGATGATCGCGGTGTCCGAAGTCATCCGGCTCGAGATTTCCTTGGGACTGTTCTCCTCGTAGAAAGAGGGCGACAGGCGCATCAGGTTGCGGTGAACCTTGCGGCGAATGTCAGCGACGACGCGTTCGCCGATCCAGCTTACGAAGTAGAAGCGGGCCGCTGTGCCCAGACCGATGATGAATACGATCAGGAGCAGGTACCGGAACCACCGTCCGATATCGCCTGCGCCTTCTCCTGCACCGCCGAAACCCCGGTCGACGATCAACTGCATCGCGGCGGGAATGGCGAGCGTCGCCCCGGCTGTCACCAGCAGTGCGAGCAGGGCGAAGATCACCTGCTTAGGGTACTTCGCCGCTTCGCGATAAACCATGCGCAGCGGCGCCAGCGAGCGGGGTTTCCGCTGGTTTTCGGGCTCCCTCGCCGCCTCGTTTTCTGGAGATTGCGTCGTTTGCGCGTCCATCGTTCCGCCGATTTAGCTACGGCATCGGAAAATTACACGTGCAAAAAGCACACAGCGACTGTGTGCAATCCGTCGCTTCACCCGATTGTGCATTGCACAATGCCCCGAAACCCCCCACCTTAGTGTCGGAATCGCCCGCAAAGAGGCGTGGACAGGATGTCGCAGCAACAGGGGCAAACGAATGCTTTATCACGCCTACGAGGTGCAGCGCAGCATGCTTAACGGCATCAGCGCCTGGGCTTCGATCTCTTCCGAAATGCTTTCGAGCCCAGCAAACCCTTTCAGGCAGGTCGGCACCGTCCCGATGGCAGCGCATGCACTGGACGTGTTTGCGCATGCCACCGCAAGCTATGGCAAGCCCGCATTCGGCATCACCGAGATCGAAGTTGACGGCAAGGTCTGGCCCGTGATCGAGGCCACAGTGGTCAATCGCCCGTTCGGCGATCTCAAGCGATTTCGTCTCGATGGCGTCGATGACGATCGACCCAAGCTGCTGATCGTCGCGCCGATGAGCGGGCATTACGCGACGTTGCTGCGTGGCACCGTCCGCCGGATGCTCCAGAAATTCGAAGTCTACATAACCGACTGGGCCGATGCCTCGACCGTGCCGCTCCACGAGGGGCATTTCGACCTCGACGACTACATCGATTACCTGATGGAGTTTCTCGAATATATCGAGGGCGTGAGCAATGGCGGTAAGGGCGGGCGGCGACCGCATATGCTCGCCGTGTGCCAGCCTTCGGTTCCGGCCTTTGCCGCGACCGCGCTTTTGAACCAGCACAAATCGCCCGCAACCCCGGCGACGCTTACCATGATGGGTGGGCCGATCGACACCCGCGAAAGCCCCACCAGCGTCAACGATCACGCGATGAACCGCCCGATAGAGTGGTTCCGTCACAGCGTGATCGCGACAGTGCCCGCCAATTATCGCGGTGCGGGGCGCAAGGTCTATCCGGGCTTCATGCAGCTATCGGCGTTCATGAGCATGAACCTGCAGAGCCACATGATGAGCCACTACGAGATGTTCAAGCACCTCACCCGCGGCGACCAGGAGAGCGCGCAGGCGACCAAGGATTTCTACGACGAATATCGCGCCGTATGCGACATGACCGCGGAGTTCTACCTCCAGACGGTCGAGGAAGTGTTCCAGAAGCACTCGATCCCCAACGGCACTTTCAAGCACAAGGGCGAGGTGGTCGACCTTACACAAATCACCGACACGGCGCTGCTCGCGATCGAAGGCGAGCGCGACGACATCTCGGGTCTTGGCCAGACGCGCGCTGCGCTGAAACTCGCAAGTGGACTGCCCGAGGACAAAAAACAGTACTTCATGGCCGAAGGTGCCGGCCATTACGGTATCTTCAACGGCAGCCGCTGGCGCAAGATGATCGCGCCGGTGGTTGAGGAATTTATCGGAAGGTTTTCCTAGGCTTCGGGCTTTCCCGCCCGGAAGAACACCCGCTTGATGACCTTTTGCGCCAGCCAGAGAGTGGCCATTGTCAGCATGAACAGGAACAGGGCGATTCCGGCTGCGATCATCGGGTATTCGTAGACGAGCCACAGCAGGCCGACTGTGGCGACGTCCTCCGCGCTCGATACCACCGCATTGCTGACCGGTTCGGGCGAGGTGTTGACCACGGCGCGCGCACTCGCCTTGCCCCCATGCGCGAGAAAGCTCGCCCCGCCGCCGAGCAGGAATGCAAGCACCTGCATCGCTGGGTCGGACGGATCGACGATGGCGAGGGCGAGCAGCGCGCCGCCCACTGGCCGCACGAGCGTGTGGATCGTGTCCCACACGCTGTCGAGCCACATCACCTTGTCGGCAAAGAACTCCGCCAGAGCGCCTATCGCGGCGATCCCCATCACCCACGGATTTTCGAGCACCGAAAGACTCGCGAGATGTTCGGGCACCGGCAGCACATCGAGGCGCATCGCAAGGCCGGTCGCGAAGATGCAAAGGTAAAGCCGCCAGCCCGCCAGCAGGCTGACGCTTCCCGCGATGCCGATGATTTCCATGATGCCCATTTCCGGAAGATGCGTTGATCTGAGAAAGAGCGCAACAGGAAGCGACTACACTGAAGAGTGGATGCAGCCGGAACTTTAGCTGCGATGCGCCTTAACGTCGTAAGGTTCACCGAATGCGACCGAAGGCAGTTCCAGATCCTCCCGCTCCCATTTCCCAAGCTCGGCGACTGCAGCATAGGTCTGTTCGAGGAAATCGAGTAGCAGCGCGTCGGGGTCGGCGGCATCGCACACAACTGCATAGGGCAGCACGAATTCGCCGAGCTCGCCGTGCCAGTAGGCGCCCGGCGTAGTCACGATTGCATTGGCCAAGCCTTCTGGCGAGGGGTAACCATAGGCATAGAATGCGGCTTCATCGACCCCGCCTCCGCCGAGCCAGAAGCCCGCGCTTGCAACTTCGTGGCTGTAAGCCTCGCGGGTCACGCGGTCTGGGAGGTTGGGGAAGCCGCCCGGATGAAGTGGAGCCTCACGACCCGAAAAGCGAGTGACGGCAAGGTCGAAGCTACCCCAGAACAGGTGGCTGGGGCTCGACTTGCCGACAAATCCGCTGCGGAAAAGCTCGAATACCCGGTCCACGCTGCGAAAGGCTGCGTGGATCCGCCGGATCGTATCGGCGCCCCAGGCCCGGCCGCGGTCGTCCATTACGAACGGGACGGCCGGGTCCACTTCATTCGGGGAGCCCGAGATATCGATCCTGACCCCGGCCTTCCCAAGCAGATCACCCAGACCTGAGTGGAATTCGGCAACCGTCTGCCCCGTTATTGCCAATTTGCCGCGAAACCCATCGGAATTCTCGACCACGACCTCGCTCGCGAGGCAGTCAAAGAGTAATTCCACCTCTTGCTGGCCCGCGACCACCGGATAGGTTCGAAACCCGCGCGGCACGACTCGCAGCGCCAAGTGCCAGCTATGATTACACCAAGGCCTGGCGCGGGTCGGAAGTTTTCCGATGACCTGAAGATAGGCGCGGCATGTCTCGATCACCGCTTTGTCAGCAGCATAATCGAGCTGCGGCCAGCGCCCATCTTTCATCGCATGCCTCCTTTATGAGGCCGGGCCACCCGCTCCCTCACCCGTTCTTCCTAGATTGTGTCCCGGTGGGTACCGAG